>NZ_JAAKOE010000007.1:0-214703 GCF_049171255.1 Aeromonas sp. 603757 | reverse complement strand
TCGACTTGCATGTGTTAGGCCTGCCGCCAGCGTTCAATCTGAGCCATGATCAAACTCTTCAATTTAAGTTTGGTTGCTTCGAAAAGCGGCTCAATGAATTGCTGAAATAAACTGTTCGACTTCTTATTGCTAAGAAATCGTCTTGGTCACTTCATCAGACATTGAAAATCAAAAATTGTTTTTGATGTTCGATGCTGTGAGTGCCCACACAGATTGCTTGATTCAAATTGTTAAAGAGCGACGCAACAGTGTGTTGCTGCGGGAGTGGAATTCTACTCAACCGCCCTCTCGAGTCAAGCCTTATTTTCAAAGGCTTTTCGAGGTTATCGACGAGGTTGTTTGCGTTGCCGCTTGCCCTGTCGATGGAGGCGCATTATAGGGAGCCGATTCTTTCTGGCAAGGGTAATTTGCATATTTTTTTGATAAGACCGCACAACCGTTCAAACAACAAACAACAAGAAGAAAATTCGAGCTAAATCACACATTATGGAGGCAGATGACAGGCAAGCCTCTTCTTAACTCATATAAGCCATTTCCGATTGTTGACGCGCCAGCCAAAGCTCCTCCATCTCCAGCAAAGTTTGATAGATTTTCTCCGCCTGTTCTGGCCGGCTGAACAGATAGCCCTGTCCATACAAGTGGATATCGGTCAGGGATCGCAGTACATCAAGCTGGGCCTGAGTCTCAATCCCTTCACAAACCAGACTCTTGCCCAACATGGATCCCATCCGGCAAATATTGGCGACCAGCTCGGATGCCTCCATGGAAGTATCAATGCCCTGTATGAAGGAGCGGTCAATCTTCACCTTGCTCACAGGTAGCTTTTGCAGATAACTCAAAGATGAATAACCAGTCCCAAAATCGTCTAATGCCAGCAACACACCCTGTTGATTGAGATCCTGCATCAGTTGCAGCGAATTCTTCACTTCGCGCATGGTGGTATCTTCAGTGACCTCCAAAACCAGACTGCTGGCTGGCAGGTGGTGCTCCATCAATGCCTTGGCCACCAATTTGAGCAAATTGCGCTGGTACATGCCCGGCGAGACATTCACGCACATCTGCAGGTCGACCATACCCAACTGATGCCACTGATAAAGCTGCTCGCAAGCGGTGTTCAACACCCAGCCACCCAGACGCTCTGCAAGCTGGAACTCCTCAGCCACCATGATCACTTCGTTTGGCGGAATAAAGCCCAGCTCCGGATGCCGCCAGCGCAGCAGTGCCTCGACAGCTTCACAACGACCACTCTCGAGATTGACGATGGGTTGGTAATAGAGTTCCAACGCATTGTGTTCCAGCGCCATGATCATGTCCGAGGCCAAATGCTTGCGCCGCGCCGTCTCGTTGAGCAAGGAGTTATCGTAAATCACATAGGGGACATGGGTCTTGCGGCTATGGAACAGAGCCTGTTCCGCACGACTCAATAACTCCTGTGTTTTATCGCTGTCCATCGGATAGAAGGCAATCCCGATCCCCACCTCGAGCCGGAAGGGATAGTTATCATAGACGATATCTTGCTTCAGAACGTGCAGCAGTCGCGCTACCAGCTCCCTGACCTGACGCAGATCGCTGCTACCACGCTGGATAATGGCAAATTGATCGCCACCCAACCGACCACTCCACTCCCCTTCTTCACAGAGCAATCTGATCCGTCTGGCCAATTCACTGAGCAAAAAATCGCCCGCGTCATAACCAAACTTGCTGTTGATATCTCTGAAGTCGTTGATATCGACCAATACCAATCCGAAAGGCACCTCCTGAGTGGCACAGAGCTCCATCCGTTCCAGCAATGCCACCCGATTGGAGAGACCCGTCAACGGGTCACGCCTTGCTGCCCTAAAGTGACGTCGAGCTTCATATACAAGAAGCGAGCTAAGGAGTAAAACCGAGATAACCAACCCAGACACCATCAACAGCAGAGCATTACGCAATTGACCAAAATGGCGATCATTCTCTGAGTAGATGTTGATGTTCTTCTGCATAACGGAAGCTAGTGCATAGGATAAAGGCTCCTGCAAGGGGGCTAGGCGCATCATTATTTGCTGGTAGACAGAGTCTCCGCTCTGCAGCTTGGTAATGACAGGCTCTATATCGCGAATGTTGTTTTCAATCAGTTGCACCAAGCGCAAGGTTTTCTGCTTATCCTGCATGCTTTTACGCAACTGACCGCTCAACAGGATGGGGGTTCTGCTCCAAAGAATGTCATAGCGCAACATCAGGTCATTGTGCTCTATTCCACCATAATGGTAGACCTCTACAGCACTGAGGAAACGCCCCAACTCGAGCTGCAGCTGCATCAGCGCCCAGGAGACATCATAGGTATATTTCTCCATCGCTCTGGTCGCATTCTGGAGCTGAACCAGACAATAAAGGGTGCTCCCGGTAAACGACAGGATGGATACATACAGAATGACGAGCAGTGGCCACGCCCTAGTCTTTCCTTTCACCCCGTGCTCCCGTGACTCTTTTATCAGTGTTGAATATCTATCAGATCCAGCTGCCAAATCATCATGTCGGTATATTCAGAGCGCTTCAGCTCCGGATATTGATCAAGAGGCAACATAAACCAGAGCGGCCCCTTGTCACGGACCCTCATGGCTACCCCGTCATCTTCCCAAGCAAGAATAGGGTTATACTTGGCAACTTTGTCCCAATTGATGCGGATCTGGAAACTGTTCAATGCTGTCAGGGTTATGCTCTTGCCATTAGCCCCCACTGCGGCCAGCACATCCGCCACCTTGGGCCCTCTGTACTTGTGAGGTTTATCAACCCAAGGGTTGCTGGTGACTATCTCATATTGCGGCAATGCCTGCAGCGTGGCCAAGTCAAAAAGCACTTTGCCATCGACCTCATCTGCGGCTCTGATATTGCCGCTTACTTTCAAGATCACTGGTCCCTTGAGGGCCTCGGCAGCCAACAGCGGCATGGTAATCAATGCAAACAGCAGAGTTATCCATCTGAGCACCTTCATCTTTCCTCCATACACTTTTCTGCTATCAACAGACTCAGTTTAGTCAGATATAAAAAAACGGCCCGCCAAGGCGAGCCGTTTCTCAAACAGAGCCGGGATGATGATTACATCATGCCCATGCCGCCCATGCCACCCATATCAGGCATGGCTGGAGCATCTTTCTTCGGCAGCTCGGTCACCATGCACTCGGTGGTGATCATCAGGCCGGCGATAGAAGAGGCGAACTGCAGAGCAGAGCGGGTGACCTTGGTCGGATCCAGAATACCCATGGTCAGCATGTCACCGTACTGCTCGGTGTAAGCGTTGTAACCGAAGTTGCCTTCACCATTCTTCACCGCGTTGGCGATGACGGAGGCTTCTTCACCGGCGTTGATGACGATTTGACGCAGCGGGGCTTCCATGGCACGCAGGGCAACCTTGATACCGACGTTCTGGTCTTCGTTGTCACCGCGCAGGCCAGCCAGTTTGGCTGCAACGCGAACCAGCGCAACACCACCACCGGCAACCACACCCTCTTCAACAGCAGCACGGGTAGCATGCAGAGCATCTTCTACGCGAGCTTTCTTCTCTTTCATCTCGACTTCGGTAGCAGCACCCACCTTGATTACGGCAACACCGCCTGCCAGCTTGGCTACGCGCTCTTGCAACTTCTCACGGTCGTAGTCGGAGGAAGTCTCTTCGATCTGCTGACGGATCTGGGCAACACGACCTTCGATCACACCGGCATCACCCACGCCATCGATGATGGTGGTGTTCTCTTTGGTGATGACGATGCGCTTGGCACGACCCAGATCTTCCAGAGTCGCTTTTTCCAGCTCCATGCCAACTTCTTCGGAGATGACAGTACCGCCAGTCAGTACGGCGATATCCTGCAGCATGGCCTTGCGACGGTCACCGAAGCCAGGCGCCTTGACGGCAGCCACTTTCACGATACCGCGCATGGTGTTGACCACCAGAGTCGCCAGGGCTTCGCCTTCCACGTCTTCAGCAACAATCAGCAGCGGCTTGCCAGCTTTGGCAACGCCTTCCAGCACCGGCAGCATTTCGCGGATGTTGGAGACTTTCTTGTCAACCAGCAGGATGAACGGGTCGTCCAGTTCAACGGAACCGGTCTCTTGCTTGTTGATGAAGTAGGGGGACAGGTAGCCGCGGTCGAACTGCATACCTTCAACAACTGCCAGCTCATCTTCCAGACCCTGACCATCTTCAACGGTGATGACGCCATCGCGACCCACTTTGTCCATGGCTTCAGCAATCAGCTTGCCCACTTTCTCGTCGGAGTTGGCGGAGATGGTGCCAACCTGAGCGATGGCATTGCTGTCGGCACACGGCTGAGACAGTGCTTGCAGCTCGGCAACAGCAGCCACAACGGCCTTGTCGATACCGCGCTTCAGATCCATCGGGTTCATACCGGCGGCAACGGCTTTCAGACCTTCGTTGACGATAGCCTGAGCCAGAACGGTTGCAGTAGTGGTACCGTCACCGGCGGCATCGTTCGCCTTGGAAGCCACTTCCTTGACCATCTGGGCGCCCATGTTCTGGAACTTGTCTTCCAGCTCGATTTCGCGCGCAACAGATACACCATCTTTAGTGATGGTCGGGGCGCCGAAGGACTTGTCCAGCACCACGTTGCGGCCTTTCGGGCCCAGAGTCACCTTGACGGCATCAGCCAGGATGTTTACGCCTTCCAGCATCTTGATGCGGGCTTCGTTACCAAACTTAACGTCTTTAGCTGCCATTTTTCTTCAATCCTTAAATCAATTCGGGGAAAAGGAGGATGGATTACTCTTCGACAATCGCCAGGATGTCGGTTTCGGAGAGGATCAGGACGTCCTGACCATCCAGCTTCTCGGTCTTCACACCGTAGCCTTCGTTGAAGATAACTTTGTCACCAACCTTCACGGCCAGCGCTTTGACTTCGCCATTATCCAGGATGCGACCAGTCCCCACGGCAAGCACTTCACCACGGGTGGACTTCTGGGCCGCAGTACCAGTCAAGACGATACCGCCGGCAGATTTGGCTTCAGCTTCGATGCGCTTGATGATGACGCGGTCGTGCAGTGGACGAATTTTCATCGATAACTCTCCCAAAATGAGTCTCATTGTTGCTTTGAGGAATGGCCGTTCCAGGCCAAATTAGATATGTCCCTGATGTGGGGCAGAGTTGCTAACCCTTCAAGGGCAAATACAAAAAAAATTTTTTCACGTACTATAAACATCTTCGATGGTTCAGCCGTGTCCGCACTCTGGAGCAAGGTCGGTTCAAGCCGCCTGGTTTCCATGCCAGAACCTTCAAAGCCAGCTGTAGAGACGAGCCCTTGACCCGCACCAACCCCATGCTGACAGCCCCTATTCCTGTCGTACTGCGCCAGATGACGGGCCCCATGATCTTCGGCATCATCGCCATTCTGGCCTTCAATCTGGTCGATACCTTTTTTATCGGTATGCTGGGCACCGAAGCTCTGGCCGCCATCAGTTTTACCTTTCCCGTCACTTTTGTGGTTACCTCGCTGGCGATGGGATTGGGCGCCGGATTGTCAGCGGTGATCGGTCATACCCTGGGGCAGGGCAAACACGATGAGGCGGCCCATCTCGCCACCGACAGCCTGTTTCTGGCGGTCATCATGGTGGCCCTGCTCTCCGCGGGGGGAGCTCTCACCATCAAGCCTCTGTTTACTCTGCTGGGGGCCAGTGCCGAGCTTATCTCTCTCATCCATGACTATATGCTGATCTGGTATCTCACAGTCCCCATGCTGGTGCTGCCCATGGTGGGCAATGCCGCCATCCGGGCGACCGGCGATACCAAAACCCCCAGTCTGGTGATGGCCGTAGCCGGGCTGGTCAACGGGGTACTGGACCCTCTGTTGATCTTCGGCATCGGCCCCTTTCCCGAGTGGGGGATCCGCGGGGCCGCCATCGCCACCTCTATCTCTTGGTTGATGGCGATGCTGGTCAGCCTCTATATCCTGCGTCATCGGGAAGGCTTGCTGCTGTGGCGCCTCTCGCCGCGGGCCCGGTTGCTGTCCCACTGGCGGGCGTTACTCCATGTCGCCGTCCCCGCCTCTTTTACCAATATGCTCAACCCCTTGGCCAATGCGGTGCTGATGACGATCTTTGCGGGCCTGGGTACCGAGGTGGTAGCCGCTTACGGCGCCGCATCGCGGGTCGAGGCGCTGTTGCTGATTGTGATGATGGCCCTCGCCTCCGTACTGGCCCCTTTCATCTCGCAAAACTGCGGCGCTGGCAATCCGGCCCGCGCCAAAGCTGCTCTGCAAAGCTGCATGAGGTTTGCGTTGCTGTTCCAGCTCGCCATCTATGGCCTGACCTGGCTACTGGCGCCACTCATCGCCAATCTGTTCAGCGATCATCCGCAGGTCATTCGCCTTATCATCCTCTATCTGCATCTGGTGCCGATCGGTTACGGCTTTCAGGGCATGGTGATGCTGCTGGCCTCGGCACTCAATGGCGTGCGAGCATCCAGTATTTCGTTCTTATTCAACGGATTGCGACTGTTTGGTTTTCTGTTGCCAGGAGCCTGGCTGGGGGCAAAGCTGGGGGGAGAACAGGGGATATATCTGGGGATACTGCTGGCCAATCTGGCGGCGGGCACCCTCGCATGGTGGTATGCCCGACACCGCTTCGAGGCGCTGTGCCATCAGGGCAAACCCTGATTCAGTCACTCGCCTCGGGTTTTCGTCTCATCGATTACTCTTTGCGCTCAAATTCGCCTTCGATGGTGGCGCCGCCCTGCTTGGCGTTCCCCAGATGATCATCGGACGGTGCGTTGCCAAACGGCGATTGAGTACGCTGGAAGCCACCCATCTGCATCCGGAACTGGCTGCTGCCGATCAGCTTGTCAGCCAGTTTGTTGCGCAGCCAGGGCTGCAGCAACAGCACACCGAAAATGTCGGTCACGAAACCCGGGATAATCAGCAGCAAGCCGGCCAACGCCAGCATCATGCCTCCCATCACCTCGCGGCCCGGCATCTCGCCCATCTGCATCTTTTGCTGGGCGCTGAACAGGGTCTTGATCCCTTCACTGCGCACCAGCGAGGAGCCCAATACAGCAGTCAGAATGAGCAAGCCGACAGTCGGCAGCGCCCCGATTACCGAGCCGACCTCGATCATCACGGTGAGCTCCAGCACAACCAGACCCACCAACAACAAAAACAACTTGCCCATATCCACTCCAGCACCGGTAAATTGAGAAAAAGTGGCGCCCATCCAACGATGGCCGGAGGCGATTTTGCCGCCCCGTCATCACCACTTTCTGCCCTGAATAAATGGGGGCAGCCCCCCTCTTTTCAAGTTGACCAACTGACACCTACGTCATCAGCAATCTAAAAAACCAGCAAAAAGTCACAAAAATTTATAAAAATCATCATGATAAAAACTTCATAACATATGTGTACTTTCCTCAAAGTAATTTGAAAATGTCGCAAATTTAGTGATCCACCTCTAATAACCGATACCTCAATTGGAGTAGTATATTGATTAGTTTTTCGGGAGGTCATTCTCCCAACCGCCCCACTCGATGTGTGGTGCTTCAGGATGAGCTGTGCGCAAGGAACTCGCGACCACTCGGTGAGGATTTTTCCATTTATCTGATTTCTGAGGCATTACAATGAGCGACATCAAGAACGTCCGCATTGAAGAAGACCTGCTGGGCACCAAAGAAGTTTCCAATGATCTCTACTACGGTGTGCACACCCTGCGCGCTGTCGAGAACTTCAAGATCAGCTCTCAGAAGATTTCTGACGTTCCGGAATTCGTCCGCGGTATGGTGCTGACCAAGAAGGCCGCTGCGCTGGCAAACGGTGAACTGGGTACCATCCGTCCTGAAATTGCTGACAAGATCGTAGAAGCCTGCGACCTGATGCTGAACACCGGCAAATGCTTCGACCAGTTCCCGGTCGACGTTTACCAGGGTGGTGCCGGCACCTCCGTCAACATGAACACCAACGAAGTACTGGCCAACATCGCCCTGGAAATCATGGGTCTGGAGAAAGGCCGTTACGACGTCATCAACCCGAACGATCACGTCAACAAGTGCCAGTCCACCAACGATGCCTACCCCACCGGCTTCCGCGTTGCTGTGGTCAACAGCACTGACGTGACTCTGCACGCGCTGGAGCACCTGATCGCGGCATTCGATGCCAAAGCGAAAGAGTTCAAAAACATCCTGAAGATGGGCCGTACCCAGCTGCAAGATGCAGTTCCGATGACCCTGGGTCAGGAGTTCCACGCGTTCGCCGTGACCCTGCGTGAAGAGATCAAGTCCATCAAGCGTTGCCAGGAGCTGCTGCTGGAAGTGAACTTGGGCGCGACCGCCATCGGTACCGGTCTGAACACTCCGCCCGAGTACTCTGCACTGGCCATCAAGCGTCTGGCCGAGATCACCGGTCGTGCCTATGTGCCGGCAGAAGACCTGATCGAAGCGACCTCCGACTGTGGCGCCTACGTCATGCTGCACGGCGCCATCAAGCGTCTGGCCATGAAGCTGTCCAAGATCTGTAACGACCTGCGTCTGCTCTCCTCCGGCCCGCGCACTGCTCTGAAAGAGATCAACCTGCCGGAAATGCAGGCGGGTTCCTCCATCATGCCGGCCAAGGTCAACCCGGTTATCCCGGAAGTGGTCAACCAATCCTGCTTCAAGGTATTCGGTAACGACATCACCATCACCTTCGCCGCTGAAGCCGGTCAGCTGCAGCTGAACGTCATGGAGCCGGTGATTGGTCAGGCAATGTTCGAATCCCTGAGCCTGATGGAAAAAGCCTGTATTTCCCTGCGCGAGAAGTGCGTGGAAGGTATCACCGCCAACCCGGAAATCTGCATGAATCACGTGCTGAACTCCATCGGTATCGTGACCTACCTGAACCCCTTCATCGGCCACCACGAAGGGGATATCGTCGGCAAGATCTGTGCCCAGACCGGCAAAAACGTCCGCGAAGTCGTTCTTGAGCGTGGCCTGCTGAGCGCCGAGCAGCTGGACGAAATTCTCTCCATCGAGAACCTGATGAACCCGCAATACAAAGCCAAGCGTTTCACCCGCGAAGCTGCCGTATAAGCGAGTGTGGGCCGGGATCTTCCCGGCCCATAAAGTCAGTTCCCGATTGGTCTTTATCCCCAGCCCGATCGGGAATTGGCTTTTTGCCAAATAAAAACCAAAAACTAAAAAATGGAGTTATCGCTATGATTGGAATCGAGTTACTTGTCGTGCTCGCCGCTATCTATCTGGGGGCCCGGATAGGCAGCATCGGCATCGGCTTTGCCGGTGGTCTGGGGGTACTGGTATTGACGTGGGGTCTGGGCATGCCCATCCCGAGCGATCAACTGGTCAGCTACATCCCTTGGGATGTGATCATGATCATCGCGTCCGTCATCTGCGCCATCGCCTGTATGCAACTGGCTGGCGGGATGGACTACCTGGTCTTCCTGGCAGAAAAAGCGCTGCGCAAGAACCCCAAATACATCACCTTCGCCGCCCCGGTGGTCACCTACCTGATGACCATGCTGGCCGGTACCGGTCATACCGCCTTCTCCACCCTGCCGGTGATCGCGGAAGTGGCCAAAGAGCAAGGGATCCGCCCATCCCGTCCGCTCTCCATCGCGGTTGTCGCCTCCCAGATCGCCATCACAGCCTCCCCGATCTCTGCCGCTGTGGTTGCCTTCTCCGGCATGCTCGAGCCATTTGGTGTTGACTACCTGACCCTGCTGGCCATCTGCATCCCCTCCACCTTCCTGGCCTGTATCCTGGGCGCCTTCATTGCCAACATGATGGGCAAGCCGCTGGAGCAGGACGAAGTCTATCTAGAGCGTAAAGCCAAGGGCCTGATCAAACTGCGTGGTACTACCAAGCTCGAGATCAAACCGTACGCCAAACTGTCTGTCTGGATCTTCATCGCCGCCATCGTTGCTGTCATGGCTTATGCCACTGCCATCTCCGGTAAAGTGGGTCTGATCACCAACCCGCCAATCCCCCGTGACGGCGCCATCATGGGCATCATGCTGGCCGCGGCCACCATCATGACCCTGGTGTGCAAACTGGACGCCACCCAGGTCACCAACATGCCGACCTTCAAGTCCGGTATGTCCGCCTGTATCTGCGTACTGGGTGTCGCCTGGCTGGGTAACGTCTTCGTGAAAGGCAACATGGACACCATCCAGCTGATCGCTGGCGACCTGCTGAACCAGTACTCCTGGCTGCTGGCCGTGGTACTGTTCTTTGCCGCCATGCTGCTCTACTCACAGGGTGCAACCACCAAAGCCCTGATGCCTGCCGCTCTGGCACTGGGTGTCAGCCCGCTGACTGCGATTGCCTCTTTCGCAGCCGTGAGCGCCCTGTTTGTACTGCCGACCTACCCGACCCTGCTGGCTGCGGTAGAGATGGACGACACCGGATCCACCCGTATCGGTAAGGCGGTCTTCAACCACCCCTTCTTCGTACCGGGCACCGCCACCATCGCCATCGCCGTGGCGCTGGGCTTCTTCTTCGGCGGCATCTTGCTGTAATTCATCGCCTGCCGATCGCCAAATAAAAATCCCCGCCAGTTGGCGGGGATTTTTTTATCTCTTTACTCTGTGCTTGGCTGTCTGGCAGCAAGAGACCTGACGTCTTATCCGGATGGCTCAACCACGGCGACAGCAGACACCACAACAGCGTGCCAGCGGCGCTATAACCACCGCTGCCGGATTGCAGGAGCGATAGGCCACCATGGTACTCACCACCACGCCAGAAGGCGGGATCCGTCGGATCAGACCGGATCCAGGGTATCCAGCGGCCAGCGCGGCACGGCTTTGACCGCCAGCGGCTCAAACACGCCCGCTTTCAGGCGCTGCATACCGGCATAGGCAATCATGGCGCCGTTATCGGTGCAATATTCAGTGCGCGGATAGAACACCTCGCCCTTGAGGCTCTCCATCAGCTCCGCCAGCTGGGCACGCAGATGACGGTTGGCACTGACGCCACCGGCAACCACCAGACGCTTAAGACCGGTCTCTTTCAAAGCACGACGGCACTTGATGGCCAGGGTATCAACCACCGCATCTTCAAACGCCCGAGCGATATCGGCACGGGTCTGCTCATCATCACCATTGGCGGCGATGGTGTTGGCTGTGAAGGTCTTGAGGCCGGAGAAGCTCATGTCGAGCCCGGGACGGTCAGTCATGGGACGGGGGAAGTGGAAACGTCCGGTGGTGCCCTTCTCGGCCAAACGGGAGAGCAGCGGACCACCCGGATAGTCCAGCCCCATCAGCTTGGCGGTCTTGTCGAACGCTTCGCCAGCGGCATCGTCGATGGATTCGCCCAACAGCTGATAACTGCCGATGCCATCAACCCGTACCAGCATGGAGTGACCACCGGAGACCAGCAGCGCCACGAAGGGGAACTCGGGGGCCTTCTCTTCCAGCATGGGGGCCAGCAGGTGGCCTTCCATATGATGGACGGCGATAGCCGGCTTGTTCCATGCCATCGCCAGCGAACGACCAATAGTGGCGCCCACCAGAATGGCGCCAACCAGACCCGGACCCGCGGTATACGCGATGCCGTCGATGTCATCTTTGCCCAGTCCCGCCTCTTGCAATGCGGCCTGGATCAACGGGATCGTCTTGCGAACATGATCCCGGCTGGCGAGCTCGGGGACAACGCCACCGTAGTCCGCATGCAGCTTGACCTGGCTGTATAACTGATGGGAAAGGATCCCTTTTTGATCGTCGAAGATCGCGATCCCGGTTTCGTCACAGGATGTCTCTATGCCCAATACACGCATTGCTAAAAAATTTCACTGCTAAAATGAGACGGCTATGGTAACCTTCGCGGGTTTTTTAAACCAGAGCGATCTCTGCGGGTTTACTTTCATTCCCTGTCCAGAGTATAATTTCGCACCATTTTAAGACATGCTGATCGATTGAAGGTCAGCTAACAATTTATCACTGAGGTGAAAGGCACATGCCAGTAATCAAAGTCCGTGAAAATGAGCCGTTTGACGTTGCTCTGCGTCGTTTCAAGCGTTCTTGCGAAAAAGCCGGTATCCTGTCCGAAGTTCGTAGCCGTGAGTTCTACGAGAAGCCGACTACCATTCGTAAGCGCGCCAAAGCGTCTGCTGTCAAGCGTCACGCCAAGAAGCTGTCTCGCGAAAACGCACGTCGTATCCGCCTGTACTAATCGGGAGATATTGCCGTGTCTCTGAAGGATCAACTCAAGGATCAGCAAAAGCTCGCCATGCTTGCCAAAGATAAGGCACGTCTGGGAGCGATCCGCTTGTTGATGGCAGAAATCAAGCAACGTGAAGTCGATACCCGTATCGAGCTGAATGATGAGGATATCCTCGCTGTCGTGACCAAAATGGTCAAACAGCGCCGCGATTCCATCAGCCAATTTGAGGCTGCCGGTCGCCAGGATCTCGCCGACAAAGAGTCCGCCGAGATCGTTGTGTTGCAGGAATTCCTGCCGCAACAGCTGACCGCAGATGAAATTGCCGCCCTGATCGAGCAAGCCATCACTGAAAGTGGTGCTGCCGTCATGGCTGATATGGGCAAGGTCATGGCTGTCTTGAAGCCGAAAATTCAGGGGCGTGCCGATGTCGGCGCCGTCAGTGCTCAGGTGAAAACCCGCTTGGCGTAACAGGCAACTCTCTTGTTTGGTCGAAGAAGCCGTGCTTCCCTTGGAATGCGCGGCTTTTTTATTTTCTCCGCAATGAAACAGGACGGTTATGGCAGGCAGGATCCCCCAATCCTTTATCGACGATCTGCTCGTACGCACAGACATAGTCGAGCTGATCGACTCGCGAGTGCGGCTGAAAAAAGCCGGTAAGAATTACCAGGCTTGCTGCCCTTTTCATAACGAAAAAAGCCCCTCTTTTACGGTCAGCCAGGAGAAGCAGTTCTACCACTGTTTCGGTTGTGGCGCCCACGGCAACGCCATCGGCTTTGTCATGGAGTACGACGGTCTCGAATTTCCCGATGCCATCGAAGAGCTCGCCAGCATGCAAGGCATGCAGGTACCTCGCGAGCAGAGCATCGGCGGCTCGGCCAATAGCCAGCCCGCAGTCAGCAAGGATCTGTTCGAGCTGATGAACCAGATCGCCCGCTTCTACGAGAGCAATCTCAAGAGCGCTCCCCATGCGGTGGAGTACCTCAAAGGCCGCGGTCTGACCGGTGAAGTGGTCAAACGATTCAACATTGGCTATGCACCTAGCGATTGGGATCAGGTGCGCCGCCGCTTTGGTACCAGCCGGGATCACGAGCAGTTGCTTATCTCGGGCGGCATGCTGATCACCCGTGACAATAGCCCGGGGAGTTATGATCGTTTCCGCGATCGCATCATGTTCCCGATCCGTGACAAGCGTGGCCGGGTCATCGGTTTTGGTGGCCGGGTGCTGGGTGATGGTACCCCCAAATACCTGAACTCGCCGGAGACCCCCATCTTCCATAAAGGGCGGGAGCTGTTCGGTCTCTACGAGGTGAAGCAGGCACACAAGGATCCACGCCGGATCCTGGTGGTGGAAGGCTACATGGATGTGGTGGCACTCGGTCAGTACGACATCGACTATGCGGTGGCGGCGCTGGGTACTGCAACGACCAGCGACCATATCCACACCCTGTTTCGCACCACCGCCGAGGTAGTCTGCTGCTACGACGGTGACAACGCCGGTCGTGAAGCCGCCTGGCGCGCGCTGGATAATGCCCTCCCTCATCTGCAGGATGGCCGCGAGCTGAAGTTCGTGTTCCTGCCCGATGGCGAGGATCCCGACTCTCTGGTACGCCAGATCGGCAAGGAGGGCTTTGAAGCCCTGCTCGATGAAGCCCAACCGTTCGCCGACTTCATGTTCGAGCGTCTCGGTCGCGATGCGGCGCTCTCCGGTGAGGCGGGCAAGTTCGAAGTAGCCAACAAGGCTGCCGAGCTTATTCGTCGCGTACCGGAAGGGTTTACCCGCGAAGGGCTGATCACTCGTCTCTCCAGCATGATGCGCTGGGGCGAGAACAAACAGCGCATCGCCGAGCTCTTTGCCCGCAACAGTCAGCCCAAGGCCGAGGTCAACAAACCCAAGGCAGCCAAGCTGACACCGCTGCGGCGTGCGCTGGCACTGATGGTGCAATATCCGGCAGTAACGGCTGAGCTTCCCCCCATGCCGGAATTGGCCGGACTACGCGTACAGGGCATCAAGTTCCTGCTGCAACTGCACCAGCAAATCCTGGCCCAGCCCGGTATCACAACCGGTATCCTGCTGGAACACTGGCGTGGAACCAAGGAGGGAGAGATCCTTGCTCAGCTGGCCATGCACGACCTGTTCGAGGAGATCAAACTCGATCAGGAGCCGGATATTCTGGGAGAATTGCAGGACACCTTCGTCGGCTTCATCAACCAGTTTCTGAAACAGCGGATCGAAGAATTGCAGGCCAAAGTTGCTCAGGAAGGACTAAGCTCCGAAGAAACCCAAGAGCTGATGATGCTGATAAGAGAGGTGCAAATTGAGAAAAGAAATGAGAGTGGGGCTTGATATTTGAGTGATTAGTCCCAATATGGATAGCGTTGCCCGAATCGACGGGATGAAAAGCAAAATTTTTATAACCGCCTGGCCCCGACAATACTGCGGGCAGGGGTTTCTCATGACCGACGCCGCAACCAGACATAGCATGTCTGGCGGTTTTCTATTAGAATTGGCTATTTGCGCAGCAGCGCACTGTACGCGCAACCTAGCAACACCAACCGGATGAGTTCTATGGAGCAAACCCCGCAGTCTCAGCTTAAACTCCTCGTTGCCAAAGGTAAAGAACAGGGCTACCTGACCTATGCCGAGGTGAACGATCACCTCCCGCAAGACATTGTCGATTCAGACCAGATCGAAGACATCATTCAGATGATCAACGATATGGGCATTCAAGTGGTTGAAAACGCTCCGGATGCCGATGACCTTATCATGGCTGAAGGTGGTACCGCCGATGAGGACGCTGCCGAAGCAGCGGCCCAGGCTCTGGCATCTGTTGAATCTGAGATTGGTCGCACGACCGATCCCGTCCGCATGTACATGCGGGAAATGGGTACCGTCGAACTGCTGACCCGTGAAGGCGAAATCGACATCGCCAAGCGGATCGAAGACGGTATCAACCAGGTACAAAGCTCCGTAGCCGAGTACCCTGAAGCAATTACTTACCTGCTCGAACAGTACGACAAGTACGAAGCCGAGCAGCTGCGTCTCTCTGACATTATCTCTGGCTTTATTGACCCGAACGAAACTGAAGATATGGCGCCTACCGCCACGCATATCGGTTCCGAGCTCGGCGAAGACGATCTGGCCGACGAAGATGAAGAAGACGAAGAAGACGAAGACGAAGATGGCGACAGCTCTGACGACGACGGTGACGGTGGTCCGGATCCGGAAGTCGCTCGCGAGAAGTTTGGTGAACTGCGTGCCCAGTATGAAGTGACCCGCCTCTCCATTCAGAAGAATGGTCGCGCGCACGAAGATACCCAGGCCGCCATCGCCCAGCTGGCCGATGTATTCCGTCAATTCCGCCTGATGCCCAAGCAGTTCGATCGCCTGGTCAACAACATGCGTGAAATGATGGAGCGCGTCCGCGTGCAGGAACGCATCATCATGAAGCTCTGCGTTGAGCAGGCCAAGATGCCGAAGAAAACCTTCGTCGCGGCCTTCACCAACAACGAGTGTGAAACTGCCTGGTTCGAATACCAGAAGCAGGCTGGCAAAGCCTGGTCTCCTCGTCTGGTTGAAATGGACGAGGATATCCAGCGCGCCATCGGCAAGCTGCAGCAGATTGAAGAAGAGACCGGTCTGTCGATTGCCCAGATCAAGGATATCAACCGCCGCATGAGCATCGGTGAGGCCAAGGCCCGCCGTGCGAAGAAAGAGATGGTTGAGGCCAACTTGCGTCTGGTTATCTCTATCGCCAAGAAGTACACCAACCGTGGCCTGCAGTTCCTGGATCTGATCCAGGAGGGCAACATCGGTCTGATGAAGGCGGTAGACAAGTTTGAATACCGTCGTGGCTACAAGTTCTCGACCTATGCAACCTGGTGGATCCGTCAGGCCATTACCCGCTCCATCGCGGATCAGGCCCGTACCATCCGTATCCCGGTACACATGATCGAGACCATCAACAAGCTCAACCGAATCTCCCGTCAGATGCTGCAGGAGATGGGTCGTGAACCGAACCCGGAAGAGCTGGCCATGCGCATGGGCATGCCGGAAGACAAGATCCGCAAGGTACTGAAGATCGCCAAAGAGCCTATCTCCATGGAGACGCCCATCGGTGATGATGAAGATTCCCACTTGGGCGACTTTATCGAAGATACCACCCTGGCTCTGCCAGCGGATGCGGCGACCAGCGAAAGCCTGCGCAACGCCACCCGCGAAGTGCTGGCTGGCCTGACCGCCCGTGAAGCCAAGGTACTGCGGATGCGTTTCGGTATCGACATGAACACTGACCACACCCTCGAGGAAGTGGGCAAACAGTTCGACGTTACCCGTGAGCGTATTCGTCAGATCGAAGCCAAGGCACTGCGCAAACTGCGCCACCCGAGCCGCTCGGAAGTGCTGCGCAGCTTCCTGGACGAATAGTCCTGACCCTGTGTCAAACTGCTCTGCCAAAGCCCCGCCATGCGGGGCTTTGTTTTGTCTGGCATTTACCCTTGCGACCGGCTTTGCGCCCTCAATCAAGCTGGACAATTAGTCGCCAAGTGGTTGATATGCCTATAGACTGCCCTTTCCTCTTCCCCTATAATCCACGCCGCTAAACGCACAATTTGGCCCCTTAGCTCAGTTGGTCAGAGCAGTCGACTCATAATCGATTGGTCGTGGGTTCAAGTCCCCCAGGGGCCACCAAATTAGAAAAGGCCGCTCATGATGAGCGGCCTTTTTGCATCTGCGGATCGGGTAATGTCCAGTGATGAGCTGGATGAGGTCATAGAAAAGACCCGCCATGGGCGGGTCTGGGCAGGGTCCGGATCAGGCGCCTCACTCAGAGACAAGGAGCCTAATGCTGAGCCTCAGGTTTGCTCGTTGCTGCCGCTCTGGATGGATGAGCGACGCCCGATGGCAGGCAGCATCCGGGTAACCAGATTGCTGCGCTGGCGCCAGGAGGTGAAGACGATGGCCAGCAGGTGCAGACCAATCAGCCCCTGCAGCGCCACCACGCACCACTCATGCCACTCGTCAGCCCCCAGTTCAAATCCCGTCTCGGTATTTTGAAACCAGCCGCTGCCAGCGGTGGCCAGCACGACCAGCCAGAGCGCCCACACGGCCAGTTTGCCGCTGCCGTGATGACCCGGTGCCGGAGGCTGCCGCTCACGCATCTCGCGCGCTTGCTGGCGAAAATCCTCACCGCTGGGGATGAGGGCACCAAGGCGAGCGTAGCCACGGGCAAAAGTAAGCCCCCAGAGCAGACGCAAGGAGACCAGCCCAATGGCGCCGTAACCCAGCCACTCGTGCCACTCCTCGCCCGCTTCGTTAACCCAGAGGTTGCCGATGCAGACCGCCACCAAGCCCCAGTGGGTCAGGCGAACCAGCGGATCCCAGCGAAAGGGCTCACCCTTTTTGCTTGGCATATTTGTGGTACTCCTTCTTCAGGTCGTTGACCTTGGCCAGATGTTCGCGCGCCTTGGCCTCATCACCCGCCTTGAGTGCGGCCAGGCTGGCGTCCAGCTCGGTCTGTACCTCGTTCATCCCTTCAAGAAATTTCTCTTTCTTGGCGGCCGGCATGTTCTTCTGCTTGGCCACGTCCAGCTGGGCCTTCATCTCGTTGATGTGCTTCTCCATGGTGGCTGCATCATCAGCCTTGACGGCCTGCTTGTAGTTGAAGCCAATCTTCTTCATCGGCTGTTCCAGATCACCCGCCACGGCAGGCAGGGTCATCAGGCCAAACATCAGGGGCAGCAGCAGGGGGCGGACGGTTTTCAACATGGGATTTCCTTATATAACGACATGCTCGAATTGTTAGGGGTACTTATGAATCCAAACAAGAATTCATCACCAGCATGATGCCATGACTCATGGTGAAACGTTTGTGAAAAATGCTGTTTTTTGTGGCAAATAGTGACAGATATGCCGCGCTTGTTTGCGCTTGGTAACTGATTGAACGCAGGTGACACGCACCATGGGGATGGTTGAAAGCGGTAAACAGGGACAAAAAACCCCGCCGTAGCGGGGTCTGAATCAGCTGGCCATTTGCTGGCGTCAGTTACTCCTGTTCGCGAACAATGGCGCGCCAGCCGATATCCTTGCGATAGAAAACGCCATCCCACTTGATGCGGCCAGCGAGCTGATAGGCACGCTGCTGGGCTTCTGCCACAGTGTGACCGAGGGCGGTGGCGCACAACACGCGGCCGCCAGCGGTCAGGCTGGTATCGCCCTCCAGACGGGTACCGGCATGGAACACCTTCTCACCCGCCACTTCATCCACCGGCAAGCCGCTGATGGGGTGGTTGGTGCTGTAATCGCCGGGATAGCCTCCCGCCGCCAACACCACGCCGATAGCGGCGCGGGGATCATAGATGGCCTCTTTCTGATCCAGCTTGCCTGCGCAAGCGGCCAGGCAGAGCTCCACCAGATCGGACTGCATCCGCAGCATGATGGGCTGGGTCTCGGGATCGCCAAAGCGGCAGTTGAACTCGATCACCTTGGGATTGCCTGCGCCGTCGATCATCAGACCGGCGTAAAGAAAACCGGTGTAGACGTTGCCCTCGGCCGCCATGCCGCGCACAGTCGGCATGATCACCTGCTCCATCACGCGTCGATGTACCTCGGCGGTCACTACAGGCGCCGGGGAGTAAGCCCCCATACCGCCGGTGTTGAGGCCGGTATCACCGTCGCCAACCCGCTTGTGATCCTGACTGGTGGCCATCGGCAGCACGTGCTCGCCATCGACCATGACGATGAAGCTCGCCTCTTCCCCCTCCAGAAACTCCTCAATCACCACCCGGGAGCCCGCTTCGCCAAAGGCATTGCCGGAGAGCATGTCGCGCACCGCGTCTTCCGCCTCCGGCAAGGTCATGGCGACAATCACCCCCTTGCCCGCCGCCAGACCATCGGCCTTGATGACGATGGGGGCGCCCTTCTCGCGCAGATAAGCGAGCGCAGGCTCCACTTCGGTGAAGTTCTGGTACTCGGCGGTCGGGATGGCGTGACGGGCCAGGAAATCCTTGGTGAAAGCCTTGGAGCCTTCCAGCTGGGCAGCGGCAGCAGTCGGGCCAAAGATCGGCTGACCGGCGGCGCGGAAGGCATCCACCACCCCTTTCACCAGCGGCGCTTCCGGCCCGACGATGGTGAGGCCGACCTGTTTCTCTTTGGCAAAGGCCAGCAACCCTTCGATATCGGTCGCCTCGATGGCGACGTTCTCGACACCCGGCTCAAGCTGGGTGCCCGCATTGCCCGGCGCCACAAAAACGTGACGTACCAGTGGGGAGTGTTTGGCCTTCCAGGCCAGGGCGTGTTCGCGGCCACCGTTGCCAATGATCAGTACTTTCATCGTATCGCTCGCTTCTATTTGTGGTCACCGGACGGCCACCCGGGCCGTCAGTCAGTGGAAATAGTCAGTTGAAAAGAGACAACAAAAGGGCCGCCATCGGCAGCCCCTGACCCATCAATGACGGAAATGGCGCATGTTGGTGAAGACCATGCACATACCGTGTTCGTCGGCGGCGTCGATCACCTCCTGATCGCGCATCGAGCCACCCGGCTGGATCACACAGGAGATACCAGCCTGAGCGGCAGCATCGATACCGTCGCGGAACGGGAAGAAGGCATCGGAGGCCATCACGGAGCCCGCCACGGTCAGCCCTTCGTCCGCCGCCTTGATACCGGCGATTTTGGCCGAATAAACACGGCTCATCTGGCCTGCGCCGACGCCGATGGTCTGGCCATCTTTGGCATAGACGATGGCGTTGGATTTGACGAACTTGGCCACTTTCCAGCAGAACAGCAGATCCTGCAGCTCGGCCTCAGTCGGCTGACGCTTGCTGACCACGGTCAGGTCGCCCAGCGTCACCATGCCGAGATCCCGCTCCTGCACCAGCAGGCCGCCGTTGACGCGCTTGAGGTCAAAACCTTGCGCAGGTGCCGTCCACTGACCGCATTCGAGCAGACGCACGTTCTGCTTGGCAGCGACCGCATCGCGGGCCTCCTGGCTGACGGTGGGGGCGATGATCACTTCGACAAACTGGCGGGCCACGATGGCTGCCGCAGTGGCGCCATCAAGCGGCCGGTTGAAGGCGATGATGCCGCCGAAGGCAGAGGTGGGGTCGGTCTGGTAAGCCCGGTCGTAGGCACTCAGCAGGTCGCTACCAATAGCCACACCGCAGGGGTTGGCATGCTTGACGATGACGCAGGCCGGCTCGTCGAACTCCTTCACACACTCCAGAGCTGCATCGGTATCAGCGATGTTGTTGTAGGAGAGCGCCTTGCCCTGCAGCTGGACAGCGCTGGAGACGGAACCCGGCGCGGCATGCTCTTCGGCGTAGAAGGCGGCGGCCTGATGGCTGTTTTCGCCGTAACGCATGTCCTGCTTCTTGATGAACTGGCTGTTGAAGGTACGCGGGAAGCGGGACTCCTCGTCACCCTCCTTGTTGTCACCGTAGGAAGGAACCATGGTGCCGAAGTAGTTGGCGATCATGCCGTCGTAGGCGGCGGTGTGCTCGAAGGCTGCGATGGCCAGATCGAAACGGGTCGCCAGTTTCAGGCTGTTGCCGTTGGCATCCATTTCGCGAATAACCCGATCATAGTCGGCAGCTTTGACGACGATAGCGACATCTTTATGGTTTTTGGCGGCAGAGCGCACCATGGTCGGGCCGCCGATGTCGATGTTCTCGACCGCATCGGCCAGGGTGCAGCCCGCTTTGGCCACTGTCGCGGCGAAGGGGTAAAGGTTGACGACAACCATGTCGATGGGGGAGATAGCGTGCTGGGCCATGATGGCGTCATCCTGATCCCGACGGCCGAGGATGCCGCCATGAACCTTGGGATGCAGGGTCTTGACCCGGCCATCCATCATTTCAGGGAAACCCGTGTAGTCGGAGACCTCGGTCACCGGCAGACCCGCCTCGCCAAGCAGCTTGGCGGTACCGCCCGTGGAGAGCAGGGCAACACCACGCTCGTTGAGTGCCTTGGCAAATTCCAGAATGCCAGTTTTGTCAGACACACTCAGCAGTGCACGGCGAATGGGTCGAGCTTGTTCCATCACACTATCGTCCTCAACATAACGGGGACCGTTCCATGGGAGGCGAGGCTCAACACAGAGAGTCCCCAAATAAATGGAAGTGGGGGATTTCGCAAACCACTCTCGCCCCGACATCCGGCAAAAGCGTTTTAGGAAATGCCCGCTTGGTGCGGCGCTCTGTTATGGGCGCGTATTCTACACAAAAAATGTGACCTGTGGTGGATTTTTTGAAACAGCAAAGCCTTATTTGGCGCGGCGTTAAACGTTTTCACCTGATTTTCTCGAAACGTTTGCACTTTCAGTGTTTTATGGGAAAAAGGGTCGCCAGGAGATGTTTATCTGTCCCTTTTATGCCCTTGGCTGGCAATCCATGGGCAAAGGGGTGATAGTGGATTCCGGTTTTTGTGGCGGCATACATTCAAGGGGAGAGAGAGCATGTATCGGATCGGTGAACTGGCCAAGGCGTGCGGGGTCAAGGCAGATACCCTGCGTTTTTACGAGAAGAACGGGCTTATCTCACCGGGGATCCGCAACGAATCCGGCTACCGCCTCTACAGTGAACAGGACAAGCGGCGGCTGGAGTTTATTATCCGCGCCAAGTCGGTCGGATTCTCGCTGGCCGATATCGGCGAGCTGCTCGACCTCGACACCAACAAGGCCAAAGTCACCTGTCAGGAGGTGAAAGCTGTGGCCGACACCAAGCTGGCCCAGGTGGAGCAGAAGATCATCGAACTGACCCGCTTTCGCGACAATCTGCGCGAGCTCTCCAATATCTGCTGCGGCGGGCCGCGCTCGGCGGAGCACTGCGCCATCCTCGAGACGCTGGAATCTGGCGCCCCTGCCCATCACGAGCACCACAGCTACGACCAGCATGACCCGGTTCACGGCTGACGTGGTATGCCTGACTGAGCGTGCCTAGCTCAGAGTGACTGACTCGGCGCGCCCGACGCATTGCTCCGGCGGCGATTTGGTGACAAAATCGCCGCGTTTTTAACCGGTGCCAGTCCATCCGGTTGGCGGGCGCTCAGCTGAACAGGCGCTCGCAGCGAAAACCACCATCCAGACACAAGAATCAACACACCAAGAGAAAAGAAGAGGAGCCATCATGGCCAAAATTCGGGTCGACCAACCCGCCCTCCCCCGTGAGGAAAATGCGCAAGGGGGCAACTATGCCCATCAGCGCGGCGAAATAAAGGATAACCATCTGCACGCCCTGCTCTCCGATCCCCTGTTTCGCAGCCGGGTCGAGCGCAACAAGAAGGGCAAGGGGAGTTACCAGCGCAAGGCCAAATTTGGCAAGCGGTGGGAGCCCGGCCAACAGCAGATGATCCGCGTCTGCTGCTGAGCGGGTTTCTACCGACCATAAACAATCAGGGCGCCAATGGCGCCCTGATTGTTTTGACAGAAGAAGTGGTCTGGCAACGCCAACTCACAGCCTCAACAGCGCGTCTCAACAGGCCACTCACTCATCCATAAAGAGTTCGAGCAATACGTTGAGATAGCGATGACCGAGAGAGGTGAGCTGCCAGCTATCCCCCAAATCCTCGATCAGCTCCTTGCTTTGGGCGATGGCGAGCACTGTCTCGACCCGCTCCAGCGGCAAGCCGGTATAGGCCTCGAACTCCGCCTTGGGGGCCGGTTCAAACAGTCGGAAGCGGTTCATAAAGTATTCGAGCGGCAGATCGTCTGCCGTCACCTGCCACTGCTCGTCCAGATAGGGACGACTCTTGTCCAGATACCCTTTCGGATGCTTCACCTTGGCAGTGCGCAGGATCTGCTGATCCGCGAGATCGGTCACCTTGCCGTGGGCGCCACAGCCGATCCCCAGATAGTCGCCAAAGCGCCAGTAGTTGAGGTTGTGATGGCACTGGTAACCCTCTTTGGCATAAGCCGAGATTTCGTACTGGCGATAACCGCTGGCGGTAAGCATGGCGTGGCCCTGTTCGTAGATATCCCACAGGGTGTCATCTTCCGGCAGCTTGGGTGGTTTGGAGGCAAATGCCGTGTTCGGCTCTATGGTGAGCTGATACCAGGATAGGTGCGGTGGGGCACAGTCGATAGCCTGCTGCAGGTCATAAAGGGCATCATCCAGACTCTGATCCGGCAGACCGTGCATCAGATCCAGATTGAAAGTGGGCAACTTGATGGCATGGGCCAGTGCGGCGGCCTTGCGCGCCTCTTCCGGGCCGTGAATGCGGCCGAGGCGGGTCAGCTTCTCCTGCTGGAAGCTCTGCACCCCGATGGAGATACGGTTGATGCCGGCGCGCTGGAAACCGGCAAACTTGTCCGCCTCCACCGTGCCCGGGTTGGCCTCCATGGTGATCTCGCAATCTGCGGTGAGCGGTATGCGGGCCCGTACCCCGTCCAGCAAGGCTTGCATCGCCTCCACCGTCAGCAGGCTGGGGGTGCCGCCACCGATAAAGATCGAGGAGAGCGGCCGCCCCTGCGCCCACTTCAGATCCTGATCCAGATCCTCCAGCAGAGCGGCGACATATTCGAGGTGAGGCAACTCCCCCTTCTGGGCATGGGAGTTGAAGTCACAGTAAGGGCACTTCTGGACACACCAGGGCACATGAATATAGAGAGAGAGCGGCGGCAGTTGCAGCATGGGGCTTCCAATAAAACGGGGGCTCAAGGCCCCCATTGTAGATGACTATGTGTAATTGACCGTGTGTAACCAACAAGGTGGCGAAGTGACTCAGTGCGCCGCAGCCAGCGCCGCTTTGAGCTTGGCCAGCGCCTGACCGCGATGGCTCAGCTGGTTCTTCAGCTCGGCGGGCATCTGGGCGGCGGTGCAGTCGTGATCCGGCACGAAGAAGACCGGGTCATAGCCGAAACCGTGCTGACCGCGCGGCTCGTCGATGATCATCCCTTCCCAGCTCGCCTGACAGATGATGGGAGTGGGATCGTCAGCGTGGCGCATATAGACCAGCACACACCAGAAGCGGGCACTCTTCAGGTACTCGGGGGCACCTTGCAGCTCGCCGAGCAGCTTCTCGATGTTGGCCTTGTCACCGGCACCCACACCGGCAAAACGGGCGGAGTAGACGCCGGGGCGCCCTTGCAGCAGATCGACTTCCAGACCGGAATCATCGGCCACGGCGGGCAGACCGGTAATGCGGGCGGCGTGGCGGGCCTTGATGATGGCATTCTCGACGAAGGTGGTGCCGGTCTCATCGGCATCGGAGACCGCAAACTCGCTCTGTGGGATCACCTGGATCTTCATATCGGCCAGCATGGCGGCCAATTCCTTCACCTTTTTCTGGTTACCTGTTGCCAGGACAAGCTTGTTCATCGAGCACCTCCGCAAAAATAATCTGCGCATTCTATGCGGCGCAAGCGTTTAGTAAAAGCGTCAATTACACCCGCTGTGATGGGGTTGCGGGGGATTTGCCGCCATCGAATAACCAGCTTTTTAATACATGTTTCCATAATGGAATAACCAAAGTGATTAAATACCATTTCTATTCATTACTGTGAGTCAGTAGACTCGCGCCCCAATTCATTAACCTGGCTGACTAAAGAGGTGACAGATGCCATTGATACTTTTGCTCGTACTACTGGTGCTGTTCAGTCCGCTGGCTATCGACATCTACCTGCCCGCCATTCCGCAGATGGCCGAGCAGCTGGGCGCCGAAGTAACCCTGATGCAGGGCACCATCACCTGGTTCCTGTTCAGCATGGGGCTGGGGCAACTGCTTGTTGGCCCGCTGGCCGATCGCTACGGTCGCAAGCCCATCGCGCTGGGCGGCGTGCTGCTCTATGGCCTGAGCGCGCTGGGGGCTGGCTTTGCCGCCAGCCTCGGCGAATTGATGCTGGCGCGAGTGCTGCAGGGCTTTGGCGCCTGCGCCACCTCGGTCGCCGCCTTCTCGGTGGTACGTGACAGCTACGGCCCGAAAAAGAGCGGTCAGATGATCTCCTACCTCAATGGCGCCATCTGCTTTATTCCTGCGCTGGCCCCCCTGCTCGGTGGCTGGCTCACCGCCAAGGCGGGCTGGTCTGCCAACTTCTGGTTTATGGCCGGTTATGCACTCATCGTCGGCTGCTGGCTGATGTGGCGGATGCCGGAGACCCGCCCGGAGGAGACCCGCAGTGAAGGGGCCCTCATCAGCTGGTCCCGCTACAGCCCGGTGCTGCGCTCCCCCAGCTTCCTGTTCAACGCGGCGCTGTGCATGCTGGCGATGGCGGTGATCCTCGCCTATGTAACCGCCGCACCGGTGCAGCTGATGGTGAAACTGGGGCTCGATATGAGCGGCTTTAGCTACTGGTTTACCGCCAACGCCGCGCTCAACATCCTGGCCTGCTTCATGGCGCCGCGCTTTATCGCCAAGGTGGGGCCAAGACGCACCCTGCGCATCGGCCTGCTGGTGTTGATGCTCTCGGCCATCACCCTGACTTTGGCCATGCACATCGAACATCCGCTGGCGATGATGGGGCCGGTGTTCCTCTCCAGCATCGGCTTTGCCATGATTCTGGGCTCTGCCGCCGGGATGGCGCTGGCACCGTTCGGCCACTGCGCCGGTACCGCCGCGGCCCTGCTCGGCCTGTTCCAGATGAGCGGCTCCGGCGCTTTGGTTGGCCTGACTGGCGCCCTGATGCACGACCCGCTCAGCCAGCTGGCACTGCATATGTGGCTGCTGCTGCCGCCTCTGGTGATGCTGATGACCCGCCGCGGTCGCCGCTTGTGTTTGCAATAAATCCTGTGCTCTGATGGGCACACTCAGGGGGCCATCGGCCCCCTTCTCGTTTGTATCGCCTTTACAGCACATGGCCATCCGGCAGAGAGCCTGCGATGGCAACCCCACTCACTCGATGTCAGCGGAGAACTCCCGATGAGCCACACTCTCAACGCAGCCCTGGTGGGCTATGGCTTTGCAGGCAAGACCTTCCACGCCCCCTTCCTCTCCACCACCCCGGGCTTGTCCCTGAGTTGGGTGGTAAGCCGCGATGCCGCCAAGGTGCAGACCGATCTGCCCGCCTGCCGGGTCGGTTCACTGGAGGAGGTGCTAAGCGATGAGACCGTCGATCTGGTGGTGATCGCCACCCCCAACGACACCCATGCCCCCCTCGCCCGCCAGGCGCTGCTGGCAGGCAAACATGTGGTGATCGACAAGCCCTTTGCACTGGATCTGGCTGAAGCGCAAGCGCTGGTCGAGCTGGCCGAAAAGCAGCAGCGACTGCTCAGCATCTTTCACAACCGCCGTTGGGACGGGGATTTCCTTACCGTGCGCCGTTTGATTGCCGAAGGGACGCTGGGGCAGATCGCTCAGTTCGAATCGCACTTCGATCGCTATCGCCCCGAAGTACGCCAGCGCTGGCGCGAAGCGGGTGGCCCGGGTTCCGGCCTCTGGTTCGATCTCGGCCCCCACGTGCTGGATCAGGCATTGCAGCTGTTCGGCCAACCTGACTGGTTGCAGGCCGATCTGGCCGAGCAGCGCCCCGGCGCACTGGCGGACGACTACTTCCATGTGGTGCTGGGTTACGGTGCTCTGCGGGTCATTCTGCATGGCAGCTGTCTGGTCTCGGCCACCATGCCGCGTTTCATCGTTCACGGCAGCCAGGGTTCGTTCGTGAAATTCGGTATGGATGTGCAGGAAGATCAGCTCAAACTGGGCAAGCGGCCACCGGCGGCGGATTGGGGCATGGATAGTGAACCCGGTCAGCTCAGCCGCATTGTCGATGGTCAGTTGCAGCAGCAGAGCGTGGTGGGTGAGCCGGGGGATTATGGCGCCTACTATCGCGGTGTCTGCGCCGCCATCAAGGGTGAGGGAAGCAACCCGGTGCCAGCAAGTGAAGCGCTGGCGGTGATGGCGCTGCTGGATCTGGCCCGTCAGAGCCACCTTGAGGGAAAACGGCTGCCCTGTCAGAAGCTGTCTGACTAAGGTACGGGTCATCGGCCGCACTTGACCAACCTTGACCTTGTTAAACCGCCACAAGACGGCAGCAAAGCGGTGTTTTATTGTGCAATCAGTACCATTTAACGGCATCTTGTATTGATATCAGTCGTTGCAGTGGAGCTTTTTATCCACGGCACGAAAAAATGTCATTGTGATATCCGTTTTCATCGGTAACTAATGGGGCTATATTGCGCCCGCCTGCTGCCTCCCGGCTTCTTGTTTCAATACCGGGCAACGGTGGGCGCTGTGATGGTTGCACAGACCATCTCTCCATATTTATTTGAGGGAATGCACATGAACAAAGTACTGGTAGCCGGTATCCTGGGTCTGATGTTGACTGCTTGCGGTCAGAAAGAAGAAAAAGCTGCCGCTCCTGCTGCTGCTCCGGCCGCCGAAGTTGCTGCCACTGTAGAAAAAGCCGCTAGCGAAGCCACCTCTACCGTAGAGAAGGCCACCTCCGAAGCGACTGCAACCGTAGAAAAAGCTGCTACCGAAGCCGCTACCAAGGTTGAAGCTGCAGTGAGCGATGCCAAGGCCAACTAAGCCTGCACCTCATTCGAAGACGGGTCCGAAGGCAACTTCGGGCCCGTTTTTTTATCTGTCGCTCAGGGGGCCGGATTAATCAGCGAGGTGAGGATGTGATCCTCCCAGCGACCATTGATCATCAGATACGCCCGCGCGAATCCCTCCCGCTCGAAGCCGAGCCGCTCCAGCAAGGCGCCACTGCGCTGATTGGCTGGCATATAGCAAGCCATGATGCGATGCAGATCGTGCTCCCGAAACAGGTAGTCGATGGCGACTGACAGCACCTCTCCCATCATCCCCTGTCCCTGATGCTGCTGGTCGATGGCATAGCCCAGATGACACGCCTGGAAGACCCCCATCAGGATATTGCTGAAGTTGCAGGTGGCGATCACCCGCTCGCCAGCCGGATCGAGGGCCACCAGATTGACGCCGGTGCCGTTGAAGAACTGGCTGTAGCTGTCCTGCAGCCGGGCATGCCAGTACGAGAGGGTGTAAAAGTGCTCGTCCCGAAGCGGCTCCCAACGGGCGAGATGGGCACGGTTGCGCTGGTAGAAGTCGAGCATCATGGGGGCCTGATCCGGCGACAGTATGGTCAGGTGGGTACGAGCCGTCTTGATATGTGGCAGCGTCATCAGGACTCCCTCTGTCTTAGCCACTCATCGCGCAGCAGGCTGTAGTGGGCGTGGTCCACAATCCGGTTGCCCAGCCGCTCTGCGCGCCGGGTCACCCCCTCCAGCTGCATCCCGAGCCGCTCACAAACAGCCCTGCTGGGCTCGTTATCGGTGGCGGCGCTGATCTCCACCTTCTCCATCCCCATCTCTTCGAAGGCGTGGTGGATCAGGGCCTGACAGGCCCGGGTGATGATGCCGTTACCCTGCCAGCGCTCCGCCAGCCAGTAACCGATGACCACCTTGCCAAGGTCGTGATCGATGCTGTTGTAACCGATTACGCCGACCACCTCCCCCTGATACTCGATGGCGGTGGTGAGCCCTTCGCCCCGGGCGAACTTCTCGATAGCACTGCGAATGAAGAGGGCGCTGTCGACGGGGCGCTGGATCAGTGGCGGCCAGGGTAGCCACTGGGAGAGGTACTCCCGGTTGTCATTGCAGAGGGCAAACAGTTCGCTCGCCATATCGGGCTGCAAGAAGAGCAGCGCAAGCTCGTCGTCCAACTGCCATGAAAACATGGGATTCTCCTTTCAAATCAGTGATCAAATCGCTAACCAGCACCCAATGTAGCCAATCGCCACTGGCCGCGCCAGCCACTTTTACGGCCCTCCTCCGACAGGCTTCGCAGAGGGTGACAGCTCACGCTCTCTCCTCCCTCAAAAGAGGAGGGTGGGTGTCTGAAACCGGATAATGCTCTCCACATGACGCCGATAAATGCCCCCCAAACGGCACTTTGGCAGATCCTGCTACCCCTTTGTGCTGCGCTGTCACTTTTGACAGGGGGCACTTTCCCCCACCGGCACTAGCTTCAAAACGCCCGACCTTCGGTCGGTTTATCAACCTCATCGATTTAAGGAAAGAAGAGATGAATAAAATTTATCTGGCCGTTGCGCTGGCCTGCTGGGGAAGCGCCGCACTGGCGGCGCAAGAGGTAGAGATCAACGTAACGGCAAACGGCATCCGGGCCATGACAGGCCTCAGTGCCGCGAGTGGTACCTTGCAGCTGGAAGATGGCGAGTTTCGTCAGGTGCGGGTGGTCAAGCTGCCCAATGGCCAGCAGCGGATCCGCTACGAGCAGGTCTGGAACGGCATCCCGGTAATGGGTCAGGTGGTGGTAGCTGACAAGAGCCTGAACGGCCAGCTGCAACAAGCCAGCGGGCGCATGCTGCGCCAGATCGATCAGGATGTGGCAAGCCCGGTCGCCACCCTCTCGCCACAGGATGCCGCCAGCAAGGCCAAGGCGGGCAGCAAGGGGAGCAACGAGCAGGTCAAACTCTACGTGATGCAGGATGAGAACGGGCTGGCCCGGCTGGTTTATCAGGTCTCCTTCATCGCCGAAGGTGACAAGCCGAGCCGCCCCTTCGTCATTCTTGATGCCCAGAGCGGTGAGGAGCTCAAACGCTGGGAGGGGATCAACCACAAGGACGCCAGCGGCCCGGGGGGCAACATCAAGACCGGCAAATACGTCTACGGCACCGACTTTGGCCCGCTCATCGTGGATGACAACTGCCGGATGACCAGCCCCAACGTCGATACCATCAACCTCAACCACGCCACCTCAGGCGGTGCCATCCACCAGTTCACCTGCCCGGAGAACCGGGTCAAGGAGATCAACGGCGCCTATTCGCCCCTCAACGACGCCCACTACTTCGGCAACGTGGTGTTCGACATGTACCGCAACTGGTACAACACGGCGCCCCTCACCTTCAAACTGAAGATGCGGGTTCACTACAGCAAGAATTACGAGAACGCCTTCTGGGATGGCAGCCAGATGACCTTCGGTGACGGCGCTACCACCTTCCACCCGCTGGTGAGCCTTGATGTGGCGGCTCACGAGGTGAGCCACGGCTTTACCGAACAGAACTCCGGGCTGATCTATTCAGGACAATCCGGCGGCATCAACGAGGCCTTCTCCGATATGGCGGGTGAAGCGGCCGAGTTCTACATGAAGGGGAGCAACGACTGGCTGGTCGGCGCCCAGATCTTCAAGGGCAACGGCTCCCTGCGCTACTTCGAGGATCCGACCCGGGATGGCAGGTCCATCGGCCATGCGGCGGATTATCAGGAGGGGATGGATGTACACCACAGCTCCGGGGTCTATAACCGCGCCTTCTACCTGCTCGCCACCAGCAGTGGCTGGAACACCCGCAAGGCATTTGAAGTCTTCTTGCTGGCCAACCGCCTCTACTGGGGCGCCAACACCAACTATCAGCAAGGGGCCTGCGGCGTCAGCCGGGCGACCGCCGATCTGGGTTACAGTCAGGCGGATGTGGCACGGGCCTTCCAGACCGTCGGGGTCGATGCCAGCTGCGGCAGCACGCCGCCACCGAGCGACAACGTGCTGCAAAACGGCGTGCCGGTGAGCAACCTCGCCGCCAGCAAGGGTGGCAAACTCAACTACACCCTGAACGTACCGGCGGGCACCAGGTCGCTGCAGATCAGCAGCAGCGGCGGTACCGGTGATGCCGACCTCTACGTCCGCTTTGGCAGCGCCCCCACCAGCAGCAGTTACGACTGCCGCCCCTACAAGGGGGGCAATAACGAAAGCTGCTCGTTCACCAATCCCAAGGCGGGCACCTGGCATGTGCAGCTGTCAGGGTTTGCAGCGTTCAGTGGCGTGACCCTCAAGGCCAGCTACTGATCCACCCGGTGCGGGCCTTGTCCCGCATCGCTCTACTCATTGCGCCACCGTTTCGCCAGCGTGCGGGCGGTGGCCAACACGGTTTCCCGGGCCGGGTTGGGCCGCTTGCCACCTCGCCAAGCCATCATCACATCCCAATGCTCTTGCGGCAGATTGCGCACATCGAGCCTGACCAGCCGCCCCACCTCCAGATCCCGCTTGATGGCCAGCTCCGGCATCAGGGTGATAAACCCGTGTTCCAGCGCCAGATCCCGCGCCGCACTGGCGGGCTGCACCGCATGCAGGGGGCTGGCGGCCCGCCGCAGCCGCCGCAACTGCTGGATAAAGACGTCACACCCCGGCCCCCATACCTGAGGCGCCAGCCGCTGGTCGGCAATATCCTCCAGGGTGAGGCCGTGACAACCGGCCAGCGGATGCAATGGCGAGGCGATAGCGATAATGGGGGAGCAGCAAAGCAGCTCCATCTGCAGGCCCGCAACCGGCGGACGCTTGAGTACAAAGCCGATATCGGCCTCGCCAGTCAGCAGCGACTGCATGATCTCGCCGGAGTGATCCGTGGTGCAGCGGATCTCGAACGGCTCATCCACCAGCTCCATCAACAGCGAGCCAAACACCACCGAGGTGAGCGAAGGGAGGCTGGAGAGACGGATACAGGGCAGTGCAGGTGCCCCCTGCAGTGCCAACCGTCCTTCACTCAGAGTGGCCAGCGCCGAGCGGGCGGCAGGGAGAAACTCCTCGCAGGCACGGGTCGGCGTCACCCCGCGCCGATGACGCTGAAACAGCGGTGCCCCGAGGCTCTCCTCCAGCTGGGCAATCCGCTGGCTCACCAGCGGCTGTGACCAGCCACGAATGGCCGCCGCCTGACTGAAGCTGCCCAGCTCGGCCACATCCAGCAGCAGTTGCAGATCGTCCAGATCCATAGACATAAATAATCCTGATATGAAATATAGGTAGTTGTCGTCTACCACTATATCTAAACCCTCTCCAGAATGAAGGTATCTGTGAATGAGAGGGCGTTATGGTCGATAGGGCGAGGTTTTGGGGACGCTGGTTTCTGGCGCTGGATACCACACTGGTGATCCTGGGTTTCTTTGTGGTGATGCCGATGATCAGCCTGCGCTTCGTCGATCAACTCGGCTGGGCCGCCGGTCTGGTGGGGCTGGCCCTCGGCCTGCGCCAGCTGACCCAGCAGGGACTGGGGATCTTCGGCGGCTCCCTCGCCGACCGCTTCGGCGCCCGCCCGCTCATCGTCACCGGCATGTTGCTGCGCGCCGTCGGCTTTGCCACCCTGGCCTGGGCCGACAGCGGCGCCATGCTGATCTTCTCCTGCTTCCTCTCCGGACTGGGCGGTTGCCTGTTCGATCCGCCACGGGCCGCACTGGTGATCAAATTTACCCGTCCCCATGAGCGGGGCCGCTTTATCTCCCTGCTGATGATGCTGGAGAGCGCGGGAGCCGTCACCGGTGCCCTGCTAGGCAGCTGGCTGCTGCGCTTTGACTTCACCTATGTCTGCCTGCTGGGTGCCGGGCTCTTCACCCTGGCGGCTCTCTGCAACTGGACCCTGCTGCCCGCCTACCGCCTCTCGGTCAAACCGACTCCGATGCGTGAAGGGTTGGGGCAGGTGCTGGCGGATCGCGCCTTCTGCCGACTGGTGCTGATCCTGAGCGGCTACTACATGCTGTGGGTACAGGTGATGCTTATTTTCCCCATTCTGGTCAAGCAGCTCTCCGGCACCACCACGGCGGTGGGCTGGATGTACAGCCTGGAAACGGCGCTGTCGCTGGCGCTGCTCTACCCTATCGCCCGTTTTAGCGAGCGGCGCTATCGGCTGGAGAGCCGGCTGATGGCGGGTATCCTGCTGATGACGGTGGGGATCGGGCTGGTCGCCTTTGTCAGCACCCTCTCCGGCATCTTCGTGCTGCTGGCCTGCTTCTATCTGGGGATTATCATCTGTGAACCGGCCCGGGAGACCCTGATGACCCGGCTGGCCAACCCCACAGCCCGCGGCAGCTACATGGGCTTCAGCCGCCTCGGACTGGCGCTGGGGGGCATGACCGGCTATGTGGGCGGTGGCTCCCTCTATGACTTCTCGCTGCAACAGGGACAACCGGCCCTCCCCTGGCTGGTGCTGGGCACCATAGGCGTCGCCACCATGTTGCTGCTCTCCCGCTGCTTCTCCCGCCGCCCGGAGCTGGCTATCAGAGCCGCCGCCTGACGCCCCCCCCTGCCTACGGCAGCCCCGCTAACGGTGCTGCCGCTTACCCTATATTCTGCAAGCCATCACAGCAAAAGGTTGCGAATTACAACTTTTACGCTATTTTAGTTGTCATGCACAACTAAAAAGGAAACCACGATATGGATCCCCGTCCCCTGCGCGCCCTGTCGCGCGATCTGGTTCGCGAACTCGGCATGCTCTCCCAGCAGTGCGGCAATCTGGCACTCACCCCCATCGAGGCTCACCTGCTGATCGAGCTGGAAAACGCCCCGGCCACCAATCAGCAGCTGGCAGAAAAGCTGCACATCGACAAATCCAACGCCAGCCGTCCGCTGGCACGCCTCGCCGAGCGGGAGCTTATCAGCTGGCACCCGCACCCCTCCGACGGCCGCAGCAAGGAGGCCCGCCTCACCGTCAACGGTCAGGGGATGCTGCTGGAGTTGCACCGGGAGATGGACGGGGCGATGGAAGAGATGCTGGCGCAGTTGAGCTTGCCCGAGCGGGAGCAGTTGTGGCAAGGGTTACGTCTCTATCGCAGCGCCCTCTCCCGCGCCCGTCGCCAGCGGGGTTACCAGATCCGCCCCATCACGGCGGCGGACAATGCCCAGATCGCCTTGGTGATCCGCGCCGTCTCGGCCGAATATGACCTCACCGCCGACAAAGGGTATGGGGTCTCGGATCCCAATCTCGACACCCTCTCCCAGAGCTATCAGGGGGAGAAGAGCCGCTACTGGGTTATCGAAGGGCCGGACGGTTCCATCCTCGGCGGTGGTGGTATCGCGCCATTGGCGGGAGAAGAGGGAGTCTGCGAGCTGCAGAAGATGTACTTTATGCCCGCCCTGCGCGGACTGGGCCTTGGCAAGCGGCTGGTGTTGCAGGCACTGGATGCCGCTCGTGGTTTGGGCTATCGCCGCTGCTATCTGGAGACCACTGAGGTACTGCGCGAAGCCACCAGCCTCTATGAATCACTGGGCTTTGAACACCTGCCCGGCCCCCTTGGCTGCACCGGCCACGGGGATTGTGAGATCTGCATGGTGTTAGACCTAGCGCTCTAAAGTGATAGCGGCAAGCAGGAGTCTCCCCTGCTTGCCGCTTCGTTTACTGCGGCAGCGCCACTACCCGGAATCGCTCCAGCACCAGCGTGGCGTGCTCATCAAATTCTCTCCCTTCCGCCTTCATCTCGCGTTCGAAGAAAGCCTTGTGCGCCTCGTGCCACCAAGCCAAAGAGCCATCTCCCTCCCCTTCCTCGGCGGCAAACGCAGCATCAATCTCATCGAATGGACACAAGGTGACTGACACCAGTTCAACCAGAGCCTTGGGCAGACCACTCCAGTCGGTTACCACCAGTAGGTCCCCCTGTTCCGGCATCCGCTCGCCCTTCTCCAGATACCAGTAAGCGAGGCTACAGGTTGCTCGCTTGCGGCATGCTGCTACCAGCGCGGCACAGAGGTTGGCATTGTGTGCATCAGCACAGAAGTAGTCCGCTGAGACATGACGAGCCCGTGCTGCCACCGGCAGGGATAACAGATAACTCTCAGCCAGAGCCGAGCAGGCAGGATTCATCGATTCAACCATCACCTCTCCTTGATGCATAAAAAAATCCCGCCATCTGGCGGGATTTGGTAAGCAGTATCAGTGCTCGCGAGTCTGGCGGAACTCCACGTCGGGGTGACGCTCCTGTGCCAGGCGCAGGTTGACCATGGTCGGCGCGATATAGGTGAGGTTGTCACCGCCATCGAGGGCCAGGTTGACCTCGTTCTTGCGCTTGAACTCTTCGAACTTCTTGACGTCGGTCCCTTCCACCCAGCGGGCGGTGGAGACGTTGACCGCCTCGTAGATGGCCTCGACGTTGTACTCGCTCTTCAGACGAGAAACCACCACGTCAAACTGCAGCACACCGACCGCACCGACGATGAGATCGTTGCTGATCAGCGGACGGAACACCTGTACCGCACCCTCTTCGGAGAGCTGGACCAGCCCCTTGAGCAGCTGCTTCTGCTTGAGCGGATCGCGCAGGCGGATGCGGCGGAACAGTTCCGGTGCAAAGTTCGGGATACCGGTGAACTTGAGATCCTCACCCTGGGTGAAGGTGTCGCCGATCTGGATGGTACCGTGGTTGTGCAGACCGATGATGTCACCGGCGAAGGCGTCTTCCGCCTGCTCACGGTCACCGGCCATAAAGGTCACGGCATCGGAGATGTTCACATCCTTGCCGATACGCACGTGGCGCATCTTCATGCCCTTGCTGTAAGTACCTGACACGATACGCATAAAAGCGATACGGTCACGGTGCTTCGGATCCATGTTTGCCTGGATCTTGAATACGAAACCGGAGAACTTCTCCTCGGTCGCCACCACTTCGCGGCTCTCGGCCTTGCGCGGCATAGGAGACGGCGCCCAGTCAGTCAGGCCATCCAGCATGTGGTCAACACCGAAGTTACCCAGTGCGGTACCGAAGAAGACCGGGGTCATCTCGCCAGCGATAAAGGCATCGTGATCGAACTCGGGAGAGGCGCCCTGCACCAGCTCCAGCTCGTCACGCAGTTGCCGGGCCAGATCTTCGCCGACGGCGGCATCCAGATCCGGGTTGTTCAGCCCCTTGACTACACGCTTCTCCTGAATGGTGTGGCCCTGACCGCTCTGGTAGAGATAGGTCTCATCCTTGTAGAGGTGATAGACACCCTTGAAGGATTTGCCACAGCCGATTGGCCAGGTGATCGGGGCGCACATGATCTTCAGCTCGCGCTCCACCTCGTCCATCACTTCCATCGGATCGCGCACTTCGCGGTCCAGCTTGTTCATGAAGGTGAGGATAGGGGTATCACGCAGACGGGTCACTTCCATCAGCTTGCGGGTCCGGTCTTCAACACCCTTGGCGGCATCGATGACCATCAGGCAGCAGTCGACCGCGGTCAGGGTACGGTAGGTATCTTCAGAGAAGTCCTCGTGACCCGGGGTATCGAGCAGGTTGACCAGACAATCGGCATAGGGGAACTGCATCACCGAGGTGGTGATGGAGATACCACGCTGCTTCTCCATCTCCATCCAGTCGGATTTGGCGTGCTGGCCCGAGCCACGGCCCTTGACGGTACCGGCGCGCTGAATGGCCTGTCCGAACAGCAGGACTTTTTCAGTGATGGTGGTTTTACCCGCATCCGGGTGCGAAATGATCGCAAAAGTGCGTCTCTTGGAGACTTCACTCAGAAATTCAGCTGACATAATTCAACGTTCTTCTATTGAGCGGTGGCATCAGCCACCGTGGGAATAAATCCGGAATGCCGCTCACGGCACATGTATACGCAACGAAAGCCACGCCAGCTGGCGTGTTGCCAACCTGGTGGAGAGAGGGAGGAGGGTTGCGTTACATGGGTCTTATCGCCTGAGTCAAAGCAAAATTGCGCGACATTATACCCGCGCGAGTGAAAAATACCCAGTCCGTCAGTCGTCTGTTTCCACCCGGTTGCGCCCGGCCCCCTTTGCCCGGTAGAGAGCCTCATCCGCACGCCGGATCAACGCGGCCAGATCCTGATCATCATCGCGCTGGCAGGCACACCCGATGCTGATGGTCACCGGATGGGACAAACCGGGCAACGCCCGTTGGCCGACCCTGGCGCGGATCCGCTCAGCCAAACGGGACGCCTCCTCCAGCCCCGTCTCCGGCAGCAGTGCTAAAAACTCCTCTCCACCGGTACGGCCCAGCAGATCCTGCTGCCGCAACTCTCTTGCCACCATTCTGGATACCCACTGCAGTACCCGATCGCCCTGATGATGACCCAGCGAATCGTTGATCCGCTTGAAGTGATCGATATCAAAAAGCAGCAGAGAAAAGGGCATTTGCTGCCTGCGGGCCAGCTCAAAGTGCTCGCGCCCATCCACCAGCACCCGACGCCGGTTATCGATACCGGTCAGCTCATCGGTAAAGGCCAACCGATGCATCCGACGATTGCGCTCCAGCAACCACCTCATCGTCAGCAGAGCCACTCCACCGCAGAGCACCATCACCACCAGCAACCAGAAGCGACGCTCCTTGATCTGCGCCAGCTCCTGCCGCTGCAACTGCTGCTCGACCCGCAACCGCTTGTTCTCTTCCGCCTGGCGGGTCAGTTCAAACTGGCCGCGCACCCAGGCTGTACTCTGCTCTCGCTGCATCTGGTCGAGGCGCTGCTCTTGCACCAAATGATCCCGCAAGGCCGCCAGCGCAGCCGGATAGTCCCCTTGCAGCTCGAATGCTTCGCTGCGCACTGCGTAGAGATCCATCAGGTAACGAGTGTGCCCCTCAGCCTTCAGGATCGGTTCAATCTTCGCCAGTGCGCTCAAGGCCGGGGCCGGATCCCGCATTTTCACCTGCAGTTTGGCCATTACCAGCTCGAGATGGGCGTGGAGGATAGGATCAACTTCAGGGGTGAGCACGCCTGCTGCCTGCGCCAGCAAGCGTCCGGCCTGCTCCAGGCGCGCCAGACCGAGCAGAGCCTCCGCCAGCATCACTTGACGATCCGCATGTTCAATCCGGTACTCGGGTTGTTGCAAAAAGGCGAGACTACGTTCGAGCTCCTGCTGCGCTTCCTGATAGCGCCCCGTCTCCAGATAGACCAGAGCCAGCTGCTCTCTCATCCTGGCCAAACCGAACCCGTCATGGTTGTGGGCAAAGTGTTCATGCAACCGGTTCAGGGTAGTGAGAGCCTCGGCATAGAGACCCATGCGGCGAAACGCGGCGGCAATCTCGAGCTGCGCCCGGTTATACCAGGTGGTCAATCCCAACCGTTCGTAGATGTCGTGCGCCCTAGTGAGATCCACCAGCCCCTGCCCTGACGCCCCCTGAAACGACAACATGGCTCCCCGGTGGGACAGCGCCAGCGCCTCCAGCTTGAGCACAGCGGCCTCCCCTGCCAACCGCAGCCCCTCATCATAATCCCGACGGGCTTGTGCCACCTCGCCGAGCAGCTGATTGAACCAGCCACGACAGATGAGCAACTCGGCAATGGCTGCGTCATCTCCCCGTTGTTGAGCCAGCACCAGTTGGCTGTCGGCATACGCAATCGCACGGCGAGACGCCTGGATGTCATCGGCAGATTGGGCCCAGCAAGCCAGACGACTGATCCGCATCAGCTGGGACGGTGGATAGTCGCTGCCATCCCGCAGCAAGCGAGCAACGCGCTCCCGCAGCAACTCGATAGGCTGATGGACCTGCTCCATCTCCTCCAGTTCATTTTCCAACTGCTCGGGGGACAAGGGTCTGGCTGCCAGCCCGAATACCGCCAGCAACAGCAGCAAGGCAAGTCGGCTCATAAACACTCCGGATGAATGGGGAAAGAGCAGCAGGCGACCCGATACCGGAAAATCACCCTGTAACAACGGCTGTAAAGGCTACCGCAAGGAGAGAGGACTTGAATGGGTTTCATCTCACATTTTACAGCAATATCATAACGTTGGAATGAGGAGGGGGATACAGAGCGAAAGAGGGGGCTGGCTCCCTCCCGGTAACTAATGATGCTGCCAGCGCCGCAGTAGCCGGCCGCGCAGACCGCAATCGAGCAGCCAGCTGTTGTCAAAGACCCGCAACAGTGCCGGTTTGGCGTGCCGGGACATGGCCACTGCGTGAAAGCGGGTCTGGCGCTGGCGATAGCGGTTCATCTGCTCGAGCAGGGCATGGGGCAGACTCTGAGCGATAAAGTCCGAAATAACCAGCACATCTGCCTTGGCAAAGGCAGGATCATCGAGTTTGACCAGCGCCTTCTCCAGACAAGGCACCAGATCGGTACCACCGTGAAAGCTCATGGAGAGGAAGCGCTCCGCCTTGTCCAGTCCGGTATCGGCGGTGATCTCAAGGGTCGCCACCTCGGTAGAGAAGAGCATCAGGTAGCAACCGCGCTTCTCATCCATCGCCACCTTGAGCAGCGCAAGAAAGAGTGCCTTGGCACACTCCTCGGGATAGCCCCCCATGGAGCCGGAGGTATCGACACAGACGATAAAGGGGCCCCGCTGCTGCAACTGCTGCCCCCCCTGCTCCGGGGTGCGCAGCATGATGCGCTGGCGCGGCAAGGTGCCGCGTGACTGGTAACTGAGCAGGCGCCGCTCCAGATAGCGGCGGTAGAACTCCAGCTCCAGCTCCGGCAGCCCCAGCATCACCGCCTCGCTTGGCAGTAGCCGCATCAGGTCGCTCGCCTGGTGGATGCCCACCAGGTCGTCCGGCACATCGTCGCTGGGGGCGGGCTCCAGCTCCAGCACCTGAACCGGTGGCACCGGCTGCTCCTGCGCCCGGCGATCCCGCTCGCTGCGCCCGAGCAGAGCGGCAATCTCCGCCAGCAAGGGCTCGCGCTGCAACATACGGGCGTATTGCTTGACCAGCACCAGACTGCGTTTGTGCCAGTGCCCCTGCGCCAGATCCCAAAGACCACCGGCTGAGATCTGGTTCGGATCGAGGGCATCGGCCAGGGTGCGGCTCGCCAGCAGCTGATCTTCAATCTCCTGACGCTGCTTCTCCCGCTCCGCCTCGGCGATCTGCTGCTGCAGTTGCAGCAGGCTCCCCACCAGACTGGCGCGCCACTTATCGATAAAGAGCTGGCGCAGCCCCTCGGTGGGGTGAGCCATCAGCTGGCGAACCAGCGAACGGGCCTCACCGGCAAAGGGGCTGTAGTGATCCAGCGACTCCAGCAGGGCGGGCAAACGGCCTATCAGTTCGGTCATCGGCAACTGCCGGTGCGCCTGATAGAGCAGGTACTCCTGCTCCAGCGCCACCGGCACCGGCTTGTGACGGATCTCCTCGCCAAGCTGCTCACCCCAGCTCTGCAGGCGCTTTTTCAGCAGCTTGCCCTGCAGCGGGGAGCGCTTGATGAACTCGGAGATCTTGGGCGACGCAGCAAGCAAAAGAGCCACCTCCCCTGCCAGCTCCCCTTCACCGATCAGGAGCCCCAGATCCAGCATGCCAATCTCAAGCATGAGCGCTCCTTACTCGTCCAGCCTTGGCAACCGCTCGCGCCACTGTGTCAGCTCGCCGCGCAGCAGTTCAAGATCCCGGCTCAGCACGAAGAAGCTGTCTTCCACCTGTTGCAGCCAGCGCTGGGCAATAAAGAGGTGCTGCCGATGACGATCGAACAGAGTGCGCTGCTGTTTAAGCTCCTGCACCACCTTGCCAACCTGGGCAAGCAGCTCATCGAGCGCTTGCAGCCAGGGCTCCAGCACCACCTCAGGGATGGCGTTGCGCTCCATCAATACCAGCGGGATCTGCTGGCGCTGGATATCGAGCACCTGCAGGCGCAGCTCATCGTCAAGTACCAGCTCGTAGTGTCCCTCTTTCGGGTTGCCATATTGATAACCCACCAGCGCCTCACCGGTCGGATGCCAATGGGAAAGCAGGGTACGATCGAACACCAGGGTGCTGGTGAGACGCTCGGGATCGCTGCCATCCAGCGGGGCCGGGGTGAGCAGATGGAAGTGCACCTGCTTGCCAAAGGGTCTGGCGTTGGCGAGCGGGATCTCGATCCCCCTCGCCCGTCTGCCAAACCACTGCTTGCGCTTGCGCGCCTTGCAGCAGAGACGCTGGGCCACGCCCTGTTTGAGCTGTTTGAATTGATCCCGCAGGGCAAGCAGCTGGCGGGTCAAGGCCAGTTGCTGATAACCGTAGAGACGGGAGAACTCGGTCATCATCTCCAGCAGGGCGGTGCGGGACTCCTCGTCGTGCCAGAGACAATCCTTGAACAGCAGCAGATCTACCGGTGCGACCTCATCGCGGCCATTGAAGAAGGCACTCGCCTTGATGAGCCGTACCGCCTTCTTCCAGCGGCGATCCGACACATAGCAGCGATGGGCCAGCTGACTGTCGAGCTGCTGGCGCAGCTGATAGATAAGTTCGAAACAGGCATCCGGCAGGCGCACCTGCTCAATCTGGCTCTGCCACTGCTCGTACTCATCCCCCCGGATCTGCAGGGATTCCGGCAGATTCTGGTGGGCGTGACCGTCGCTGGCCAGCATGGATTGAAAGTTGGCTTTCTCCTGCACCCGGTCCATCCAGATCCGCACCAGCATCCGGTCGTAGAGCGCTTCCAGCCCGCTGTCCGGCGCCGGCAGCTCGTTGGAGGCGGTCACCAGCAGCCGCATGGGGATGGGATGCTGGCTATCACCATTGCGGAACTGCCGTTCGTTGATGGCGGTGAGCAGGGTGTTGAGAATGGCGGGACCCGCCTTCCAGATCTCGTCGAGGAACACCACCTCAGCCTCCGGCAGATAGCCGGCAGTGAGGCGCAGGTATTTGCCATCCTCTTTCAGCGCCTGAATGGAGAGGGGGCCAAATACCTCCTCCGGTGTGCTGAAACGGGTCATCAGATATTCAAAGTGGCGGGCGTCGTGAAAGGCCAGCTTGAGGCGACGGGCAATCAGACTCTTGGCGATACCGGGTGGCCCCAGCAAGAAGACACTCTCACCGCTGAGGGCTGCCAGCAGACCGAGGCGCAGGGCATCCTGCCGTTCATAAAGCCCCTCACCAAGGGCTGCCAGCAGCCGGGGCAGGCGCTCCTGGATGGGAATAAGACGCGCAGGGTTCTGGGCTTGAGCTAAAGACGACATAGAGAGTGTTCCGAAGCTGGGATGATGTTAGCCCCAAGGCGTGATATCCATTTGCTCGACCTTGGGTTTTGTCTTGTTATGATGTTTATTCTGGTATCTCTTGCCGCACAATACCCGCCTCTGGCAGGAAAAAACGCAAAGGCAGTGCGATACCGTATCGGCAGCGTGCTGCGCCCATGCATAGCCAGTGTCGTGATGGCACCATGCCCGCATGCGCCAGATGATGCGTTGCAAAGGGTGCAGCAAAAGCGGTTCGAGTGTACCCTGCGCAACACAATTTTCCCCAACGCAGATCAAGAGTGAGTCGCCCCAGATGCAAGATCCCGTTCGTCAGAGCATGTTGGCCCGCATGGGCATTCAAAGCTGGCAACTGCGTCGTCCGGCATTGCTGGGTGCAGATCTCGTACCCGAGCTTGCGCAAGATGCCGTGCAGCCCGACCAGACAGCACCGGCCACCCGCGCTCCGCTGCCCAGCGGCAAACTCTGGTTGCTGGCGCCTCAGCTGCCTGCCACCACGCTGCTGGCGGATATCTGCCAGCTGCTCGGCATGACCCCCGACGAGGTCTCACTGCTCAGCGAGCTGCCGCCTGCCAACCTGCAAACGGCGGATGCCTCACCGCTGCTCTGGCTGACGGAGGCCAACCCGGAACGACCCGATGCGTTGATCTGTCCGCTGGCCCCCAGTGCCGCACAAAAGCGCGCCCTGTGGCAACAACTACGCCGACACCTGGCGAACAGTACGACATGATCCTGCATCATGCCTTCAACGCCCTCTTGGAAGCCGCTCTTTTTACCTGATTTTACAAAAGTCGTCTTTGCCAACCCCGACATCCTCCACCCAGTCACCCGGAGTCAACATGCCTGAGTTTCGTCCCCTGCTCGAAGCCGATTTCGACCTTGTCTATCCCATAGAGCAGGCCGCCCACAAGGAGCCCTGGAGCCAGGCCAACCTGCTATCCTGCTTCGGTCCTCGCTATCTCAACGGCTTGATGCTGGTCGATGGTCGCCCGGCCGGCTTCTATATCTCGGATCTGGTGGCCGGAGACAGCTCGCTGATGAATATCTGTGTCCACCCCGAATTTCAGGGCAAGGGGTTGGGACGGACACTGCTGCAAGCCTACCTGACTCGCAGCAAACAAGCCGGGGCAGAGGCCTGGTTTCTCGAGGTGCGGGCAGGCAACCAGACCGCCATCAACCTCTACGAGAGCGCCGGCTTTGCCGAGTATTGCCGCCGCGCCGACTACTACGGCACCGGCAATGATCGGGAAGATGCGGTACTGATGTCCCGCCTGTTCGACTTCAGCTGATCCCGCCTCAATCGAGGGGGGCGTTATCCATCGCCGGATCCTGCAAGGAGAGAGTGGTGTGAACCACCGCCTCGAATCCTGCGGCGGAAAGCGGCATATAGAAGCCCCGCAGCCAGGTTTTCCCCGGCATCCATATCTGCTGTATATCCACCACTATCTTGATCGGTTTGAGGGGTTGACCCGGCTGCTGGATATAGATGCCGGGCGGTGTGGCCACCTTGGGAAAACGGCGCAGGATCTGTTCACTACCATCCCCCTTGCCCGGATTGAGCCGCACCTTGACCAATCGGCTCAACGGCACTCTCATCTCTTCACTGCGCCAGAAACGTTCGTTCAATGCCTTGCAGCGACGGCACTTGGGGGTCTCCAGCACATAGAGCAGCGGATAGCCCAGCGCCAATGCCTGCTGTTGGGCCTGCTGGTATCCCTCCGCCCCTTCATACCAGGGATTCGCAGGCTGCTGTGTCTTGCCCAGAAAGTACCAGGCCGCCCCGCCCCCCACCATCATGAGCACGATCACGGCCAATGCCCCTTTCATCCATAGATTCATATCGTTAACTCTCCCTTTGCTCCTTTGCAGTATCGGCCACTCTGCACAAAGGAAGAGCTATTTGCACTCTTTGTGATCCAAGACAAACAGCGAACACTTGTAAGCTGTAATCTTGGAGTTTAAACTCTAGCCCGATTTTTAGTGCCCTTGCGGGCGTACAACTGTAATTAAAGGATGTTTAACTGATGCCGAAGCTTCATCTGGTTCGACTGATGCGTGAACGTATTGCCCAACTTGGCAACAAGGCTGCCCTGCGGGTTCAGCAGGATGGCCAGTGGCGCGCCATCGGCTGGCGTACTCTGGGCCAGGCCATGGACTACTGCGCACAGGCGCTGATCCGTGCCGGCCACCAGCCCACCGAGATGGTCGGCATCTATGCCCGCAACATGCCGGAATGGACCCAGGCCGATCTCGGCATCTTGGCCGCCCGCGGCGTCAGCGTCCCTATCTATCCCACCAGCACCCTCGATCAGCTGCGCTACATCGTCAAAGATGCCGGCATCAAGGTGCTGTTCGTTGGCGAGCAACCCCAGTTCGATCAGGCGCTGAAACTGATTGAAAACGGCGAGATCCGCCAGATCGTCGCCCTCGATGGCAGCGTCAACCTGCGCGGCTGTGAGCAGGCGAGCCACTTCCAGACATTTCTGGTCTCCGGCAACCATCAACCCAGTGAGCAGGAGCTGCGCGAGCGGGAAACCCAGTACCGGATGGATGATCTGCTGACCCTGATCTACACCTCCGGCACCACAGGCGAGCCCAAGGGGGTCATGCTCGACTTCAACAACATCGCCGCCTGTTTCGAGATACACAACAGCCGCCTCGATCTGAACGAGCAGGATGTGTCGCTCTGCATGCTGCCGCTCAGCCACGTATTCGAGCGGGCCTGGAGCTACTACGTGCTCTATTGCGGCGCCGAGAACGTCTATATCCGCGATCCGCAGAAGGCGATGGATGTGATTGGCGAGGTGCAGCCGACCGTGATGTGCGCCGTGCCGCGCCTCTACGAGAAGGCCTATGCCATGATCCAGGCCAAAGTCGCTCAGGCTCCGGCTCTGCGGCGCGCCCTGTTTGGCTGGGCAACCCGTGTCGGCAAGCAGATGGTTGCCACCCGTCAGACGGGCAAGTCCGCTTCCCCGCTGCTCTACGGCCAGCTCTGGCTCGCCGAGCGACTGGTGTTTCGCAAGCTGCGCGCCCGCTTTGGCGGCCGCACCCGCTTCCTGCCGGTGGCGGGCGCCCGTCTGGCCGACGATGTGAACCTCTTCTTCCAGGCGATGGGGCTCAACCTCAAGTACGGCTACGGCATGACCGAGACCACTGCCACCGTCTGCTGCTACGAAGACAGCCAGTTCAAGCTCGGCTCCATCGGCACGGCACTGAACGGCATCGAAGTGAAGCTGGGTGAGAACAACGAGCTGCTGGTGCGCTCCCCCACAGTGATGCGCGGCTACTACAACAAGCCGGACGCCACCGCCGAAGTGATGACCGAGGATGGCTTCCTGCGTACCGGCGATGCCGGTGAGCTCGACAGCCAGGGCAATATCTACTTCACCGAGCGCCTCAAGGAGCTGATGAAGACCTCCAACGGCAAGTACGTGGCCCCGCAACTGGTGGAAGGGACCATCGGCAAGGATCGCTTTATCGAGCAGATCGCCATCGTCGCCGATGCCCGCCACTTCGTCTCGGCGTTGATCGTCCCCTGCTTCGAGTCGCTGGAGGAGTACGCCCGCTCCATCAACCTGCAGTACCAGTGCAAGACCGAGCTGCTGCGCCACTCCCGGGTAATGGAGTTCTTCGAAGCCCGCATCGCCGATCTGCAAAAAGAGCTGGCCAAGTTCGAGCAGGTGAAGAAGTTTACCCTGCTGCCGAGCGCCTTCTCCATGGAGCTGGGTGAGCTGACCCCCACCATGAAGCTGCGCCGCAAGATCATCGAGGCCAAGTACCAGAGCGAAATCGAGGCCATGTATAACCACGTCTGATATCGCTCAGGTTCAGATGTCTAGTCCTGAAATAGGTTTACACATTTTCAACTAGCATTTTTCTACTCAGAACCCTCTATGTACCGCATCGGGGGTTCTGTATTTCAACGCATGATGCGGCCGCTCCTCGTTGTAAATATCCACCGCTTCACGCACCATTTCCCGCGCTTGCGTCAAATCCTGCGGGCTTTGCAACAATAACTCTCCTTTCAAAATCCCGTTCACCCGCTCCGCCAACGCATTCTGGTAACAGTCATACCCATCCGTCATCGAGCATTTCACCCCGTACCGTTCATGTAATGACTGATACAGCCCCGAGCAATACTGCACGCCGCGGTCCGAGTGATGGATTAGCTCCCCGCTGCCACGTCGTTGCTTCAGCGCTTTCTTGAACGCCATCGCCACCGACTCGGCGTGCATCCCTTCGTGCACGTGATGGCCCACTATCTTGCGTGAGTACGCATCCGTCACCAGGCTCAGGTACAGCGGTCCGCTCCTGGCTGGCAGATAGGTGATATCAGCGACCCAGACCTGCTCCGGGGCCACCGGCGTGACCTGCTCTGGCCCCGCCTTGAGCAAGTTGGGATGACGGTAGAAACGGTGAAAACTGTGGGTGGTCTTGTGATACGCCCGCTTAGGTTGCACTAGCAGGCGGTGCTCGGCCAATATCTGAAACAGCCTGTCCCGCCCTACCTTGAGCCCGCCATCATCCTGACCCTGGAGCAGATAATGCAGCTTGCGAGTGCCCACCCGAGGTTGTCGCAGTCGAACCTGACGCACGAAGCGCACCACCTGCAGCCCTTGAGCATGGCGCTCGTCGGCGACTCGATTGCGCTTGTAGTAAGCCTGCCGGCTTATCCCCAGAAACAGGCAAGCCCTGACGATGGTCAGCTTCTCGACTTGCCGCTGCGAGAGGACTTGCCGGGTCGCTTTTTTACGATGGAGACGCCGTAGTCATTCTTCAGTACATCGACGATGGCCTCAAAGAACTGGGCCTTCTGGCTCATTAGCGCCAGCTGTTGCTCGAGCTCCTTGATACGCTGTTCGGGCGTCTGGTTGTCGGGGTCAGGCATGGTGATGCTCCTGCCGGCACGTACAGAAGCCCCCTGGCTCCAATCTTGCCGACCATGTTTACGCAACCATACCAGAACGGTGGAGCGGCCCTGAATGCCATAACGCACCTGAGCCTGTTTGTAGGTGAGCTCGCCTTTTTCAATCTGCTCGACCAGTGCCAGTTTAAAAGTCAGCGAGTAATCGCGCTGTGTCCGTTTCACCCCTTGTCCCATCGGGTTCTCCATTTATTGGGGGGAAAGGTGTAAACCATATTCAGGACGGGACAAGAGAAATAAAAAAGCCGCTCACTCGAGCGGCTTTTTGCTGGCACTTGGGTCGGAACGAACCCGCCTTCAGGCCGTGGTGGTACTGGTACCGAAGTAGTCGGCCAGGAAGTCATCGAATGACAGGCTGTCGCTGCGCTCGCGCTCCCGTTGTTTGGCCAGGGAATCCTTCGCCTCACCGGCAAAGTAGGCCTCATCCCAGTATTGCAGCTCCCCTGCCAGCAGCTCCTCGCGATAGCGGGTCGCCAGCTTGTCGCCGTAACAGCCGTTATCCTTGCCACTCTCCAGCAGCTCCTTGAGCATGCGGGCGGAGTAGGTCAAATCCGGATTGAGCAGCTTCTCACGGTGCATTGCCAGCGTTTTGCGATAGTGGTTACGGCCGCAGCAGCGATCCAGCAATTCGGCCACCTGAGCCAGCTCGTCGAACAGCTTGAGGCCGTACTCTTTGAGGCCAATGGCATGACCCTGCTCGTCCTCCAGCTCGAGGCCGGGACGACGTCCCTCCAGCACCACCTTGTTCTGGTTGCGGCGGTTGCGGGCAATCTCCTCGTCACTCAGCACCGGAGAGGGGCGCAACAAGCACCAGACCAGGAACAGATCGAAGAAGCGGATCTGGTCGGCATCGATACCGAGCGGGGTGAAGGGGTTGACGTCCACGGTGCGCAGCTCGATGTATTCGATGCCGCGCTGATCCAGCGCATCCGAGGGCTTCTCGCCGCTGCGCGGGGTGCGCTTGGGACGGATTGGAGCGTAGAGCTCGTTCTCCAGCTGCAACACGTTGTCATTGAGCTGACGATACTCCCCATCCACCTTGACCCCGATCTTGGCAAAGTCGGGATTGTGGGTGTTGATGGCGCGGCGCAGGCTGCTGACATAGGCTGGCAGGCTGTCGTGGCTGATCTTGAGCCCAGCCTGGGCGCTGTTGGTGTAACCGAGATCGGAGAGACGCAGCGCGGTGGCGTAAGGCAGATAGAGGGTGCCCTTGCCGGTCTTCTCGAACGGCAGGTTGCTCTTGCGCCCTTTGAGGAAGGATTCGCAGATGGCCGGGGAGGCGCCGAACAGATAGGGCACCAGCCAGCCGAAGCGGTAGACGTTGCGAATAAGCCCCATGTACTTGTCGGAGATAAAGCGCTGGCTGCAGCACCCTTCGCACACCAGATCCTGCCACTCGCTCCAGAAGCTGTCGGGCATGGAGAAGTTGAAGTGCACCCCGGCGATCACCTGCATCAGGCTGCCGTAGCGGTTCTTCAATCCCTGACGGTAGAGGGTCTTCATCTTGCCGATATTGGAGCTGCCGTACTGGGCCAGCCGGATGCTCTCTTCCCCACCGACGAAGCATGGCATGGAGAGCGGCCAAATCCGCTCGTCACCCAGATGCTGAATCACATGGTGATGGATGTCGCCGAGCTGCTCCATCAGGCTGTCGATGGAGTCGGTGGCCGGGGTGATGAACTCCAGCAGGCTCTCCGAGTAGTCGGTGGTGATATTGGGATGGGTCAGGGCCGAGCCCAGCGCCCGTGGATGGTCACTCTGGGCGAGTCGGCCATCCGGCGTGATGCGCAGGCATTCACGTTCGATCCCGCGCCGGATCCCCTTGAGCGCGGTGAGGCGCTCCGGTGATCCCAACGCATTCAGCAACTCGGTGAGCGACAAGCTTGTTGTAGTCATATTCACGGCTCATGTGAGGCCGCCCCATCCGGGGCGGCTCTTGATTTTTATAAAGCGTCAGTTACGGCAACTGCAGCGGATAGATGGGAAGATGAAGCTCCTTCAGGGGTTTTTCAAGCTTTTGCTTGTCTCCCACCACCACGATCACCATGTCGGCCGGATTGAGCCAACGGGCGGCACTGGCCTTGAGCGCCTCGGGCGACACCGTTTTGATCAGGTTGTTCTGGGCCTGCACATAGTCCGGTTTCAGGTCATACATCACCATCTGCAGCAGGAAGCCCGCCTTCTGGCCCAAGGTCTCGTAAGAGAGGGCATCCTGCTGGGAAACCGCGCTGCGCATATAGGCCAGCTCGACCGGGGTCGGGCCGCTCTTGCGGTAGTTGTCCATCTCCTTGAGGAACTGGCGGATGGCATCCACAGTCGCATCGGCCCGCACATTGGCGCCTGTGGCGAAGGTGCCCACCTCGCGGTTGGCGGAGAAACCCGAGCTGGCACCATAGGTGTAACCCTTGTCTTCCCGCAGGTTGAGGTTGATGCGGCTGTTGAAGTTGCCACCCAGGTTGAAGTTCATCAGCCCGGCGGTGAAGTAATCCCCCGTGGTATCGAACGGCATGGCGCGACGGCCGATGCGGATCACCGACTGGGGCGCCCCCGGCTTGTCGACCAGATAGATGCCCGGCTTGGCCTGCTCACCCTTGAGCTTGAGATCCCCCAGAGTCGGCGTGGCCCCCTTCCACTCGGTCAGAAAGCCAAGTTGCTCCTCGATCTGCTTCTGGCCCACATCACCGACCACCACCACTTTGGCATTGGTGGGGTTGTAGTAGGCCTGATAGAAGTGCTTCACGTCCGCCAGGGTCAGCTTGGCCACATCAGCCGCTACCCCGTCGGTAGGTTGACCGAGGCGGTTCTGCTTGCCGTAGACCAGCTCGCGGAACGCCTGCCCGGCCAGCCACTCGGGCTGCTGCTGGGCCTGTTGCATTCCTTGCAGCAGCTGCGCCTTGACCCGCTCGAAGTCCGCCTCCCGCATGCCCGGGCGCTCCAGCACCTCGCGCACCAGCGCCAGGGTCTGGGGCAACTTGTCCGCCAGCGAGCTGACGGTGATGAGGTTGTTGTACTGGGCGCTGGAGACATCAATGCTTGAGCCCAGCTTTTGCAGCTCGTCGCTGAGCTGAGCCTCGGTCAGGCGCACCGTGCCCTGCCCCATCATGGCGGCGGTCAGATTGGCCAGTCCAAGCTGCCCCTTATCTTCGGCACGAATGCCGCCCGGCAGGGCGATCATGATGGAGACCGCGGGGATCTCGTCACTCTTGGTGCCGATGATCTCGATGTTCTTGTCGAGCTTGCCGTGCCAGATGGCGGGCACCTTGACGCTCACCGCCTCGCTCGCCTTGGGCTGCACGCTGCGATCGAAATTGTCTTTTACCGGTCGTTCGGCCAGCGCCTCGTCATGCTTGCTGTAATCCGGCAGTTCGCGCTTGGCGGGGGTAAAGTTCGGGGTGGCAACCTGCCACTCAGTCTTGCCCTTGGGCACCACGCTCAGCACCACCGCAGGCTTGCCCGCGATGAACTTGTCGTAGGCGGCCTTCACCTGCTCAGGTGTCACCTTGCCGATGGCATCCAGTGTCTTGAACACATAGTTGGGATCCTGGGCAAACACCTGACCCATGGCGAGCTGGCTCACCTTGCCGGAGACGCTATCCAGACCCCAGATGGCGGAGGCACGGTACTTGGCGATCGCCTTCTCCAGATCTTCCGGTTTGAGGCCGCGCTGGGCGAACTCGCCGATCACCTTGTCCACCTCCCCCTTGAGGGTCTTGAGGCTGCCATCCTGTGACGGATTGGGATAGGCGTAGACGGTCAGGGTACAGGCCAGTTCTTCACAGTAGTGGGACGCCCCCACATCGATCGCCTTGCCGGTTTTCACCAGCGACTGGTAGAGCATGGAGCTGGCGGAACCACCCAGCACGTCGGCAAACATGTCGAGTGCAGGCTCCTGCGGATCGCCAAGAGATACGGTGGGGTAGCTGATATAGAGCAGCGGCAGGTGTACCTTGTCCTGCAACGTCACGTAGCGGGTCTCGGGCAGAGTCACCGGCTTTGGCGTCGGCTCGGCCACGTCCGGGCCGCGCGGGATGGAGCCGAAGTACTTCTCGATCCACTCGAGGGCCTGCTTGCTGTCAAAGTCGCCGCCCAGAGTCAGGGTAGCGTTGTTGGGGCCATACCAGCGCAGGAAGAACTGCTTGAGGTCGTTCACATCGACCCGGTCGAGATCTTCCACGTAACCGATAGGCTGCCAGGAGTAGGGGTGAGTACGCGGATAGAGCGCCTCCCCCACCTTCTCGCTCACCAGCCCGTACGGCTGGTTATCGACCCGCTGGGCCCGCTCGTTCTTGACGGTGGCGCGCTGGATCTCGAACTTCTTCTGGCTCACCGCATCGAGCAGGAAGCCCATCCGATCCGCCTCCAGCCAGAGCACTTTTTCCAGCTGGTTGGCCGGCACTGTTTCGTAGTAGTTGGTGCGGTCCTTGTTGGTGGTGCCATTCATGTCGCCACCGGCTTCGTTGATGATCCGCATATGCTCCTGATCACCGACGTGTTTCGAGCCTTGGAACATCATGTGCTCGAAGAAGTGAGCGAAACCGGACTTACCGACCGTCTCGCGGGATGAACCGACGTGATAGGTCACATCGAGGTGCACCAGCGGATCGGAGCGATCGGGGGCCAGGATCACGGTCAGGCCGTTGTCCAGCTTGTACATCTGGTAGGGGATGGCGAGCTTGCCCTCCTCCTTGCCCTGTTCGGCGATCAGGGTCGGTGCCGCCAGCACCGGCAGGGTGAAGCCCAGCAGAATCGTTAAAGGTATGACTTTGTTCACGGTAACCTCGTGAGTGACAAAAACAGGCTAGAAAATGTGACTGGCCAGCAGAAAAACCAGGGCATAACGGAACAATTTGCCGAGCCCGATCAAAATGAGAGAGCGCCAGAAGGAGAGGCGCAGCCAACCGGCCAACAGACAGAGACCATCACCGACCACCGGCGTCCAGGCAAGCAGCAGACACCAGTGACCATGTTGTTTGAGCCAGCCTAAGGCTTTTTGTTCCCCACGGCCTTGAAAATCTTCCGGTTTTTTCTTGAAGGTGGCGAGCCAGCCGAGCCACCAGGTAGTCATGGAACCGAGGGTATTGCCCAGCGTCGCCCACAGCAGCAGGCTAGCCATGCTCCACTCCCCCTTGGCCGCCATGGCCCCCAGCAGCACTTCCGAGCTGCCGGGCAGCAGGGTGGCTGAGGTGAATGCACTTAAAAAGAGCCACCCCAGCCCCATCTCCATCATCTCGCTCATCCGGGATAGCCATCGGCGGCAGGCATCCGCAGCAGCAGCTTGCCGCGTACATGGCCCCCTTCGATGGTCTGATGGGCCAGCGCCCCCTCAGCCAGAGCGAACTCACCGGCGAGGGTGACCTTCACCTCCCCCTGACGCAGCAGCATCAACATCTGACCCAGCTGCTTCTGGTCGGGGTGAACCAGCATGCCGACCACCTCGATACCCGCCGCAGCCCCAGCATCCTTGATCTGCTGGGCGGTAATGGTAGGCACAGTCACCAGGCGGCCACCCGGTTTGACGCAGGCCAGCGCCGCCTTGCCGCTCTCGCCGCCCACCAGATCCAGCACCAGATCGACCTGACCGGCCTCTGCCACCACCTGTGCTGGCCAGTTCGCATCATGGTAATTCACCATCCAGCGCGCCCCCAGTGCGTGCAGGAAGCCATGGTTATCGGGGCTGGCGGTAGCCACCACCTCGGCGCCATAGGCGCTGGCAAACTGCACTGCCAGATGGCCGACTCCACCGGCACCGGCGAGGATCAAGACCCGCTGACCGCTCTGGAGGCCGCCGTGCTCAAGCAGCCCCTGCCAGGCGGTGAGACCGGCCAGTGGCAGCGCCGCACCCTGCTGCAGGCTCACTCCGTCGAGCTTGACCAGCTCGCCTTCGCTTGCCACCACAGACTCCCCGTAGCCACCGGCAGCGAGGGGAAAACCGACCATGCCGCACACCAGATCCCCCTCAACCAGCGAGGTCACGCCGGGGCCTATCTTCTCCACCACGCCGGAGATGTCATAACCCGGTGTCCAGGGCAGCTTGTCCTTGTTCTGGGCCGCCGCCCAGCCAAGACCGGCGCGGGTTTTGGCATCGATGGGATTGACCCCCGCAAAGCAGATGCGCACCCGCACTTCACCATCGGCTGGCACCTTATCGAGGGAAGGGTTGAGCTTGAGTACCGAGGGGTCACCGAATGCGGTAATCTGTAGTTGCGTCATTGCACAATCCATCCTGTTGATTGATCAAGGGTCAACAGAATAACAGCGAGGACACCATGGCTCGAATGTTTCTTATTCCTCTGTTGCTGGCACTGGGGTGGTGGGCGTTTCTACTCTACTTCCGCATCCCGCTCAAACAGGGGGCCAAGGGGTTTTACTGGATCATCGGCATCGGTGGCGGACTGGCCGCCTTCCTCAGCCTGATGATGGTGCTGACTCACTGAGTGCTATCGCCACTCGATAACGAAAAAGGCCACCGCGTTCCGGTGGCCTTCTCACTATCCGGCTTGCTGCTCCAGCGCCGGATTTAGGTAGTAGTGGCGATTGCTCCCCTGCCCCAGCACCCCTTGCGACAGCAGATGGTGGAACACCCGATCCACCTCCTCCAGCGAGAGTGACAGCGCCTGCGCCACCGAGCGCTTGCTGCACTTGAGCTCACCACTCATCAGCGCACCGCGCACCTGCGCCAGCACTTCGGGGGCTGGTTCTGGGGGCATGATGGGCTCGGGCTGGGCTGCCATCGCCAACTCTGCCTGCGCCTCTCTGCGAGCTTGATCCTGCTGCCAGCGCCACATCCGGCGAAAGCGGTTCTCCTCGCCGATCAGGCTGACGAAGAAGGCGCCGAACACGTCGAGCAGCACCGAGAGGAAGCAGACCAGCAGGAACTGCACCTGGCTGATGCTCATCCCGACCCCGTCCGCCAGACTGCTCATCAGCCCCAGCATGGAGGATTGCTCGTTGACCGGCTTCGCATCGCGCTGCTGACGCAGCTCATCCTGCTGCAAGCGCAGCTTGGTGTTGGCGTGCTGCAACGAGGAGACGCCACTGGAGATGCGCTCCAGCTCGATGTATTTGCGGGCTGCCTCTTCGTTGAGCTGGATCTGCCGCTCGATGCTGGCGATCTGCTCGTCGAAACGGGCGAGCTCCCGCTCGTGGCGCGCCTGCTGGCTCAACACCGTATTGGTGGCGCTGTTGATGCCACCGATACTGCCGCCGATGGAGATGGCCGCCAGCACGCTGTAAAACAGCAGCGACCAGAGAGCACCACTCAAATCCCGCCGCGCCTTGCGCTCGCCGTACTCGTACCAGACGTAAAACTTGCCCAGCTCGAAGATGATGGCCAAGCCGCCGAACAGCCACTTCATCAGCGGGTTGTCATCGATGGAGAGGAACAGCAGCAGGGAGAAGATAATGGAGGCCAGAATGGCCAATCCGGTGAAACTGTATACCGTCGTCAGAGCGAACCACCCCTTGGGGTAGCGCTGTGTGGAGGAGTCCTGTGTGGTCATGATGAAGGGGTGTGCTGTGCAGGAAAAGTTGGCTGCCGATTATAGTCGCCAGACTCGCACAGAGAAGGGCAAATGACTGAATTCCTTCAGATTGGCAACCAGCTGCCCAGAGTGCGACCAAAACGGACAAATCGGCAGCAGAAAAGCGATACAATTCCTCCCTGACTTGATCATGTGGTGAGATGAGGTGCGATTCCGCCCGGGTTCAGCCCAGATCCGTACACTCATCCACCGTTGCAATTATCCGAGGCCATCATGAACAGTACGACCACCTTGCTACTCTCCCTTCTTCTGGTTACCGGCGGCGCCGCTGCGACACAGCAATATCCAGAGAGCGGTGGCACCGAATTTTCCGTCGATGAGCTTAAATTCAATCTGGACTGGGATGACAAACAGTTCGGCTGGACCCAGAACGACTGCCTCACTCTGGATATCGGGGAGACCTCCACCGTCGACTGCAAGGCGGTCAAATTCAATCTGGAAGATGAAGAGAATCGCAACCAGCCACCGAAAACCAACCAGGTCCCTGCCAACTCGCAGAGCGACCAGTAACAACAGGAGTACCCTTGCGATGACCCAAGCTAAACACAACCCCGTTATCCGACGCGGCGCCCTGCTGCTTTCCCTGCTCATGGCGCACGGCATCGCGGTTGCGGCACCGCCAAGCAAAAATAGCGATGGCATCAAGATCTCCGGTGATGACATCAAGATCAATCTCGACTGGGATGACAAGGAGTACGACTGGTGGCAAGACAACTGTCTGGATCTTGGCATTGGCGACAGCCGGATCAAACTCAACTGCGACAAGATGGATGGCAAGTACCGGGATCACTACAACCGCAGCATCCACAGCGGCAATAACCCGGGACAGGGTCACGACAAACAGAAGGATAAAAACAAGGGTAACGGCAAGAAAAACTGACCCCCCCTTTCCTTATCCAGCAGGGGCCTGGCGCCCCTGTGCTGATTGTTTTACCAATAATTCTCCGCACTGATATTGCCCGGTGCCCGCCGCAGATTCTTGGCCAACCCCAGCGCCAGCAAGGTTTGCTGGGTCTCTTTCACCATCTCCGGATTGCCGCAGATCAGCACTTGGCTCAGCTCGGGTGAGAACTCCAACCCCACTCTAGCCTGCAGCTGACCATTGGCGATAGCCGCCGGGATCCGCCCTGCCATTGCATCGGGCCAAGGCTCGCGGCTGACAAAGGGGACATAGCAAAAACGCTCGCCATATTGCTCGGCAAAGCTGGCGATCAAATCCTGATAGCTCAGCTCTTCGCCTTTGCGCACCCCGTGCACCAGCACCAGATTCTCGAAACGGTTGAAGGCTTCCCCATCTGCCAACATGGAGAGGAAGGGGCCGATGGCAGTGCCAGTCGAGAGCAGCCAGAGATCGCGCCCGGCGGGCACCTCATCCAGCGTCAGGAAGCCGGTGGCCTGGGATTGCACCAGCAATGTATCGCCCGCTTGCAGCAAGCCAAGGGACGGAGTCAGCTCACCGCTCGGGATCTCGACCAGATAGAACTCGTGGTATGGCGCAGAGGGGGGATTGACGAAGGAGTAGGCGCGCTGAATGCGGCGATCGCCCTGCTCGAGGGCCAGCTTGGTGAATTGGCCTGCCTTGTAGGGGACCAGCTCGGCCGCTACCCGCAGGGAGAACAGGGTGGGTGTCCATTCGATGCGTTCGATGACGCGACCTTCTACCCAAGCCATAATGATCTCCTCCAGTGGAACAGGCCTTCACTCTACCCCCGGGCCGGAAAATAAAAAACCCGCGCAAGAGCGCGGGTTTTTTCTGCAAAAGCGAATCGCTATTACAGGGCAACAACCTGGATCTGTACGGTTGCTTTAACGTCAGCGTGCAGCTGAACAGCAACTTCGTAGTCACCGGTGTTACGCAGAACGTTGCCCATGCGGACTTCGCTCTTGGCAACGGCTACGCCGGCAGCAGTGATGGCTTCAGCCACGTCACGGGTACCGATGGAACCGAACAGCTTGCCTTCGTCGCCAGACTTGGAAGCGATAACCACGGTAGCCAGTTCGGCCAGCTTGGCAGCACGCTCTTCAGCAGCAGCTTTGTTGGCAGCCAGTTTGGCTTCCAGCTCAGCGCGACGAGCACCGAAAGCTTCGATGTTGGCCTTGGTAGCCATAACAGCTTTGCCTTGCGGGATCAGGTAGTTACGGGCATAACCAGATTTCACGGAAACTTGGTCACCCAGACCGCCCAGTTTGGCGATTTTGTCGAGCAGGATAACTTGCATTACCTTTCCTCTATAAATTTCGTTGAGTTAGGCTTAAGTGCCGGGCCGATTCTTACTTGTTGTGCAGATCGGTGTACGGCAGCAGAGCCAGGTAACGAGCACGCTTGATGGCGCGTGCCAGCTGACGCTGATACTTGGCGCGGGTACCGGTGATACGGCTCGGTACGATCTTGCCAGATTCAGTGATGTAGTTTTTCAGAGTAACGATATCTTTGTAGTCGATCTCGGTAACGTTCTCGGCGGTGAAGCGGCAGAACTTACGACGACGGAAATAACGTGCCATGGCCTTTATCCTCTAGTCAGTGATCCAGAATTACTCTTCGGAAGCAGCTTCAGTAGCTTCTTCGCGGCGCTCGTCGTCACGACGGGTGAAGCGCTCTTCTTTGGCCTTGGCCATCGGAGAAACTTCAGTCACGGCGTGCTTGGTGCGCATGATCATGTTGCGGATAACGGCATCGTTGAAGCGGAAGTTGGTTTCCAGCTCATCGATAACGGCTTGCTCTGCTTCTACGTTCATCAGAACGTAGTGGGCTTTGTGCAGTTTGTCGATCGGGTAAGCCAGCTGACGACGGCCCCAATCTTCCAGGCGATGAATGGTACCACCGGAGGTGGTGATGGCGCCGGTGTAACGCTCGATCATGCCGGGAACTTGCTCGCTCTGGTCCGGATGAACCATGAAGACGATTTCGTAATGACGCATTTTAGCTCCTTACGGATTAATTCAGCCTCCGCCCAGGTGCAGCCAGACCTCGGAGGCAAGGAACATAAAGGTGTTTAGTCGCTGCTTTTCTAGGGCGGCGTATTGTACGAAATCACATCCCTCACTGCAACTGACCGCTTTAAATGTTTTTCCCGATGGAAATCATCAGAAACAACAATTGATAATGATTATCACTTAGATCTATTCTCTCTCCATATCCTTATGGAGGGTGATGCCATGCAACCCGCACTGACGACTACGATTCCAGTCCGCAAATTCAAACTTACCCTGCTCGGGCCTGCCTTTATCGCCGCCATCGGCTATATCGACCCGGGCAACTTCGCCACCAATATTCAGGCGGGCTCTACCTTTGGCTACCAACTGCTCTGGGTGGTGGTATGGGCCAACTTGATGGCCATGCTGGTGCAAACCCTCTCGGCCAAACTCGGTATCGTCACCGGCAAGAATCTAGCGGAGCACATCCGCGACCGACTGCCGAAACCGGCGGTCTGGGCCTACTGGGTGCAGGCAGAGATCATCGCCATGGCCACCGATCTCGCCGAATTTATCGGCGCCGCCGTCGGCTTCAAGCTGCTGCTTGGCGTGACCTTGCTTGAAGGGGCCTGCATCACCGCCGTGGTGACCTGGGGGATCCTGATGCTGCAATCCCGCGGCCAGAAACCGCTGGAGTTCGTGGTGGGCGGCCTGCTGCTGTTCGTGGCGGCGGCCTACATCGTCGAGCTGGTGTTCTCCCGCCCCCATCTGCCTAGCCTGCTGGAGGGCGCCCTCTTCCCCGGCCTGCCCAACAGTGACGCCGTCTATCTGGCGGCCGGCGTGCTCGGCGCCACCGTGATGCCCCACGTTATCTACCTGCACTCGGCACTGACCCAGCACACCCAGGATCAGGGCTCGGTCCCCCAGCGGCTGCACACCACCCGGGTCGATGTGGCGATTGCCATGACCATCGCCGGCTTCGTCAATCTGGCGATGATGGCCATGGCGGCGGCCGCCTTCCACAGCTACGGCAACCAGCAAGTAGCCGAGCTGGAGTCGGCCTACCAGACCCTCACCCCGCTGCTGGGTCAGGCGGCCGCGACTCTGTTCGGCCTCTCGCTGGTCGCCTCCGGCATCAGCTCTACCGTGGTGGGCACGCTGGCCGGCCAAGTGGTGATGCAGGGCTTCGTGCGCTTTACCATCCCGCTCTGGCTGCGCCGCGCCATCACCATGGCCCCTGCCTTCGTGGTAATCGCCATGGGCCTCAACACCACCGAGATCCTGGTGCTGAGCCAGGTGGTGCTGAGCTTCGGCATCGCGCTGGCGCTCATCCCGCTGCTGATATTGACCGGCGATCGGGCGCTGATGGGGCAACATCGCAACCATCCGGTCACACAAGCCATAGGCCGCCTTATCGTTGCGCTGGTGATTGGCCTCAACGCCTATCTGCTGGTCGCCATGATCTAGCGAACCGTCAAACCGAGAAGAGGGGCTCATTAACTCTGGTTAATGAGCCTCTTCGCACTTTGGCGTATGCTGCCGCTTTCTTTTCTCATTTATCGTTGCGGGAGCCTTGCCATGGAACATACCCGAGTCAGCTTCGTGCTGGGCCATCATCAGGAGCAAGCCAGCGTGGTCTGCTGTCAGCGTGGCGACACCACACTGCTGGTCACCGACCTCACCCCCTTTCATCCCCAGAGCCACCTCTGGCCCGATCAGCCGGGGGATGTGGGCCATGCTCGCTGGGAAGGGGGCGAAGCCGCCATTGGCCCTTGCCGGATGGGGGCTATCAGCCCGGATGGCAAGCTGTTTGTCGATACTGCGATTCCGGTAAAACGGGGGGCTGAAGGGTGGCGTTTCGTGGTGGTCCATCCAATGACCGGTGACCACGCGCTAGCCGTTGGCAGCCAGGTCGAATTGCAAGTAGATAGCGCTGCCCGCCACGCCCTGAGTCTGGGCCATAGCGGCTGCCATCTGGCCGCGCTGGCGCTCAATCGAGTACTGACTCCCTACTGGCGCAAGGAGGTAAGCGAGCGCGATGCACTGGGCCAGCCCGACTTCGATCGTCTTGCTATTCAAAGCTCGCGGGTCGAGCCTTGCGGATCGTGGGAGCAGTACCGAATCGGCAAGAGCCTGCGCAAGAAAGGAGTCAACAGCGAGGCGCTGCTGGCAGATCTGGCGCTGATTGAAGAGAAAGTCAACCAACAACTGGCCGACTGGGTAGCAAGCGGAGCTGACATTCGCCGAAGCCGGGCCGGCGAGGCGATCATCGACTCCCGTTACTGGCACTGCTCGCTGGAAGGCCAGGAGGTCACCATCCCCTGTGGCGGCACCCATGTTGCCTCGCTCGCCGAGTTGGGAGAGGTCAAGGTAGAGCTCACTCAAGTGGAAGAGGGCTTTGCAATGCTGACCCGGGTCACGCCAACCGGCGCCTGAGTCGCAGACTTGACCACTCAGGGCTAACGCCCAAGTTGGCAATAGAGAAGTATCGCAAAGAGGGCGCATCATCATGCCCCTCAACGCCCGTCATGACGGGCCGATGCTTCTCTTTTAACCACTCCCTGATTAGAATGCGCCTCCCACAGGAGGCACATCCCCATGAGTAGTACTCAACTTCGCCCCCCCTGATCGACTTCGTTATCTGGTTCTCTACGAAGGCATCGGGCTGGCACTGGTCGCACCGCTGATCAGCCAGCTGTTCGGTCAGGGCGTGGCAGAGGTCGGTTCGCTGGCCATCTTCTTCTCCATCGTCGCCACCGCCTGGACCTACGGCTGGAATCTGTTGTTCGACAAGGGGTTGCTCAAACTGTGCGGGCGCACCAACAAGCGACCACTGGACCGCTTCCTGCACGCGTTTGGCTATGAGGCGAGCTTTATGATGCTCTCCCTCCCCTGCGTCATGTTCTGGCTCGATTTGGGAGTGTGGGACGCCCTGATGCTGGATCTCGGCTTCGTCGCCTTCTACCTCGTCTACATCATGGTCTTTACCTGGGCCTATGAGCGGATCTGGCCGCTACCATCCAACCCGCAGACGGCATAAGGCCTCAGCCGCAACGAGGCCGACAGAAGAAACCAAAAAGGCAGGAAAAGCCAGGGAGCACTAAAACCGGAAGGATGGGAAAGCCCCATAAAAACAATGCCAGTCAGCAAGCTGACTGGCATTGGACAAAACAGACTTTCGGACTTACTTGACGGCGTCTTTCAGAGCCTTGCCAGCCACGAATGAAGGCACGTTGGCAGCAGCAATCTGGATCTCTTTACCAGTTTGCGGGTTACGACCGGTGCGGCCTGCGCGGTGGGTGACCTTGAAGGTGCCAAAACCGACCAGTTGCACAGCATCGCCTTCTTTCAAGCTCTGGGTAATACCATTGATGATCTCTTCCAGAGCCACTTTGGCCTGAGCTTTGCTCAGATCTGCTTTGGCGGCAATCGCATCGACAAGTTGAGCTTTGTTCATAACATTTCCTTTATGATCGGGCATTTAGCGCTGGGTCACTCTATGCAAAAAAAAACGCACAGGCAAAGCCTTTATCGAGCCGAACGCGTCAAACGCTGGGGTTTTCATCAAGATCTGCGGAAATAGTCACATTCCACACGCGAAAAACCGTGAGCAGGCCTGAAACCTGCTAGCACGCAGACACAATCCGCTGACTATTTCTTCGCCACTTAACATTATCCCCCCATGGCTATTGACGCTTGCCCAGATTTTCCCTAGTTATAGGTTGTGTCACTGCTCAAACGGCTCGGAATACCGAACAATCGGCCAGCCTTTGCCCCACGGAGGGATAGGGATTATGTTGACGAAACTGGAACAGACCAAGCAGGCGCTGGCAGGCAAGCATAAGGCTATCGACGACTGGCTGGATGCAAGGCAAGCGTTGCTGGTCGGATACATGCAGCTGGCAGGCCTTACTCCGGCGCGGACCAAGCAACGCAGCCTGCCCAAAACAGAAGAGCTGCATCAGTTTTGCGACCGCCTGGTCGACTATGTCAGCGCGGGCCATTTCGAGATCTACCACCACGTCGTCACCGCCTTCGAGCAAGCCAGCGGCGAAACACTGGAGCTGGCCAAGCGCATCTATCCCCATATTCGTACCAGCACCGAATTCGCCCTCGAGTTCAACGACAAATACAGTGATGCCGACGAGGCCCAATTGCTGCTACTGGATGATGATCTCAATGAGTTGGGTCCGGTTCTGGAAGAGCGGTTCAAACAGGAAGATCGCCTGGTCAAGGCGCTTCATGTAGTGGAATCCTTGAGTACCCAGCAAGCCTGAATGCCATTTTCGGAGCAAGTTCAAGATACTGGCAACCAAGGTGGATTACACTCAGAGTAATGACCCTAGCGTCCACACTTATTGCATACAGGAGATGAGCATGTCTGAGCGCCGCCGTTTTGCACGGATCCTCTACTTGACCATGGCAGAACTTACCCAGGGGGAACAGAAGTGGCAGACCCAGCTTGTCGACGTCTCCTTGCAGGGAGCCCTGCTGATCCGCCCCGACGACTGGGAGAGCCGTGACAACAAGGAGTACCAGCTCAGCTTTATCCTGAGCGGTAGCGATATCGAGATCAAAATGCAGGTCGAGCTGACCCACGAAGCCAGCAAGAAGCTGGGTTTCTACTGCCACCACATCGATATCGACAGCGCCACCCATCTCAAGCGGATGATCGAGCTTAACGTCGGCGACGAAGAGCTGCTCCACCGCGAGCTGGAACAACTGCTGAGCGAACATCTGGAACATAGCCAGCCCTGATGGCAGGTTCCAGCCCATAAAAAAGAGCGCCGAGGCGCTCTTTTTCCGTTGTGCTGTTGTATCGATTGCAATGCTGAGGGATTACAGCGCCTCGAGTGCCTCAGACAGCTTCTTGACCGGCACCACTTCCATCCCTTCGATCGGGTGCTTGGGGGCATTGGCATGCGGCACGATGGCACGGCGGAAACCGTGCTTGGCCGCCTCCTGCAACCGCTCCTGGCCGGACGGCACCGGGCGAATTTCACCGGAAAGACCCACTTCGCCGAACACCACCAGATCCTTGGGCAGCGCCTGATCCCGGAAGCTGGAGACCATCGCCAGCAGCAGCGCCAGATCCGCACTGGTCTCCTCGACCTTGACCCCGCCAACCACGTTGATGAAGACATCCTGATCCGCCATCTGCAACCCGCCGTGACGGTGCAGCACCGCCAGCAACATGGCGAGCCGGTTGTGATCCATCCCCACCGCCACCCTGCGCGGGTTGGAGAGCTGGGAGTAGTCCACCAGCGCCTGCAACTCCACCAGCAGTGGTCGGGTACCCTCCCAGATCACCATGACGATGGAACCGGGCGCCTGCTCCTGCCCACGGCTGAGGAAGATGGCGGAGGGATTGCTCACCTCGCGCATCCCCTGCTCGGTCATGGCAAAGACCCCCAGCTCGTTGACCGCACCGAAGCGGTTCTTGTGAGAGCGCAGGGTACGAAAACGGGAGTCATGACCGCCATCGAGCAGCACAGAGCAGTCGATGCAGTGCTCCAGCACCTTGGGGCCCGCCAGACTGCCATCCTTGGTCACATGGCCCACCATGAAGATGGCCACATGATTCTGCTTGGCGTAGCGGGTCAGCAACGCAGCCGCTTCGCGCACCTGTGAGACAGAACCGGGGGACGATTGCACATCCGCCACATGCATCACCTGAATGGAGTCAATCACCATGATCTGCGGCTGCTCCTGCTGGGCAATCAGGCAGATCTGCTCGACGCTGGTCTCGGAAAGCATCCGCAGCTTGTCGGTAGGTAGCCCAAGGCGGTTGGCCCGCATTGCCACCTGCTGGAGCGACTCCTCACCGGTGACATAGAGAGTTTTCATCCGCTCTGCCAGACCACACATGGTCTGCAGCAGCAGGGTCGATTTACCCGCCCCCGGGTTACCACCGATCAGAATCGCCGAGCCGGGCACCACACCGCCACCAAGCACCCGATCCAACTCCTTGAAACCGGAAGTAAAACGGGGGATTTCGGTGGTAGCGATCTCTGCCAGTGTCTGTACCTGACTGCCAACCGCGCCGGCATAACCGGTGTAACGGGCACTCTTGCCAGCGGGAGTGACGGAGCCAAGGCGTACCTCGGTGATGGTATTCCACTCCTTGCACTCGCTGCATTGACCTTGCCAGCGTGTGAAGTCGGCACCACATTCGGAACAAACATAAGCAGTTTTATTTTTAGCCATTGATAACTCGGGGACAGGATGAATTCCTGCTTGATATACTTGTTTGCGACCGACAGATCAAACCCAGAATCGGAAAAGTGACTTTCCGTGGCAGGAACACATGGATTCAGTACACCAACAACATCTGATTGAACAACTTGTACCCCTGCTGCGGGAGAAAGATTTCGAAGAGATCTTCAACCGTCTGACCCAGGACGAAAACAGTAACGGCCGTTTTCTGATCAAGATGGAGCTCAATCGCAAATGCTCCCCTTGCCGCAGGGTTATCGACATGCGCGATGAACTGGAGGACGAGTGCCTGGTGCACGAGTTCGACGGTATCACCCACTTTATGCCGGCCGAGGCCATCGGACTGTTTCAGTCCCAGTGCTATCTCTACCGTGACGCCTATACCCTTGGCGTTTACGAAGCACTGCAACAATGGCAAAAGAACCATCACCACGCCCGGGTGGATGGCCTGCTGCAACCCCCTGTCAGCCCCTTCCGGCAATACGACGTCAACACCATCGTCTTTGCCAGTTACTACGGGCGACGACAAGAGCGGATGCACTTTAGCTCGCCCTTGCTCATCAAACTTCATGACGGGGAGAAGTTGTTCGCCAAAAGTTCCGATCTTTCCCTCGGCGGCATGAGAGTCTCGGTCCCCTATTTGCCCAATTACCAGACCGGCGCTCAGGTCGAGGTCTTCTTTACCGGGCTGGAGCGGGATCACCCCAATCCGGTGCTGCATCAGCCGGTCGGTTACCAGATCCTCGGTGAAGAGAGCAAGGAAGGGAAGTATTGGCTGAGGCTGGTACGCTCCGGTGAGCAGCCCGCCTTCGATGCCTTCCTCAGCGACTTTATCGAAGCCAACAAGATCCGCTATCGGGTCAGCGTCGACTATCTGCTCTCCGCCGCCATCATCAAGGGATATGAGCAGTTCTACCTGCCACGGATGACCGGCATGCCGCTCTTCTTCAGCACAGGAGATTGTCCCTCACTCGAGATAGCACTGCGCACCGAGAACAACCAGCACCTGCTGGAGTATTGGCGCGACGAGAAAAACCGCGATGCCCTGGCGGGACTCTTCTCAGCAAAACGGATGAAACGCCTCTGCCCTGCTCCCGGCACCACGACCGAAACCCTCATCTACTGCTTCACCCACACGGTACGCAGCCATATCTATTTCTTCTCTGCCACTGCTGAAGAGCTGCGCCAGAGTGGTCTCACCGCCCTCTTCTTCCAGGTGGGCTCCCGACGTCCCAGCTGGCGTGTCTACAAGTTTTCACTGGAGGCGTGTGAATCGCTGGAGGCAGATGTAGGGCAGTTGCAGGGGGTCGAAAATTCGCAACTGCAGGATATTCTGTTACTCGAACGTCTCAAACTGATTGGGTATTGCGGCCTGCTGCAGGAGATCAGTCTGGAGTCCCAACGGGAGGAGTTCCGCCCGGAGGGCGAGCTGGGCAATAATGCCAATGAATTGCAACGTTTTGGTCACGAGCTGGGCGTTGCCCCCTTCGAGATTGAATCCCTGCACTATGTCCAGTTGCGCAAGGAGCTGCGCTATATCCACAAAACAGCCGTTGCCATCCATCACAATGGCAAGTCATGGCTTGGCTGGACCCGAGATATTTCTGCCCATGGCCTGCAGGTCGAGCTGGAAGAGGCGTTTGCTGGTGATAAAAACGATGTGGTGACCATCGCCCTGCCCCGTCTGCAGGAGTTATCCAAGAGCATGGATCTGCAGCATCTCTCCTACCGGCTGGTTAGTCTCAACATGACTCGCACCGTGCTGCACCTCTGTATCGACGGGGATTCCGATCGTCATACCGGTCGTCAGTTCTTCAGCCTGCTGATCGAGAGCAACCAGAACAAGCTCAAGGCGGCGCAGGAGCAGCGCCGTTATCGCGGACTGGCGCGAGCCCTGCGCAATATTTACACCCACCACCTGTTCAACTCACCGGTCTATATCAACAAACTGAAGGGTGCCCCCAAGCCAGCCGCCATCGGCAAGTCACTCACTCCGCGCAGCCTGCAACAACTGTTAACCGCCTGTGCCGAGCAACCTGAGCAGGAGAACCTCTATCCGCTGTTTCAGGGGGAGTTGTTCAAGGAGCTGCTGATGAATCCGTTGCGAGCCATCGAGCGGGAGGACAAACCGCGTGAAGATGAGGTCTATATTGCCAGCATCCAGACCAAGGCGGGCCTCCCCATCTTCACCAGCCGCCTCGCCAGCAGCTTTAGCAACCTAAAAGAGAAGCGCCAGTTCATCGAGCTGGCACTGCAGCAGGGAGAATTCTACTCGGTGCTGGTCGGCATCTCCCGCACCGGACGCCCCGACACCAACTTCATTGCCAATGAGCTGGACTACATCGCCAAGTTCGCCATTCACAAGGCAAAGCGGCTGGAAGAGGAGTTGTGGAGTGTCGTGGGGGTTGGCGAGCTGACCGACACCACCCAGGCAACTCTGTTCCGGTTCGGCATCACGCAGCCGCCCCGCTGATCCCATCGACACGGGCGCACTATGTGCCCTGTTTTTTGTCATGCTGCCTGCGGATTGAGCAGCCATTCTAGGATCCGGGGAAAGTGATCCTCCTGCGCCTGCGGGGCGGTCAGCATATTGATGTGGTCATAGTCAAGCCGGTTGCCATTATCACGCCCCAGGCGGGTGTGACGAGCAGCCGAGCCTATCTCGTCGCTGAAACGGCGCACATCGGTCGGATGGCCCAATACCTTGTCGGCTCTGGCAGAGATCATCCAGAGTGGCGGCCAGTTGACCCGTGCCGCCCCCTCGTCATAGGCAAAACCGTCGTGAGGATCCCGCCAGGGGCCACACTTGACCCAGGGGATGGTCTCCTGCAGATAGCGCAGCGGCTCGTCGTCAGCACCTATCTTCAGAGTGCGAGCAGCCAGAAAACCACGGCGGCGAGCCAGCCAGGGGGCCAGCCGATTCCAGATCAGATCCACCTTCAGCCAGCGCTCGGGATTGTGCACCGACACGCCGCGTTTGGTACCAAAAAACAGCAGACTGGCCACCTGCTCCGCCAGCTCGGGAAAGCGCACCAGGGTCGAGGCCATGATGACGCCACCCCAGGAGTGGGCCACCCAGTGCACCTTGAAGCCATGATGGCGCTCGGCAATCCAGCGATGCAGGGCGGGCAAGTCCTCGGTGATTAGCTCGTGCTGGCCGTGCTCCGCCTGCTCGGCGATGGCCGGAGTGCTGAGCCCCCGTCCCCGCAAATCAGCCACATAGACCTGATAGCCGTGGCGGGCCAAAAAACAGGCCAGCCCCTTGCCCGATTCGGTGTAAAAGATGCGGCCGTTCTCGATGGCGCCGTGCACCATCAGGATCGGCTCGCCATGCACGGCGACCCGAGGTTTGATGTGGCGAACATGCAGTTGATGGGCGCCACAGGGGATAAACAGAGACTGCTGCAACAATTCCATTTTTATTGGTTTCCTCCTTGAAACACAGTCAGCGCTTGTCCCAGCGTTGTTCGCTGCAGGCCCGCGCCGCCAGCAGGCAGATCACCCCCTCCAGATCGTGATGATTGAGGGTGGCCGCAGCCTGCGCCCGCACCAGCGGCTTGGCATGAATAGCAATCCCAAGACCTGCCACGCCCATCATCTTGAGATCGTTGGCACCATCGCCGATGGCCACGGTCTGGGCGGCAGCAATGCCGTACTCCTGAGCAAGCTGCTGTAACACCTCGGCCTTGACGCTGGCATCAACGATGCGCCCGCTCACCTTGCCAGTCAGCTGACCCCCTTCCACCGCCAGCTCGTTGGCGAAGATGGCATCGAGCCCCAGCGCCTGCTGCAACTCGCCGGCAAAACGGGTAAAACCGCCGGAGGCGATGGCCACCTTCCAGCCAGCCTCTTTGAGGGTATCGACCATCAGTTGCAAGCCGGGCATCCACGGCATGTTGGCGGCCACCTCGTCGAGAATGGTGACCGGCGCTCCAGCCAGCAGGGCCACCCGGTTGCGCAGACTGTCGGAGAACTCCAGTTTGCCCTGCATGGCAGCAGCTGTTACCGCCGCCACCTGATCGCCGACCCCCGCCAGCCGCGCGATCTCGTCGATGCACTCGATACGGATCGCGGTGGAATCCATGTCCATCACCAACAGGCCGGGTTCGCTCAGGGTGGGGAGTGCCGGCAGGTGGCAGAGATCGATCTCCCACTCACCGCTCTTGAGCTCGGCCACCAACTCGGAAGAGAAGCGATCGCAGCCAAGCAGCAGCAGCGGCACCTCCGTCACCTCGGTGGGAGGATAGAGGGTGGCCACCAGCCCCTGCGCAGCCAACAGTGGTGACAGATGCGTCAGATGGGAGGCGCCCAGCCCCTTGCCAAACAGTACCAACCAGCCGCCCGCCTGCGGGGTCTCTGTCGGTTGCAACGCATCGGCGTTGAGCTGCCAACAGGGTGAGCCGGACAACAACGCAGGCCAATCGGATAACAGAGGGGGGAGCCGGGACAACAACATAAGAGATACGCCTTCCTTGGTGATCAGGGGGTTAACAATGCTGACCCAGAGTAGCGTATTGCTTTTTGCGCAGGCAAGCGCCAAGATCCAGCACTCATTGTCAGCATGAGGTCTCGCGCTTGCAGCGTCATCTTCCCATCAAACGTGTACTCAGTCTGGTAGCCGGCCTGCTGCTCGGCTGCTGGGTACTGGTTGTTCTCCTTCATATGCAGGGAGAGAGCCAGGCTGCGCTGCACACCGAAGCACGCAACCGCGCCCAGGCACTGGTCGCCTATGCTGCCCGCGACATGAAGCGCTGGCTCAAGGAGGAGAACAGCAGTGAGCTGGAACGGCTGGCCCGGGATCTGGCGACCGAGCCGGAGATCCTCGATGTCACACTCTATGATGGACGCGGCATTCCCCTCGCCCAGTCGGAACAGGCCGTACCGCTGGAGAGCCTGCTACCCATCGGTGACAATAACAAATCGATGCCGGAACAAGGCAAGGGGCGGATCCAGTTCGTACAGGAGGTCCTGGATGGCGATCAGACACTGGGCTACCTGCGCATCACCCTGGAAGAGCAGCAGATGCTGGCGGACAAGGACACCAGACTCAAAACGATTCAGGAGAAACAGCGGCTGATATTGCTGATTGCGCTGCTGGCAGGTCTGCTTATCTCCTATGGCATTCGTCGCAACTATATGCGAGTGCGCAAGCACAAAAAACGAAGTCCTCCCCCCTCCCCGCCGCCAACCAACAATGATCCGGCGCAGTAAACGGATAAAGAAACGGCGACCAGAGGTCGCCGTTTTTGCATGGTTCCAGAGGCTGCGGGATTAGTTGTCGCCCAACAGGACGGAATCCAGTGCGATTTCGATCATGTCGTTGAAGGTCAGCTGACGCTCTTCAGAGGTGGTCTGCTCACCGGTACGGATATGGTCGGAGACGGTGCATATGGTCAGCGCCTTGGCACCGTACTCTGCGGCCACGCCGTAGATACCGGCGGCTTCCATCTCGACACCCAGGATGCCGTATTTTTCCATGACGTCGAACATGGAGGGGTCCGGGGTGTAGAACAGGTCGGCGGAGAAGATGTTACCCACACGCACGGCAACGCCCTTGTTCTTGGCGGCCTGCACGGCATTGGCAACCAGGTCGAAGTCGGCGATGGCAGCGAAGTCGTGATCTTTGAAGCGCAGACGGTTTACTTTGGAATCGGTGCAGGCACCCATACCGATCACCACGTCACGCAGTTTCACGTCTTCACGCACAGCGCCACAGGAGCCCACGCGGATCAGGGTCTTCACACCGTAATCGGTGATCAGCTCTTTTGCGTAGATGGAGCAGGACGGGATACCCATGCCGTGACCCATGACGGAGATACGACGGCCCTTGTAGGTACCGGTGAAACCGAACATGTTGCGCACGTCGCAGATCTGCTCGACGTTCTCCAGGAAAGTTTCAGCGATGTACTTGGCGCGCAGGGGGTCGCCCGGCATCAGCACGGTATCAGCAAAGGCGCCATCTTTCGCATTGATATGAGGAGTTGCCATTCTCTTGATTCCTTCACACTAGGTTGAGTTTTATTGTTTTATAAATTGCCCGCCGCCGAAGTGGCGGGCGGGTAAATTACAGGAAGCTGGTACCGTACGCCAGTTTCGGCAGGCCGTGGTAAGCCGCGATGCTCTGGCCGATATCGGCAAAGGTCTCGCGACGACCGACGGAGCCGGCCTTGACCGGCTTGCCGAAGAACAGCACCGGAATGTATTCGCGGGTGTGGTCGGTCCCACCCCAGGTCGGGTCACAGCCGTGATCGGCAGTCAGCACCACCACGTCGCCATCTTGCAGCAGCTCAAACAGCTCCGGCAGGCGGGAATCGAAATACTCCAGCGCACCGGCATAACCGGCAACATCACGGCGGTGGCCGTAGGAGGAGTCGAAGTCCACAAAGTTGGTGAAGACGATGGTGTTGTCACCGGCCGCTTTCACCTCTTCCAGCGTGCGATCCCACAGCTCGGTCAGACCGGTCCCTTTCACCTGCTTGGTGATGCCCTGCTGGGCATAGATGTCGGCAATCTTGCCGATGGAGACCACCTGACCGCCCGCATCTTTCATGTAATCCAGCACGGTCGGCGCCGGTGGCAGCACTGAGTAGTCGTGACGGTTGCCGGTACGCTTGAAGTTGCCCTTGCCACTGCCCACGAACGGACGCGCAATCACGCGGCCGATGTTGTAGGGCTCCAGCAGCTCGCGCACGATGTGGCACAGCTCATAGAGATTCTCGAGGCCGTAGGTCTCTTCGTGGCAGGCAATCTGGAACACCGAGTCGGCAGAGGTGTAGAGGATCGGCTTGCCGGTCTTCATGTGCTCTTCGCCCAGATCGTCCAGCACCTGGGTACCGGAGGCGTGGCAGTTGCCGAGATAACCCGGCAGACCAGCCTTCTCGACGATGGCGTCCAGCAGCTCCTGCGGGAAGCTGTTGTGGTGATCCTTGAAGTAGCCCCACTCGAACAGCACGGGCACACCAGCGATCTCCCAGTGACCGGACGGGGTATCCTTGCCGGAGGAGAGCTCCTGCGCAAAGCCGTAGGCACCGACTACCTCGATATCTTTTTTCAGCCCTTCCGGGAAGTAGCCGGAAGCCTGCTCGCAGGCGTGGCCCAGACCCAGCTTGTTGAGGTTGGGCAGATTGAGGGCGCCACGGCCTTCAATTTCACCTGCCGCACACGCCTTGGCGATATGGCCAAGGGTGTTGGCGCCCACATCTCCGAACTTGTCGGCGTCAGCAGCAGCGCCAATACCGAAAGAGTCCATCATCAGAATAAAGGTACGTTTCATGGGTCTTCCCCTTGTTACAAATCGGCCAGGGTGATACGGCGGTACACTTCAGGCAGTGCCTCCGGCCGTTCGCCACCAATCCGGACAGCCGCCTGCACCATGCTGGCAGCCTGAGCATATTGCTCTTCAGTCTGAGCGTGGATCATCGCGATCGGCTTGTCAGCATCAACGCTTTGACCCAGGCGGATAAAGTCGGTCAGACCGACCGCATAATCAAGTTTGTCACCGGCAGCGCGGCGACCACCGCCCATGGCGACCACCGCCAGACCCAGCTCGCGGGTATCCATGGCGGTCACGAAGCCGCTGTTGGCCGCGAAGACCGGGCGTACGATGGCTGCCTTGGGCAGGTAAGCGTCGTAACGCTCCATGAAATCGGCCGGGCCACCGAGACCTGTCACCATGCGACCGAAGATCTCGGCCGCCTTGCCGTTATCCAGCACCGCCTGCAGCTTGGTGCGGGCATCGCGCTCGTCGCTGGCCAGACCGGCGGAGATCAGCATCTCGGCGCACAGCGCCATGGTCACTTCGTGGATGCGCGGGTTGCGGTATTCACCGGTCAGGTAGCGCACCGCTTCACGTACTTCCACCGCGTTACCGGCGCTGGAGGCCAGCACCTGGTTCATGTCGGTCAAGAGCGCAGAGGTGCGGCAACCGGCACCGTTGGCCACGGCCACAATGCTCTTGGCCAGCTCTTCGGAGGCTTCGAAGGTTGGCATAAAGGCGCCGGAGCCCACTTTCACATCCATCACCAGCGCTTCGAGCCCGGAGGCGAGCTTCTTGGAGAGGATGGAGCCGGTGATCATCGCGATGGATTCGACGGTGGCAGTAATGTCACGTACTGCATAGATACGCTTGTCAGCGGGGGCAAGATCGCCGGTCTGGCCGATGATGGCCACGCCCGCCTCTTTCACCACTTTCAGGAAACGGTCGTTGTCGACCGAGGTCTGGTAGCCGGGAATGGCGTCCAGCTTGTCGAGGGTGCCGCCGGTGTGGCCCAGACCACGGCCGGAGATCATCGGCACGAAACCGCCGCAGGCAGCGACCATCGGGCCAAGCATCAGGGAGACAACGTCACCCACCCCGCCGGTGGAGTGCTTGTCGACAATCGGGCCACCCAGATTGAGGTGATCCCAGGTCAATACCATGCCGGAGTCGCGCATGGCGCAGGTCAGGGCAACCCGCTCATCCATGGTCATGTCTTTGAAGTAGACCGCCATCGCCAGCGCGGCAATCTGCCCCTCACCGATGGTGTTGTTGGTAATGCCCTGAACGAAGAATTGAATTTCTTGGGTACTGAGCGCTTCACCGTTGCGCTTCTTGCGAATAATTTCTTGAGGCAAAAACATCTTTCATTCCCTCCGCCATTGCTGGCGTTACACAAGCCTGAATCTTTGCCCGCACACCGCATGGTGGGGGCTAACAGGGCGGACAGCTGTCCGCCCTCTCATCGACCTATTAGTAACCGCTGGTGTTGGCCGGCTTGTCGCCATGCCCCAGAGTGGCCAGCAGACTGGCCAGCAGGCTGGATGCACCAAAGCGGAAGGTACGGGCGGATACCCAGTCGTTGCCGAGGATCTCTTCGGCCATGGCCAGGTACTGACCGGCAACGGCGGCATCTTTCACGCCACCAGCTGGCTTGAAGCCGACTTTCGGATTCTTGGCCTTGATCACTTCCATCATGATGCGGGCCGCTTCGGGAGTCGCATTGACCGGCACCTTGCCGGTGGAGGTCTTGATGAAGTCGGCACCAGCATCGATACAGATCTCGGAAGCGCGACGGATCAGCGCCTCTTCTTTCAGCTCGCCGGTTTCGATGATCACTTTCAGCAGCACGTTGGCACCGCAGGCCTCTTTACAGGCTTTGACCAGATCAAAACCGATCTGTTCGTTGCCAGCCATGAAGGCGCGATACGGGAACACTACGTCCACTTCATCAGCACCGTAGGCGACAGCGGCACGGGTCTCGGCCACGGCGATCTCGATGTCGTCGTTGCCGTGCGGGAAGTTGGTCACGGTCGCAATGCGTACGTCGGCAGCGCCGATCTCACGCAGTGTCTTGCGAGCGATAGGAATAAAACGGGGGTAGATGCAGACGGCGGCAGTCAGGCCAGCCGGTGACTTGGCCTTATGGCACAGGTCGATCACCTTCTGATCGGTGTCGTCATCGTTCAAGGTGGTCAGGTCCATCAGGTTCAGGGCGCGCTGAGCGGCCACTTTCAGATCAGTCATTCTGTTCTCCAAAGTCTCGATTTAATCCAGATAACCGGGCACCACCATACCATCCAGCGATGGATGCACAGGCAGTAATCCCCAGCTATACGGGAATGGAATTACAGTGCGAAGGCACCGGCACTATCGGGATGCTATTCAAAACACCCTGCAGGCACTGCGACTGTAAATAAGGCAAGAGCCCTGTCACTTTCTTACAAAAGTGCGGACTTGGTTCCATGAAGACTTGAGAAAGGCCGACAACATCTGACCCGACTTCCCAATCAATTCCATTTGACCGCCAACACCCGATTTCATCGAGTATTAGTCATTACCAGCACCCTGCTGGCAATGCCTATTTCAGCCGAGATACCCCCTGTTTGCAAGCCGGATTTGCCAATTTCAGAGGTACCTCACATCTGGCAAATCCAGGTCTAAAAAAGCCTTACGAAAAGAAACGAGTCAGGATCCAGGAGTAGGCCAATCCCCCCAAATAGACCCCGACGATCCCCATTACCCCGGATAAAACAGGAGGCGCCGGGATCGGCAATTTGAGGAAAGAAAACAACAAACCAACTATAAAGCCGGCCACCATCGCCAGTAGCACTTCATTCATATAACCTCCGATTTGACTCATTTTATTATTAGTTTAGATAGGAAAACGGTTGTCACCGCTCCATACGCGAACGCCACGGCAGATGCCGTGGCGTTCGTGTTTATACCCTGTCAGTCAGGCGGCGATTACATGCCGGACAGTGCCAGGAAGAAGCCTGCGATAGTGGCAGACATCAGGTTGGACAGAGAGCCAGCCAGTACGGCTTTCAGACCAAAGCGTGCAATGGTACCGCGGCGGTTCGGCGCCATGGACCCCAGACCACCCAGCAGGATGGCAACGGAGGAGAGGTTGGCAAAACCACACAGCGCGAAGGAGATGATCGCCTTGGTGTGATCGGACATGGCCACACCGTTGATCAGCACTTCGTCTTTCAGGTACGGAGCGAAGTTCAGGTAAGCCACGAACTCGTTCACTACCAGCTTCTGACCGATGAAGGAACCGGCAACCACTGCTTCATTCCAGGGCACACCGATCAGGAAGGCCAGCGGGGAGAAGATCCAGCCCAACAGCAGTTCCAGAGAGAGTTGCGGATAACCGAACCAGCCACCCACACCGGAGAAGATGCCGTTGATCATGGCAATCAGACCGATGAAGGCCAGCAGCATGGCGCCGACGTTCAGGGCCAGTTGCATACCGGCAGAGGCGCCAGCAGCAGCAGCGTCAATGACGTTGGCAGGCTTGTCATCCAGCTCGGCATCGGCAGAGCTTTCGTCGTAGTTCGGGGTCTCGGTCTCGGGAACCAGCAGCTTGGCGAACAGCAGACCACCCGGTGCAGCCATGAAGGAGGCAGCAATCAGGTACTCCATCTTCACGCCCATGGAGGCGTAACCTGCCAGTACGGAACCGGCAACGGAAGCCAGACCACCACACATGACGGCGAACAGCTCGGAGTCAGTCATCTTGGCGATGTAAGGACGAACCACCAGCGGCGCTTCGGTCTGACCGACGAAGATGTTGGCAGTTGCAGACAGGGATTCGGTGCGGGAAGTACCCAGTACTTTCTGCAGACCGCCGCCCAGCAACTTGATGACCATCTGCATGATGCCCAGGTAGTAGAGCACTGCAATCAGGGAGGAGAAGAAGATGATGACCGGCAGAACACGGAAGGCAAAAACAAAGCCGCCGCCACCGAACACTTCAAACATCTTGTTGCTGACCAGACCGCCAAACAGGAAGTCGATCCCGTTCTGGCCGTAGCTGATCACGCTGGATACCGCGTCGGACACGCCGACCAGGATATCGCGACCAACCGGAACATAGAGAACAAACGCCCCCAGACCGGCTTGAATTGCGAACGCACCGACAACGGTACGGACGTTGATTGCCTTGCGATTGCTGGAGAACAGCACCGCGATAAGGACGAGCGTCGCCATCCCTACCAGACCCATGAACAAATTCATTATTATCTTCCTCTAGTAGCACCTGGCTTGTTAGCGAGTTGTTATCAAACCCAACTAATCAAGGGGAGCGCATTATACTAATTAAAGTCCGATAAAATAGAATGCTGGTCACATTTTATCGTTATCAAAATGTCCAAGTGTCACAAAATTAGACAGCAAACGATTTTTACGCTCATTTTTTTTCCTGACAACTAAATCAGGTGTTGCGAATTTGTTTCATGGCAATGGGTCGTGATGGAAAATATGCCGGGCAGTTTCAAATAACACCTTAGCAACATCTACCGATGATTCCTCCCGCAAAGTCATCAATATTTCAGCTATTTTCGGCAGCGCTTCCGGGGTATTCCGAGTGCCTTGCTCATCTTGTAACGGCATATCGGGCGAATCGGTTTCCAGCACCAGGGCCTCGAGCGGCATAGCACGAAATACCTCTCGCGTCTTGTTCGCCCGCTCAAAACTGATTACCCCGCCCACCCCGAGCCGAAAGCCCAGTTGCCAGAAAGCCTCCGCCTGCTGCAACGAACCGCTGAAAGCATGGATCACCCCGCCACGAGGCGGCTTGAAGCGGCGCAACAGCTTGACCACAGTGTCATTGGCGCGCACCGAGTGGATCATCAGGGGGAGCCCAGCATCAGCAGCCAGCCGGATCTGAGCCTCAAACAGCGCAAGCTGCCCCTCCTGCGGCACGTGAGAACGGAGGTCCAGCCCGCACTCACCAATGGCCACCAGCCTGGCAGGTTGACTCATCACCAACGCTCGCAGCCGTTCCATCACCCCCTCCCGCTGCTCACCGGTATACCAGGGATGAATGCCCAAACCATAAAAAAGGCCGTCATGCTGATCTGCCAGTGCCATCACACGAGTCCAGTTATCCTCTGCGATGGCAGGAATGATATACTGCGTCACCCCTAATGCCCGGCAACGGGCCAGCAGCGCCTCCCTGTCCTGGTCGAACACCGGAAAGTCGAGATGGCAATGGGTATCTATCAGCTGCATATCACTCACACCTGTTTGCGGTATTTAATGGGTCATTGAACATGATGAACAACAGAAACAACGGCTTTACCCTGATTGAACTGGTGTTGGTGATCATAGTGCTGGGGATCCTGGCCGTCACCGCCCTGCCACGCTTTATCAATATCAAGGATGATGCCCTGAAAAGCACGGTCTCGGCGACTGCTGGCAGCTTTGCCAGTGCAGTTCAACTGGCAAATGCCGGCTGGTCGGTGAAAGTGAAGGGGGAGTCTATCGGGCTCTACAACTTGAGTAGCTTTGGCAAAGGCGATCTTGATATTAATCGCTATGGTTGGCCTGTAGGCACGAAAGAGGACTATAACCAAGCGCCAGATACAACATTTCCACCTGGCTCTAACGAAAACCAGATCTCTGTTAACAACGAAGATGACTGCAAGCTACTCTTCACTGGATTACTTGATACAGAGCAGACTGTTCCTGACTTAGACAATAACAACACTGAAACTGACTATAGTTCCGAACTTATTATTGCAGATGACCAAACTGAGATCGGAGGGTTAGAGCATCACAACTGCCGCTATATCCTGCGTGATTCTATCGGCCGCTTCCCGGATCACCCCAACGGCCTCGGCTTCGAGTACAACAGTGTTACCGGTGCCGTGACCCGCAATTTTGATTGAGCTCAGCCTCTTCTGCGCAAGCTCGCTCTTTGCTTGAGTCCTCATTATAACGAACCGGTGTGCAGCAGCGCCGGTTCTCCTGAGTGAGCCCCCACTCCTCGCACCACGCATCGTAACGGGCCAGCCAACGCAGCAATACCCCTTTCATCGTCACACCTCCGCCAACAGGTTCAGGTCAAAAACCATCCTAATCAGAGTCGACAAGGGGAGCAAGCCATCCCAATTTTTGCGGTCGGTTGAGATAGAAAGAGCCGGTCAGCATGGCTGACCGGCTCTTTTAACATTCCCTGAAGAGGTTATCAGATGAGCGATAGCTCATCCGCCTCAAAGGCTCTTCAGTTTCTCTTCCGGCAGAGCCAACTCGTCGTTGTGGTTAACACCGATGCCACGCTCCAGCACATGACGGGCGATGGCGTGCGCCTCTTCCAGCGAGTGCATGCTGTAGGTGCCGCACTGATACTCGTTCAGCTCGGGGATCTTGGCCTGATCCTGCACAGTCAGCACGTCGCTCATGGCCGCCTGCCAGGCTGCGCCAACACGGGCTTCGTCCGGCGCGCCGATCAGGCTCATGTAGAAGCCGGTACGGCAACCCATGGGGGAGATGTCGATGATCTCCACACCATTGCCGTTCAGATGATCACGCATAAAACCGGCGAACAGGTGCTCCAGCGTATGGATACCGCGCTCGGAGAGGATCTCCTGGTTCGGCACACAGAAACGCAGGTCGAACACGGTAATGGTGTCCTTGTTCGGGGTCTGCATGGTCTTGGCCACACGCACCGCTGGCGCTTCCATACGGGTGTGGTCAACGGTAAAACTGTCCAATAACGGCATTTCTGACTCCTGATTTGGTTACCAGAACCAGCCCCCACGGGAGAGCTGGTCCTTGCATTGACGGTACTGGGCGCCGTAGCGCTGGGCGCGAGCTTCCACTTTGCGAGAGGTCTTCATCAACCACCCCTTGCTGCGATAGCTGCCACGCCGGTAGCCACCCCACCCTTCGTGATAGTTGAGGTACTGACCATAGGCATCCCACTTGGAGGTGCCATTTAGCCGCTGGGCCTTGTTAGTGTACCAACCCATAAAATCGATGGCGTCGGCAAAGTCATCGCGGTCACTCCAGCTGTTGCCGGTTTCCCGCTGGTAATCAGCCCAGGTTTCATCTTTGACCTGAGCATAACCATAAGCCGAACTGGCCCGCCCGGTCGGGATGAAGAGGAAATACTGCATCGGCGGCTGGGCATCATGTACGTAAGAGGACTCCTGATACATCATGGCCATCACCACATGGATCGGCGTCCCCCACTTCTCGTTCATCTTGAGCGCGGCCTTGTGCCAGTCAGGCTTCTCGCGAAAGATCTGGCACAGATTCTCCGGCTGGGCCGGTGGACGGGTACTGCAAGCAGTCAGGCCCGCCAACAGGCTTGCGACCACCACGAAGCGCATCCACCCCATCAAATGAGGCCACACTTCACGCCTCTGGTCAGGTAAAGAGATAGCCAAGGTCAGATCGCGTCTTCGTTCTCTTCGCCGGTACGGATACGAATGACACGCTCCACCTCGCAGACGAAGATCTTGCCATCACCAATCTTGCCGGTACGGGCGGTGTTCTGGATCGCTTCCAGGCAGGCATCGAGATCCTCGTCCTGCACCACCAGCTCCACCTTCACTTTCGGCAGGAAGTCGACCATATATTCGGCGCCGCGATAGAGCTCGGTATGGCCCTTCTGGCGGCCGAAGCCTTTGACTTCGGATACGGTCATGCCGTTGATGCCGATCTCGGCCAGGGCCTCGCGCACATCGTCCAGCTTGAACGGTTTGATGATGGCTTCAATCTTCTTCATGGTGACTCCTTACCAGTTCTGTTTGCCGAACCCGGATGTAATAGGGTAACGGCGATCCTTACCAAAGTTGCGAGCCGTAATGCGGGGCCCGACTGCCGCCTGACGGCGCTTGTATTCGTTGAGATCCACCAGGCGGATCACCTTGCGCACCACCGCTTCCTCGAACCCTTCTGCCACCATGTCGGCGACCGAGGCATCCTCTTCCACGTAACGCTTGAGGATGGCATCCAAGATGTCGTATGGCGGCAGACTGTCCTGATCCACCTGATCCGGCGCCAGCTCCGCTGAAGGGGGGCGATCGATAACCCGCTGCGGGATCACGTAGTCAACCGAGTTGCGATATTCGCACAGCTTGAAGACCAGCGTCTTGGGCACATCTTTCAGCACGTCGAAACCGCCCGCCATGTCACCGTACAGCGTGGCATAACCCACCGCCATCTCGCTCTTGTTGCCGGTGGTCAGCACGATACGACGACGTTTGTTGGAGAGCGCCATCAGCAACACACCGCGGCAGCGGGCCTGCAGGTTCTCTTCGGTCGTATCGCGAGCGGTACCTTCAAACAACGGCGCCAGCTGGGTCATAAATCCTTCGAACATTGGCTCGATGGAGATGATGTTGAACTCAACCCCCATCCGCTCGGCCTGCTCCTTGGCATCCTCTACGCTCATCTGGGCTGTGTAGCGGAACGGCATCATCACCGCCTGCACCTTGTCGGCACCGATGGCATCGGCTGCAATGGCCAGCGTCAGCGCCGAGTCGATACCGCCGGAGAGGCCCAGCACAGCACCATGGAAACCGTTCTTGGTGACATAGTCGCGCACCGCCAGCACCAGCGCCTGATAGGTCTCGGCCAACGGCTCCAGCGGCGCAGCCGGTTCCCGCTCTTTCACCGGCTGGCCATCAGCAAAACGTACCAGCGCCAGCTCTTCGGCAAACGGGGCGAGCTTATGGGTCAACTCACCCTGGCTGTTGAACACCTTGGAGCAGCCATCGAAAATCAGCTCATCCTGACCGCACACCTGATTGAGGTAGACCAGCGGCAAACCGGTCTGATCGCAGCGCTCAGTCATCAGTTCGCGGCGGATCCAGGGTTTCTCCTGATCGTAAGGAGACGCATTGATGGTGAGCAGCAGATCGGCTCCTGCCGCCTTGGCGGCCAGCGCCGGGCCTGGCTGCCAGAGGTCTTCGCATATGAGCAGCCCTAGCTGATAACCACGGAACGGCACCACGCAGGTCTCGGTCGCCGCGGTAAAGTAGCGCTTCTCATCAAACACGCCGTAGTTGGGCAAATCCTGCTTGAAGTAACGGGCAATCAGCTGGCCCTGCTCATAGAGGGAAGCCGCGTTGTAGAGCGCCTCTCCTTCACGCCAAGGGTGACCCACCAAAATGGCACAGTTGCCCTGCCATTCGGCAACACGAGCCAACGCGGCTTCGACCCGGATCATCAGATCGGCGCGCAGCAGCAGATCTTCCGGTGGATAGCCGGTCAGGGCCAGCTCGGAGCAGACCAGCAGATCGGCACCTTGCTGCTCGGCCTGAGCCGCCGCAGCGAGCACTTTGTCAGTGTTATCTTCGATGGCGCCTACCGTCAGATTCAACTGGGCAAGCATCAGAGAGAGGGCTTTTGCCATGGCGATGCATCTTGTATTCGAAAATGATGGGGAATGATAAAGAAAAGGCGCTGGCTGTGCCAGCGCCCCGGATTCAAGGGGTACAACTTAGATTGGCCGCATTGGTTACACCATTATCCACCAGCAGGGCACAAGGACCACTAATCACCTGACCGTTGGCGGGTGGCGTCATGGCGATGCTGAGGGAAGCTGGTTTCAACAAGTAAGTTTTATTTCCCTGTGCACTGTAGGAGAAGTTCACCACCAAGCTACTATTTTGCGCTGCCGTACAGACATAGGTAGCCGGCTGGTTGTTAGCCTGGGGTTTATCAATACGGCAAGTAGCCCCCGTAGTTGTGGTACTGACATTCAAGCCACCGAAGGTATTTTTGCTGCAAGATACTGGCGCAGTATTGTTGCCATTCCCCTGCTCAAGACACTCGATCCGTCCCGATACCGTGAGAGTTGGCACAGTCTGGGAGCTGGTATCGATCGAGATAGGCATGGTGGCGACCTTGGCCTCACTTCGATCTACCGGTGAGATAAGTGAAGCTGTGATCCCCGAGTTACCTTGGTAGGCCGTCACCTTGATCGATGCACTTTGCAACACGTTGGATGCATCCTTGGTGCTCTTCTTGGCGGACAAATAACCACGGCTGTAGCTACCAAAATAATAGCTGCCAAGATCAACGACTGTCTTGACAGGCTCGTTGGTCACACCGACATAGTCAGAGGCACTGCCAGTCAACTGGCCACTCAATGGCACCAAGCTCCACTCCGCCAGCATGGTCAGATTGATATCCTGAAACGGAACCTTGGCCAACAGATCCTGAGAAGTCAGATCGAGCTTCGAGAGACTGTCCGGCGAGAGCAGATCCACGTAGATACCTCTAGCAATCAACTGGGCGGTCCCCGTATTCATGGTGATCTTGGTGCTGGTATCTCCCCCTGTCGCAGCATTGGCAGGCAACCACTCTGCAAATTCGGTGATCGTCGGCGGCGTGGCCGTGGGGTTTGCGGTCCAGTTGAGGGTGTTTTTCTGCCAGGTGATGTAGGTAGTAACTACGTACTTGATGTAGTTCTGATAGCTGGTCTGGTTTGCGGGCTTGGCAAGAAAATCAGCGCTGGTCACGACAACTTTGATCAGGTTCCAGTCAGGCAGCGGGCGATAGTAACCATCAAGTCTGACAAAGCGGCAGGCATCCACATAATCGCCACTATTGACCGATGAGAGGCCACTGTTGTAACGCAGTCGACTGGTATTGAGTGGAGCGTAAAACTGTTCGAAACTGCTGCCGCTGCCATCGAAATGATCCTTGCAGCAACTGGTGCAGAGACTCGGCTGATCTCTGACACTGCTGTTGAGTACCCCGGTCTGCTTGGTAACCTGGGAGCCCACATTCCAGTACAACAGGTTGCTGCTGGTCAAAATGGCCTTACCGGGCAGGTAGGCATTGACACTCGAGCCATAACTGCAGGAACAGGAGACCGATGCCAGATCCTGCAGCACCTGTTGAGTATTGCCACCATTGTCTGGCTTATAGGTAACAGTCTCGAATTGCACCAGTTTGCCAACAGAACCATCCTTGGAGGTCACGGTGGGCAATGGCTTGCTGGTCTCTTGCTTGCGCCCTTCCTGGTCAATCTGGATGGAAATGACATCGGGCGCGACCCCGGGGGTATAAACCACATGGGGCGGTTCACGACTGGTATCCAACCCCCCGTTAAACTGATTCTGGGTTAATGACTCAACAGGCGATACCGCACCGGAAAGCAACAAGGAATGGGACTGCCCGACGCTGTCGCTCCAACTGACAGTGACATTGACCACCTTTCGGCCAGAATAGGCATGCAAATAACCCGCCGGGATAGCCGTTTGCCAGCCAGAACCATTCCAGTACTGATTGCTGACGGTCCAACTAAGGGCATAAGTCCCACCGCCATCAGGAGGTGTCGCCGAACTGGAACCTGCCGCGATACTGTTATAAGCAGTAAGCGGTGAAACCGCGCTTACCACTCCATTGAAGGTACGAAACGCATCCAGTTTTGACTCCGCCAGACGCATGGCTACCTCATAACGGCGGCTATCCTGGGAGGTATTGAGCAACGAACGAGACATAGCCACCAATCCTGCGACCCCCACTCCCAGCAGAACCAGAGTGATCAAAATCTCTAACAGCCCAAATCCCTTGTGCGGTTTCATACATGCTCCTACCAGTCGCGCCAGCTACCAGGCACCAGATTGATGCTCTGAAACGCAGCCCCATTTTCGATATTGCTCAACACCGCCTGATCATACTTGGCATCAAAGGTACCGTTAGCCGTTTTGCCCAGTTGATAGTTGGCCACCACGGCACCGTTGACGATAGCCCCCCCCTTCAAGCTGATATCAGTAGTCGCCGTAGCAGGCGTGGATGAATAGGCAAACACCAGCCCATAGAGGGTAGCGCTCCCATTGACCATCAGATTGCCATTGCGAACGATGAGTACCACGGGCGCAGCAACCGAGCCGATAGACCCACCCGGTTTGCAGTCTCCATCGACGATAATAAGGCCGCTTGAGGCGGTCGAGAGCGAGTCGCAATTATTCAACCGTTGTACTGCTCGTGACTCCAGATTGGCCCACCCCGTAGCGTCATCATTCTCGTTAAACAGATACCAGACCAGGTCTGTGGGGAATGCCGTATCATTATCTTTGATGTCCGACTGCTTATCACCCTTCTGGCTAATGTAGGTACTGCACCCGCCGCTGTAGTCTCCCTGATGGCAAGTCTGACCAGAACCATTGGTCAAATCCACATTGCCATTCGTCCAGACAGATAACGGAACCCCTGGCCCCCCACCGTTAGGGTTGGCCACCACAGTGAAGTTGCCGGATACTGCCATACCACCGGCAACTGTCAGGGGGGCTGCGGGAGTGCCGGCCAACACGCTTATCTTGATGGCCTTCACCTCAACCTCTGCATTGGCGGTACTGTCCACCAGGGTTGCCATAGTGCGCACTTTAACCGGAACTACGTTCGCCCCACCGACAATCACGGTCGGTTCATCCAGAGCCCACAGGGTATAATTGCCAGCCGAAACAGTGATAGATATACCGCTACTGGGGGTGCGCCAAGCTGCATCCTGCGCAAGCCGTCCGACCCCATCCGAGAGACCCAGCTCGGCCAGTGCCAACGCCTGCCGGTACTGTACTTCATTAAGACTGACACGACGGTCAGCAACCATCAGCTTGCCCACCAGCAAAGAGATGCCAAGCAGGATCACAATAAGCAGCAGCGTAATAGTGAATGTGGTAAAGCCAAGATAACGTTTCATGGCATCAATACCCGTCGTTACGCAGCTTGATATCACGCTGCAAGGTGAGTTTAAGTGCACTATTTGCCTTTAACTGACCCGATATGGCCAAGCGCACCGTTCTCGCGCCAGCCGACGCACTGCTTCCAAGCAGCGAAAAAGTGAGGTCAGTCACCTCAATGGTGTCATCGGTACTGAGTAAATTCCCCGTGCTGCAACTGGTACCGAGCTGCACCCCTTTGTCGGTACTGTCGTAGCTGTAAATAAAGATCTCATTGGCACCGAGGGTTCCATTGTTATCATCATCGTATTTCAGCCGGATACAGCGATAAATCTTGGAACCAGTGATCGTCTCATTCATCAGGTCGCTGCCAGTATCAAAATAGAAGGGGGATCTGGAGCCTGATGCAGCATTGAGAAACACAGTAGCTCCCTGATCGTAACCAGTTCGCTGTACATCACGGGCAATCATGTCCGTGATACTTTGCAACTCCTGATTTAGACGACTTACCTGCATCGATGTTTGATTGGCCTTGAGAATAGTGGCGAACAAGGATGTTACGGCTGCAACCAAAAACAGACCTGCGACCATGGCCACCATTAACTCGACGATGTTAAAGCCTCGTGCTAGACCTAATCGCATGGAGAGCTCCCCGTGACTGGCTCGGTTCTCACTCGCCCATTTGTGGCAATAATAACCCTGTGCTCAGAGGTCCCGTTCTTCAGACAAATAGAACCATTGCCCAAACCGCCACTGCCGTGAAGATCTTTGAATGAGCCTCTACGGTTATTGATTTCAAGAGCATTTTCAGAACCGGATAATTCATAGTTTGTCGTCAGAGTAATGCCGTTAAACTCGCTGGCATCAACGCCCTTGCGACCTTCAATAGCAGAACATGAATCCGAGCAGCTATTACATGCCGAATCAAGAGCGATGCGATAGCACCAATTGGCCTGCCCCGCATTGAATATCTTGAAGATTATCGGTTTATTACGTTTGATAGCCTCAGACTTGAGCAGCATGATATCCGTGTAAACGGCTTGGGTAGCCGCCTTGACTATCTGCTCCTGGCGCAATGACTGATAACTGGGGATGGCTACGGTTAGCAGCAGGGCGACCAGAGCCATGGCGATCATCAATTCAATCATGGTAAAACCGGCTGAGCGCCCCTCTGCGAATTCCATTTGCTAAAGACTCCTTTCTTTTCGCACATGCCAGTAGAGTATGATGTCAGTACTATCCTATAGTATCTATCTGTTTAACGAACCCTGCCGCGCCCATGAGAATCAAACAATCCGGAATCACCCTGCTGGAATTGATGGTGGTCGTTGCCATCGTTGCCATCATTGCCGCTGTCGCCTACCCGAGCTTTACTGACGGTCTGCGTAAATCTCGTCGAGCCGATGCCATCAAGGGCTTGCTGACCATGCAGCTCAAACAAGAAGAATTTCGCATCTCCAATGCCAGTTACAGCAGTGCGATAGCCAGTGTGGGCAACCCAACCAGCGACTACTACACCTTTAGCATTTCTGGCGCCAGCGCCACCGCCTACACACTGGTGGCCACCAGCAAGGGGGCCCAGGTCGGCGACAAGGCCGGCAATACGGCCTGTGATACCCTGACTATCAACAAGGCCGACATCAAGACGCCTGCCGAGTGCTGGAACTGAACGCTACCAGCATTCGGTGGCTGTCATGGTGGCTCGTGATACCCCCTGCAGTCCGCTCTGATCGAGAGTCAACAATCCACAGGGATCGCCATTCATCACACCGGTCGGAATGGCGGTCAGGGTATAACGGGCCCCACTGGCATTGAGCGCTACATTGTAATACGCAGCCCCCCCATCCCTCGGCAGGGTCGCCAAGCCGGCAGAGGCTAGGTTACCGGCGTCGTAATTGCCACTGGCAGTAAACTCCCGCTCCAGATATTGCGCCGCTTCCAGCAACACTGCCTTGGCTTCGGCCCGCTTGGCAGCCGCCATGTAGTTGTTGTAACTGGGATACGCGATCGCGGCCAGAATGGCGACCACTGCGACCACTATCATCAACTCAATCAGGGTAAAACCACGTTCCATGCCAACCTCTACTCCAGTTGCAACCAGGACTGGCGGCCACCCAGATCGCCAGCCCCCTCTTCCAGCGTGACCGAGATATTTCCGCTGGAGCCGCTGATATATTTGCGCTCCATCTCGGCATCTTCCACTACGCTTGGCGTCGTGGTGAGCTCATCAAATTGCTTGCCGCTGACCGGCACCTTGATGTCATTGCCGGCTTCATCCTCGATCGCGACGTAATCATCATCGTTGACGGCCCCGTCGCCGTTAACATCAAACACCGAGTAGGTGAGTCTGGCCCCCGAGATGGGATCCAGCTCCATCAGCCAGGAGCGGCCACCAAAGTCACAGGCATCCGCCGACGGGATCAAGGTATTGAAGATCAATCGCTTATGCCGATAGAGCATCTCGGAGACGGCCCGCTCACCGACCCCCTTGCTCAAGCTTGGCGATTTCAATAGCAGATACCAACCCTTTTGGCTGGTGTAATTGACATTCCGGTTGGAGACAACCCTCACGTTGAACTTGATAGTGGTGCCGTTGGCCACAAACTCATGGGTGATGCTCTGCTGCAACAGCTGGCTACTGAGCACGGTAGCCCCCGTATCCCAGATACCGTACACCGCTTCCAGCCTCGGCGTGGCGGGAACCAGTTTGTCATCATTGGTAAAATAACTGCCAGTCCCCATCATCACCATAACCCCCCCTTTAGGGTGCCGAATAGCCAAAGGACGCATGGTGATCGGCTGACGCGTACCGGCACTGCAGCTGCCATTACAAGCCTGGAACAGCGGCTTGGGCTTGTTGCCCGTTTTCAAAGCACTTCCCCACTGGGCACTGTTTTTGTCAGTCAGATCGAATTTCCACAGATTGCCGTGCAGGTCACCGGCATAGACATAGTCGACAACCCTGTCCCCGTCTTGATCTACCGGCAAGGGGGAAGATAGACCGTTGGGCTCGCTGGAAGACCCTACCTCGGTATCAATCTCTTTGATGATGGCGCCAGTCGCCAGATCCAGCACAAACAGCCTCGCAGTCTGACTGGTGCTGTTGTAACCATTCGCAACCAGAGCAACCCATTTGTTGTCGGCTTTGACCCGCACCAGAGTGGGTGCCGCCAGTGCAACCCCCATTTCGCTATCGGTGAACTCCCACAGCATCTTGTCGGCGGTGAAGTTATCCGGGGCCGTCACATCGATGGCAAATACCGCCTTGCCACCGGCACCGGTGGATCCCAGCAAGATGCTCTTCCAGCGACTGCCCAGATAGGCATCGCCTACCCTGGGCGTCCCATCCACATAGTAGCGATGGCTGTAATTCGGTCTGGTCAACTGATTCAGCTCGCCCAGCAGGCTGGACGGGATATAGGCCAGTCGCTCGACACCGTCGGCGACTCGAAATCCGTGCAGCATACCGTCATTGGCACCGACATAGAGCATGGGTGGGCGCCGGGTAATCGCCGTCGAGCTTAGAAAAGCTTGGTAACCCTCCCGCTCGGTCTGGGTCAGACCGGCTGCACTGCTGTAACCGTAATCACGCTTGCCCACGTAGACGGGATCAGAATTGATGATGTCGCCGAGCAGACCACTACGATTACGAAACGCACCACCATTGCGCTGCTCACCACTGCGATCACCGCGCAGATAGGCGACACGACTTTCTCCCTGGTTGTCACCAGCGACATTGAATAGAGCCCGGTTGGTCACATTCAGCGTATCCCAACGAAAGGGGATGCCGACACCATCTTGCCGGGTGAAGATATTGCGTGCCGAAGGCTCGGGGATCAAGGTAGCGGCATCCCAAGCGATCTCCCCAAGGGTGCCATCGCTGTTAAGCGGGATCGAGACCAGTTGCCCCGACCAGTCGCCGCTGTTGTAGCGGGCTTGGTAGATGTGGGTATTGCTGTCCAGCCGGGTTGCGTTGGCGGTTACCGAGCTGGCGGAGCTGTTGCGCGCTGCGATCTGGGCAAGGGTACTGCTCAGAGCTGCGGCAAAGATATCGGGGTCACCCGCGCTGAAAAAACTGCCCTTGCTGTTGAGTGCCGCGTGCCACAGGTCATCAATCTTGTACTCCGGAATGTAGGTCGCATTCTTGTACTCCTTGTCATCCGGATCATGGGGATTGGGCCAACGGCTCGGGATACCGTTGGCAGGATTGAGGGAACCGTTGACGCCGAGTCCGACGGTAAAGTTGACCAGATGCTGCCAATTGGCCGGATCCGCCGTGCTGGTCGGCACCTTGTTGGCGAGATCGGGGCGCAGATCGGTCTTCCAGTACTGGTAGGCCACATCGGCCAGCGTATTCTCGATGCTATCTTTGTCCTGATCGCCGACCCAGGGAGAATTTCCGTTCCAGTAGCCATCAGTCATCAGGATGTTGTAGCTCTGCCGGCAGGTGAGGTGGGGCAAGGTGCTGCCGGCACTGGCCGCCCAGGGGCCGTTTTTGTCGGTGCGGGAGAAGTACTCCCCCACGTCCTTCAGACTGGTGCGCAGCGGCGTGCCGGCGGCCGGAATATCGCGGCTGTAAAGGTCGCTGAAAAAGGCGCTGCGATCGGTTCCGGAGAAAGGCGCCACCCCGCGGATCACACTGCCGCTAGCGTTGATGGTGGCAAACCCCACCCGCAGGGCCTGCCCTTGGCTGGCAAAGGCACGGCCGACCCCGGCACGAGCCGCTAGGATCCGGGAGCGGTAGTAGGTATACCAGTTGGCAAAGTTCTGGATCTCCTCGTCATAGGTACAAACGGGGGCGCTCTTACAATCACTGCGATTGGACCGCCCGCCATAGGTGCTGCCGGACTTTATCTCGACCCGGGTATAACTGCTCACTTTCTTCACGTCACCACTGCCCTTGTAGGCAAAGTAGACGGCTGGCCAGAAGGTCTCGTCATCGTTGTAATCGGTGGAAGAGAATCCGGTGTAGTAACGCAGGGACTTGGAGCGGTTGTTCTTGGTCAGGTCACGACAGCCGGCGGCGGTATTGAAGGGGTTGTGCGGTGCACAGCTGATGCTGGCATTCGCCATCGGGGTACCATCCGCCTTGGCCCAGGGCCGATAGCTCTGCTGCGGGTTGTAGTAGAGTTTGTTGTTGTTGCTTGAGCGGGTATAGGCATTGCGGTCGTTATTGCTGGTGAAGGTCACGGTCCGGTTGTCATAATCCTCGCTGCCATAGACATTGTCGGCTCTGGGGTAGACGTAGCGAGCGCTGTTCTCGATCAACCCCTCCGGCATCAACTCGAAATGCATCGAGCCTGAATCATCCAGGGTAAACATGATATTGGGATCGGCCCGGGTGCCGAGATAGAGGGGAACCTGGGCAATATCGAGCGCCGCCTGTGCCGAAGCACAGCAGAGCATCACTGAAAGGCCAAAACCAAGTTTGCCCATACACCGCCTCCTAGCGACTATAGGTCGATTGCAACAGCACCCGGCTCTCGTCAGAGAGACCAAATCCCCTTGCAGTAATACGATATAGACGACGCTCACTGATGGGCTCATCGACTGCCAGATCCTCGCTCCCCCCCTGGGTATAGGGCAACCGTTCGATAAAGTATTCGGGAGCGCGCCCCGCCAGACCACTGTTGGTATAGGTACGCCAGGCGGTCGAAGGGGAGGCAGGATCCACCGCGGTGTCGATAAATTCATACAGGCCCGCGCTGTTGTCATAGGGACCCGAGTTGCCAGCCTCGATATAGCGCTCGGCAGCGCGCAGGCCCGCTTCTGCCGCCTGCAATGCCTGCAGTGCCTCTTTCTGGTTACCCGCCATCTTCTCTTGCAACTGCGCCCCACGCATGCTGGCCATACCCAGCAGGCTCACCATGACCAGAAAAATCAGGCTGATCACCAGCGCCATCCCCTGCTGTCGATCCATCATGACTGGGCTCCTCAAGGTAGCCGATTGCGCAGCGCAACTGTGGTTTCGGCGACCCAGTACCAGTTGCGATCGGTCGCCCGGAAGGTGGTTCCGGCAAAGCTAAGGGCCTGCGGAGACGACACCACATTGCCTTGGTTACTGCGCATAAGAAGCTGTACTCCAATCCCCAGTACATTGTTCCAGTTTGGATTGCTGGCGGCGCTCACATAGCGATCTGCCGCCCGATCCCGGTTCTGATCCTCGCCGAATGTAAGTTGCATATTGGCCACCCCTTCGATAAGGGGCATACCTGCAGCCACCCCGTTCTTGCGATAAAGCGCATAGGGGCTGCTGGCTGAGGGGCGGGCGATATAGTAGAGACGGGTTTCCACCCTGTTCACGACCGAGCCAAGACCAAACCGCTCCTCGGGTGGGCTGCTGGCCCCCCCCCAGGAACTGCTGGCATTGCCTGGCGTATATTTGTTGTCATTGGAGTGGACGATATTGACCTCACGCCCCCCTGCCACGCCCTGTACTTTGGTGACCTGAAATATTCTGGCCTTCTGACAGTCGGAGACCATGACGATATCTCCCTCGCACAGATCGCTATAACCCTGTGCGCCGGAACCACAATAGTCGGCCTTGCTGGATAGCTGCTGCACAAACAGCTGGGCGGCACTGTTATGATTATCACGACTGAGCGGAACCCCAACCCCAACCGGCCCCTGAACCAACAGGATATCGCTACCCGGCATGGGTCTGGGCTCGGAACCGCTGAACAGAGCAGACAGCTCGGCTGGCAAAGTGGACGTCACATTGTCGTAACCACGCAAAAAGGTGGTGAAGTTGTAGGGCAGTGCCGTACTGTTATTGAGGGTATTGGTGATATTGACCCCCTGTTTGCTGAGACACCCCTGATAGCCCACCATACGCAGCTCTTTTTGCAGCAGATTGGTGGCAAATCCGCTATCTTCCCGCACCCGGGCAATGGCCTCGCCAGTGAGATAGGTTTTGTGATTGCCGAGAAACACCTGAATCATGACCCCCACCGTTATCAGCGAGAGCACCAAGGCGATCATCACCTCGACCAAGCCGATCCCGTGCTGGTGTAGCGGCAAACCGCTCCTGCTCATAGGTCCGTCCTCAGGATCATGCTGCGCGACGCAGGATCAGTCGACAGCCGACTGCTATCCCACTGAATAGTGATGGTGGCCCTTCCGGCACTGACCGATACGGCGCCATCGCCACTTGGTAGCTCGGCTACGACCCGCTTCCAGTGTTGCAGATCCTGAACCGCCATAGAGCTACCCGAGACAGTTTCGCCCAAGTCGATATTGTATTGCCCGTTCAGAGCCGCGCTGCGATTAGCCCGCATCATGTCGTTGATCATGTATGCATACTGGGTCGCCTCGGTACGCGTCAGCGCCGACTGGTTACTCTTGAGAGCCTGCAGTTGCAGAGTCGCCATGCCCAGAATACCGATGGAGAGCACCAGTACCGAGATCATGATTTCAAGCAGTGACAAACCCCGTTCTCGCATCATGGGCAGCTAGCCTCGGTAATGGAAGGGCGACCAGCCACTGTGATGTTGATATCACGGGAGGGCTCATTTCGACACTCATCAGGACGCAGGGAAAATACCCGTGCCAACGGAGTGCGGCCATCAAGAAAACCCTCGCTATTAAAACGCAGCAGGGAGGTATTGCTGCTCAATACCCCGCCCCCCATGTCGGGAAAGCCTCGCAACAACTCACCATTATCCAGTATGCCGTTACCGTTGCCATCGACCCAGATCTGCCAGCCAGCCTCCCAGTGATGCTGGGTCAGGTTATCGGCAGAGGCGGAGAGGGTCACTACCGTGTTGCGGCGAATGGCTTCTGAGCGGGCAAGGTTGATGGCCGCAACAAAGTTGTTAGCCTGAGTATTGAGAGAAATAGTGCGCAGCAAAGCGTTGAAGGAAGGAACCCCCAACGTGAGTAACAAAGAGACGAGCGCTATGGTGACCATAAGCTCGATAAGGCTAAAACCTGAACGCAAAAACATCCTGTTTCGCTCTGATTTGTTCCAGGAGGACAGACACACTCCATGTGTGCTAAGCCAGAATAAGGGCTTGCTGGCAAGTCTATGCCGGGCACTTGGGGTTTCAATCCCGGCAATGCAAAAGTTCGAGCTACATCATCAATTTTTGCTGCGATCTGGTTGCGAACATGCACAAAGGACTCGTTAGGACCAAAAAAGCCACCTCAACGAGGTGGCTCTGGCAATAAACCGACATCTAGCAAGATGACAGGGATCAGAGGATCCGCAGCTCGGGTGGTACCTCAAACACCACGTTCTCTTCGCGACCGGGGTGCTCGGCAACGACCTTGCCACCCAACTCCCGCAGGCGTGCAATCACGGACTGCACCAGCACCTCGGGAGCGGACGCACCGGCAGTGACGCCGATCGCTTTCACGCCTTCCAGCCAGCTCGCCTCAATCATCGACGCATCATCGATAAGATAGGCTCTGGCGCCCACCTTCTCTGCCAGCTCGCGCAGACGATTGGAGTTGGAGGAGTTGCGAGACCCCACCACCAGCATGGCGTCCACCAGCCCCGCCATCTCCCGCACCGCATCCTGACGGTTCTGGGTGGCATAGCAGATGTCATCCTTGCGCGGCCCCTGGATCTTGGGGAAGTGCTTGCGCAGCGCATCGATCACATCAGAGGTCTCGTCCACGCTCAGGGTAGTCTGGGTGACGAAGCAGAGGTCATCCGGATTCTTCACCTTGAGCTTGGCGACATCTTCCGGCGTCTCCACCAGATACATGCCGCCTTCGCGATTCTCATACTGCCCCATGGTCCCGATCACCTCGGGGTGACCGGCGTGGCCGATGAGCACAGCTTCTGAGCCCTTGCGACTGGCGCGATGGACTTCCATGTGAACCTTGGTCACCAGCGGACAGGTGGCATCAAATACCTTGAGGGCGCGGGACTTGGCCATCTCGCGCACTGTCTTGGCCACGCCGTGAGCAGAAAAGATGACGATGCTGTCGTCCGGCACCTCGTCCAGCTCCTCGACGAAGACTGCTCCAGCCTCTTTCAGCTTGTTCACCACATAACGGTTATGCACCACTTCGTGGCGGACATAGATGGGGGCACCGAACTTCTCCAGCGCGCTCTCGACAATGCTGATGGCGCGATCGACACCGGCGCAAAAACCACGAGGGTTAGCGAGCAGAATATCCATTAATGCACCTTCTCCTCATCATCAACGCCCAGGATCTCCACCTCGAAGGTGACGGTATGACCGGCCAGCGGGTGGTTGAAATCGACCGTGACCGACATCCCGGCTACCGCCCGGATGATGCCCGGCAGCTCGCTGCCATTGGGCTGATCGAACAGGATGATGGTGCCGACTTTTGGCTCCACATCGGCGCCAAATTTGGCACGGTCGAGATGGTAGATATTGTCGGGATTGGAGAGACCAAAGGCCTCTTCCGGCGCCAGCGTGAAGCTCTTGCTCTCCCCTTCGCTCAGCCCCAGCAGGCACTGCTCAAAGGTGGGGGTCAGGCTGCCATCGCCCATCCGCAGGCGGGCAGGTTTGCCGTGCAGCGCCGTGCTGTCGGCAACCGAGCCATCTTCCAGCTTGATGGAGAAGTGGAACAGCACGCTGCTGTTAGCGGTGATCTGCTGGCTCATGCCTGCTCCTTTTTCTCACCACGGAAACCGTCCAGCACAATCATGGCGGCCCCGATAAAGATAAAGCTGTCGGCCAGATTGAATGCCGGCCAGTGCGCACGCTGCCAGTAGAAGTCGAGGAAATCGACCACATGGCCCAACACCAGTCGATCAAAGACGTTGCCAAGGGCGCCGCCGATGATGAGTGAATAGGCGATACCGCTCCAACGCTGGGTCACCGACTGCTTGCGCAGCCAGTGGATCAGCAATCCACAGATGGCAAAAGCCAGCACCGCGAAGAACCAGCGCTGCCAGCCCCCCTGATCAGCCAGAAAGCTGAATGCGGCCCCCTTGTTGTAGACGTGAACCAGATTGAAGAAGGGGGTGATCTCCACCCCCGGGTAACCAAATGGCAGCAACTTGACCACGGCGAGCTTGCTCGCCTGGTCCAGTACAAAGGCCAGCACTGCCAGCCACAGCCAACGCAGGCCGCTTTTATGTTGAGTCATGTTCATCAGGCAAATTGACGAGTTTCGCCGTCACCCTCAACGTTGGTCACACAGCGACCACAGATCTCTTCGTGACCCGCGATGGTGCCCACATCTTCTACATGGTGCCAACAGCGGTCGCACTTGGCGGCAGCAGACTGGGCCACGCTCAGCCACAGGTCATCACGCTCGGTCGCCACAGAGCCTTCCGGCGCAGTGTCAGCCTCAACCACATTGGCTTTGGAGGTGAGCAGCACGAAGCGCAGCTCATCAGCCAGGGCATTCAGGCGTGCAGCCAGCTCCGGCTTGGCGAACAGGGTCAGCTCGGCCTGCAGGGAGCCGCCGATACGCTTCTCGCCACGGGCCACTTCCAGCGCCTTGTTCACTTCACCACGCACGGTGAGGATCTCGGCCCAGAAATCGTCGTTGAGGGTTTCACCCGCTTCCAGCCCGAACAGGCCGTCGTACCACTCTTCGGTGAAGACGAACTCGCCGCGCTCACCCGGCAGCAGTGCCCAGATTTCATCGGCGGTGAAGCTCATGATCGGCGCCATCCAGCGCACCATGGCCTCGGCGATGTGATAGAGGGCTGTCTGGCAGGAGCGACGGGCCAGGCTGTCAGCCTTGGCGGTGTACTGACGATCCTTGATGACATCCAGATAGAAGGAGCCCATCTCGATGGAGCAGAACTGCATCAGCTTCTGGGTTACACCGTGGAAGTTGTACTCGTCGAATGCCGCCATGATCTCGGCCTGTACCGCTTTGGCACGACCCACAGCCCAGCGATCCACCACCACCATGTCGGCAGGTGCCACCATGTCGGTCGCCGGATTGAAGCCGTTCAGGTTGGCCAGCAGGAAGCGGGCTGTATTGCGAATACGGCGATAAGCATCGGCAGAGCGCTTGAGGATCTCATCGGAGACAGTCATCTCGCCGGTGTAATCAGTGCTCGCTACCCACAGACGCAGGATGTCGGCACCCAGCTTGTTCATTACGTCTTGCGGGCTCACCACGTTGCCGATGGACTTGGACATCTTGCGACCCTGACCATCCACAGTGAAGCCGTGAGTCAGCACCTGGTTATAGGGAGCCTTGTCTTTCATGGCCACACCGATCATCAGGGAGGACATGAACCAGCCACGGTGCTGGTCAGAACCTTCCAGATACATGTCGGCCGGCTTGCCGTTGAACTCGGGACGGGCATCGACCACGGAGGCGTGGGTAGAACCGGAGTCAAACCAGACGTCCAGAGTGTCAGGCACCTTGTCGTACATGTCGGCGTCGCTACCCAGCAGCTCGGCCTTGTCCAGATCCCACCATGCCTGAATGCCGGACTGCTCGACCCGCTTGGCCACTTCGTGCATCAGGCGCACGGATTCCGGGTGCAGTTCCTGGGTCTCTTTGTGGACGAACAGGGAGATGGGCACACCCCAAGTGCGCTGACGGGAGATACACCAGTCAGGACGGTTCTCGACCATCGCCTGAATGCGGTTTTTACCCCAAGCCGGTACCCAGCCGCTCTGGCCTTGCTGGGCAATGCCGTCCTTCTCGATGCGCTCGATCTCCTCCAGTGCGCGCTTGCGCAGACCCTTCTGCTCCATGCTGATGAACCACTGCGGGGTGGCACGGAAGATGATCGGGGTCTTGTGACGCCAGCAGTGCGGATAGGAGTGGTTGAACACCTTGTGATGCAGCAGGGCGCCGCGCTCGGTCAGCACTTCGATCACGGAGGCATTGGCCTTGAACACATGCTGGCCGGCAAACAGTTCGGTATCCGGCAGGTAAACACCGTTGCTGCCAACCGGGTTGGCCACTTCCAGACCGTACTTCTGACCGACCACGAAGTCTTCCTGACCGTGGCCAGGGGCGGTGTGTACGGCGCCGGTACCGGCATCCAGGGTAACGTGATCACCCAGTACCACCGGCACATCGAAGCTGTAGAAGGGGTGGTTGAAGCGCAGCAGCTCGAGCGCGGCACCCTTGGCATAGCCCAGATTGTGGAACTTCTCGATACCGGCGCGATCCATCACGTCCTTGACCAGCTCGGCGGCCAGGATCAGACGCTCTGGGTGCTCACCTTCAACCTGCACCAGTGCGTAATCCAGATCGGCGTGCATGGCGATGGCGCGGTTGGCTGGCAGGGTCCACGGAGTAGTGGTCCAGATCACCGCAGAGATCGGGCCCTTGCCGGTGTGGCCTTCGGCGCAGTCAAACTTGGCGGCAACGGATGCCTCATCAACGGCCTTGAAGCGCACATCGATGGAGGGGGAGTTCTTGTCGTAGTACTCCACTTCGGCTTCAGCCAGCGCGGAGCCGCAATCGGTACACCAGTGCACCGGTTTGGAACCTTTGTGCAGGTGGCCGTTTTCAACGATCTTGGCCATGGAGCGGATGATGTTGGCTTCGGTGCCAAAATCCATGGTCAGGTAGGGATGTTCCCAGTCGCCCAGCACACCCAGACGGATGAAGTCGGTCTTCTGCGCTTCGATCTGGGTCTTGGCGTATTTGCGGCACTCGGCGCGGAATTCGGCAGCGGAAACCTTCTCGCCCGGCTTGCCGACCATGCCTTCCACTTTCAGTTCGATAGGCAGACCGTGGCAATCCCAACCCGGCACATAGGGGGAATCGAAACCGGAGAGGCCCTTGGACTTGATGATGATGTCTTTGAGGATCTTGTTGACCGAGTGACCGATGTGAATGTTGCCGTTCGCATAGGGGGGGCCATCGTGCAGAATGAAAGAAGGCTTGCCCGCTTTGGCGCGGCGAATAGCGCCGTAGAGATCCTGATCGTACCAACGTTTCAGCATGTTGGGTTCGCGCTTGGCCAGATCGCCACGCATCGGAAACTCGGTTTCCGGAAGATTCAGGGTGTGTTTATAGTCGCTCATCAGTCCTGGGTTCCCTTCTTTTCTAAAAGAGTGCTGGGTAAATTGAATTGTGGCAGCCCGAACCAGGCTCGGGCCGCCAGGGCATCTCGTTCGATCTGCTCTTTCAAGGCAGTGAAAGAGGCAAACTTCTGCTCTTCGCGCAGCTTGTGGCGAAGCAGCACCTTGACCTGCTGACCATATAGATCACCAGAAAAATCAAATAGATGTACTTCCAATCTGGCTTGTGTACCGCTCAAGGTCGGCCGAACACCCACATTGGCTACACCGGGGAAGGTCTTGCCGGAACATATCACTTCCACCGCAAACACGCCACCGACCGGGATCACCTGACGCTTGAGGGCCAGATTGGCGGTGGGAAAACCTATGGTGCGCCCTAGCTTGTCGCCGTGGGCCACCCGGCCGCTGATGGTGTAGGGGCGGCCAAGCATCAGCTCCACCTCCGCCATCCGGCCCGCCTTAAGGGCTTCACGCACCAGGGTGCTGCTGACCCGCTGCCGTTCGAGCTGGAAGCTCTGGGTGCTGATCACCTCGAAGCCGAAGCGATGGCCCGCCTCCTCCAGCAGGTGGAAATCCCCTTCCCGCCCCTTGCCGAAGCGAAAATCATCGCCGACCACCAGATAGCGCACCCCGAGCTTCTCCACCAGCAACTGCTCGATGAAGGTCGAGGCCGCCTGCTCGGCAAAACGGTGGCTGAAGCGCACGCAGAGCATGCGATCGATATGCAGCCCCTGCAGCGCTTCGTACTTTTCCCGCAACCGGCTCAGCCGGGCGGGCGCTGCCGTGCCGGCAAACAGTTCCAGCGGCTGCGGCTCAAACAGCATGACGCAGGCGGGCAATCCCAGCTGGGCCGCTTTCTCCTTGAGACGTGCCAATACCGCATGGTGACCCTGATGAACCCCATCAAAGTTGCCAATGGTTAATACACATCCCCGGTGACGGGGCTTGAGATTGTGAATGCCGCGAATAAGCTCCATCAGTGCCTTGTGCGTTGCTGCCATGGAAATCGGCGGATTATATATCAGGCAGCAGGCAGGGTCAGCCCTCATAGCCTGATTTCAACTATCCGGGCCCAATCACGCCCCCTGCGGCGCCATGAGGCACTATCCCCATGGCGCCGCAGGATCACGGCTACTGCTGCCCCGATTTAAGGTGACGCGGCCGAATGCCCAGCAGCAGCAACACCACGGCATAGACCGCAGCCCCCAGCGACAGCAGCATGGTCAGCTGCAAACTGGCCTTGCCCATGCTCCACGCCCCCCACTGGGCCAAATCCGGCGACAGATAGGCGAGCACACAGCCCATCAGCACGCTGGCGACCAGCAGCTTGAGGCAGAACACGCCAGTATGGCGGGAGGGACGATAGACGCTCTGCTGGTACAACCCCTTGAACAGCAAGGCCGCATTCAGAGTGCCCGAGCAGGCGGTCGAGAGCGCCAGCCCCACGTAACCGAGCGGGTAGATGAAGATGAGGTTGCAGACCATGTTGGCAATCATCGACATCACCCCGATCCGCACCGGCGTCTTGGTATCCTGACGGGCGTAATAACCGGGGGCCAGCACCTTGATCAGCATCAGGGAGAGCAGACCGGTAGTGGAGGCCAGCAGGCTGGCGCTCGACATGCTCACTTCATGCAGGCCAAATTCGCCGCGCATGAACAGCACTCGCAAAATGGGCTCGCGCATGACCGCAATGCCTATCATGGCGGGCAGGCCGAGCAGCATCACCATCCGCACCCCCCAATCCATAGTGCGGGAGAAGTCCGCCGGATCGGCATCCACATGCTTCTTGGCCAGCGCTGGCAGGATCACGGTACTGATGGCCACCGCAAACAGCCCGAGGGGGAACTCCAGCAGGCGATCCGAGTAGTAGAGATAGCTGATGGCACCAGTCGCCAGGAAGGAAGCCAGCATGGTGTTGACCAGCAGGTTGATCTGGCTGACCGAGACCCCGAACAGGGCCGGGATCATCAGTGTGCGGATCTTCACTACCCCAGGGTGATTCCATCCCCACTTGGGCCATACCAGCATGTTGATTTGGCGCAAAAAGGGGTATTGGAACAAAAACTGCACCAAACCGCCCAAAAAGACACCAATCGCCAGCGAGATCTCAGGTTTGTCCATCAGCGGTGCAATCCACCAGGCCGCGGCAATCATTGTGATGTTGAGAAACACCGGCGTAAACGACGAGACCGCAAAGCGGCCGAAGGTGTTGAGGATAGCCCCCGCCATGGCGGTAAAGGTGATGAACCAGAGGTAAGGGAAGGTGATTTTGAGCATCAGACTGGCGAGCTCGAACTTCTCGGCCGCAGGGCCGCCATGCAGCCAGTCCCAGAACCAGCCCCAGCCAAACAGCGCGGTCAGCACACCCGACCCCAGCACACCGAGCAGGGTGACCACAGTCACTATGCCCCCCAACGTACCCGCCACCGCAGCCAGCAATTCACGCACTTCCCCCTCGTCGCCATTTTTCTTGTACTCCGTCATCACGGGAACAAAGGCCTGGTTGAAGGCACCTTCGGCGAACAGGCGACGCAGAAAGTTGGGAATGCGATTGGCAAAAAAGAAGACGTCGGCGGCCACCCCTGCACCAAGCAGATTTGCGATGACCACATCGCGAACCAAGCCCATTACGCGGGATGCCAGCGTCATTCCGGACACTATCATACCGGATTTGATCAATTTCTTACTCAAGACGAGGCCTCTGGAACTGTCAGAATGAAAAGAATGCTGCTAGAATCGGCCGACAGTTTAACCGTCTCCCTACTGACACACCACCGGGAGGCGGTGTTTATTTGCACAAATCATTTGACAATATGTGGTTGGAAGGGCATATTTCCGGGCCTTTTCAATACACTCGCTAAGACAGTTTTAGGAGTTTTACCTTGGCTAACATCAAATCTGCTAAGAAGCGCGCTCTTCAGTCAGAAAAACGCCGTCAGCACAACGCCAGCCGTCGTTCCATGACCCGTACCTACCTGAAGAAAGTCATTGCTGCTATCGCCTCTGGCGACAAAGCTGCTGCGACTGCCGCTTTCGCTGTTGCTCAGCCGATCATGGATCGTATGGCGACCAAAGGCCTGATCCACAAGAACAAAGCTGCTCGTCACAAGAGCCGCCTGTCTGCCCAGATCAAAGCTATGGCTTAATCAGCTTCTGCTGATCAAAGCTGAAAAAACCGGCCTTAGTGCCGGTTTTTTATTTATCTGCGCTGCAATAAAGTCGATGCAGCAAACTAATCATTTCACGCACCTCATGGCTGCGCAGCGAATAGTAGACCGTCTGGGCCTCTTTGCGCGTCGTCACTAGCTCATCCCGCCGCAGCAGCGCCAGATGCTGTGACAAGGCCGACTGACTCAATCCCAGTCGCTCGTTGAGCTCCCCCACTGACAGTTCGCGCTCCAGCAACTGGCACAGAATAAACAGCCGCCGCTCGTTGGCCAGCGCCTTGAGCAAGGCCACCGCTTTACTCGCATTGGCTTCCATCTCTTCAAGTTGCATCACATCTCTCCTCTACCACTCATCGCCGATGATACGTGGTGACGGGCTGTTTTAAAACGACAGGGTGGCTGGCTGGATGGCGGAGAAGTTCTCCTGGCCGGAAAAGAGAAAGGTAAAATCGCTCTCGCAGACCCGCTTTACCGCCGGATGCTGGATCATCCGCTCGGCGAAGATGACGTAATACTCCTCCATCAGATCCTGAGTTTCCCCGATCAACATCACCCCCTCCCCCTCAAGGATCTCCTCCCGGTAGATGGTAGGGGCCATGAAGATGCCCTGATTGAAGAAGCCAAACGCCTTCATCAAGGCGGCATCATCAAACTCGCCAAGAATGCTGGGGGAGACACCCTGCTGCTCGAACCACTGGGTCAGCTGACGCCCCATGGCGGTACGGCGACCGGGGATCAGCAGCTTGCGCTCTTCCAGACAAGCTGGAAAGGGCTTTTCAGGCAACGGCGCCTTGCAGAAGAAGCTGACGCCACAGCCGCCCAACCGTTTGGAGAGCAGGCCCGCATGCTGGCTGGAGTCCACCGGACAGTCGGAGAGGATCATATCGAGCTTGTGCTCGCTCAGCTGCTCCAGCAGCAGTTCGTGGGTCGATTCGAAACAGCGCAGATGGATGGAACCATCATTGGGGATGACAGAGAGCAGCACGCGGCTGGCAAGGCGCTTGGAGAGGGCATCGGCGATGCCGACGTCGAACAGGATCTGGCTCTCCTTGCGGTAGTTGACGATATCGAGCATCTCGTAGGAGAGGCTGAACATCTTGTCGGCATAGCGAAACACCAGCTGGCCCAGCTCGGTCGCCTCAAGGGAGCGCCCCTTGCGTTTGAGTAGCTTGCCCCCGAGGCGCTGCTCCAGCAGCTTGATCTGACCGGTGACGGTTTGCGGGGTCAAAAAAAGGGCTTCCGCTGCCTGGGTAACGGAGCCCTTCTTCTGAGTCATCCAGAAATAGTAGAGATGGTTGTAGTTAAGGTGTGACATCCGATGGGGTTCCCGCTTGACGCGGACTCCGGTAGCAGCTGAGTTCAACCGCCAGAATGTCATACATGTCGCTGACCGAGTCAACCTTGTTCGCGCCAAGCTGCTCCATCAGAGTGGCCTTGAGGCGTGCCTTGTCCGGCATCCGGTCAGCGCAATAACGCTTGTTGGAGCGCTTGACCATCTCGCCAGCCCGGCTGCTTAGCGCCCGCTCGGAGAAGGTTTCGCCAAAGCGCGCCTTGGCCTGCTTGTCCCCCAGCAGCAGGGCGCTGTCTACCACCCCGTTGAGATAGGCCGAACAGCTGGCCGAACCAGCCTCCTGTCGACACTCTTCAAACCCGCCAGCTAATCCCATAGGACTGACCAAGAAGAGCAGTAACCATGCCTGTTTTCTCATAAACCCTCCGCATTCTGGTCCCCATCACTCTTGGGGAGTGACAATCGCAAGGCCAGATAGCCAACCAGCGCTGCAATGCTGGATCCAACGAGGATCCCGAGGCGCGAGTAGCTGCCGTAATCCAGCCCACCATGCTCAAAGGCCAGTGACGCGATAAACATCGACATGGTGAATCCGATACCACAGAGGATGCTGACCGCAAAAATCTGCTTGAAGTTAACCCCGGGCGGCAACTGGGCGATACCCAGTTTGACCGACAGCCAGCTGATGGTAAACACCCCGAGCGGCTTGCCGATAAACAGTCCCAGCATGATGCCCATGGGCACCGGATTCAACAGGGAGGAGAGACCTATCCCCTCAAGGGATACCCCTGCGTTGGCAAAGGCAAACAGCGGCAGGATCAGATAGGCGCTCCAGGGATGTAACGAGTGCTCAAGATGCTTGAGTGGCGACTCATAACGCTTCCCCTTGAGCGGGATCATAAATCCGACCACCACACCGGCCAACGTCGCGTGAACGCCCGACTTGAGTACAGCAACCCAGAGCACCAGACCAACCAGCATGTAGAGGCTGATCCTGTCCTCGCCACGACGGTTCATCCAGAATAGGGTAAAGGTAGCCAGAAGGCCGATCGCCAGCGCCTCAAGCGACAACTGCTGGGTATAGAAGAGTGCGATGATGATGATGACGCCGAGGTCATCCATGATGGCCAGCGCCAGCAGGAATACCTTGAGGCTCACCGGCACCCGCTTGCCGAGCAGCGCCATCACCCCGAGGGCAAAGGCGATGTCGGTCGCAGCCGGGATCGCCCAGCCAGCACGCGCCACTTCATCCGCATAGTTGAAAAAGGCGTAGATCAAGGCCGGAGCCAGCATGCCGCCCACCGCCGCAATAGCCGGAAAAGTCGCTTGCACCCGAGAGGAGAGCGCCCCCTCCAGCATTTCACGCTTCACTTCCAGACCAACCAGCAGGAAGAAGATCGCCATAAAGCCATCGTTGATCCAGAGCAGCAGCGGCTTGTTGATGTCGAGGGCCGCGATGCGCACCTGCACCGGCGTGTCGAGAAACGCCTGATACCCGCCAGCCAGCGCGGTATTGGCTAAAATCATTGCCAGCATGGCAGCCATGATCAGAATAATTCCGGAGGCGGCCTCCAGCTTCAGGAACTTTTTGATTACGTCACTCATGGTTAAATTTTCCACCGTATTGCTTTGGTTTGAGTCTATCCCTTGCAACAACCAATGGAAAATCGTTTCTTGCTGCTCAATACAACGAAAAAACCGAAAGCAAAATAGAACATACCTGCTATAAGCAGGTTTTTCCTCGTCTCTGGCTACCGTCTTATTAATCAATAAAATGAATTTTCAATTATTTAACTGCATAAAAAAGGCGCCCTGAGGCGCCTTGCTATCAGATGGCGACGGGCGCCTTGATGCCGGGATGGGGGTCATAACCCTCGATCTCGAAATCCTCGAACTTGTAGTCGAAGATGGAGTCAGGTTTGCGCTTGATCAGCAGGGTCGGCAGCGGGCGCGGCTCGCGGGAGAGCTGCAGAGCTGTCTGCTCCATGTGGTTGGAGTAGAGATGCACATCACCGCCAGTCCAGACAAAGTCACCCACTTCCAGATTGCACTGCTGGGCCATCATGTGGGTCAGCAGGGCGTAGCTGGCGATGTTGAACGGCAGGCCGAGGAACACATCACAACTGCGCTGGTAGAGCTGGCAGGAGAGCTTGCCGTCCGCCACATAGAACTGGAAGAAGGCGTGGCAGGGAGCCAGCGCCATCTTGTCCAGCTCGCCCACGTTCCAGGCGGAGACGATGATGCGGCGCGAATCCGGGTTGTGCTTGATGTCATCCACCGCCTTCTGGATCTGGTCGATGACAGAGCCGTCGGCCGCAGACCAAGAGCGCCACTGCGCGCCGTAAACCGGCCCCAGATCGCCATTCTCGTCGGCCCACTCATCCCAGATGCTGACGCCATTTTCCTTCAGATAGGCGGTATTGGTATCGCCATTGAGGAACCAGAGCAGCTCGTGAATGATGGAGCGCAGGTGGCACTTCTTGGTGGTCACCAGCGGGAAACCTTCCGCCAGATTGAAGCGCATCTGATGGCCGAACAGGGAGACAGTACCGGTGCCGGTACGGTCTGACTTGACGGTGCCCTCATCGAGGATTTTCTGCATCAGGTCGAGATAAGCTCGCATTATTTCGCCTCCTTCACGGCATTACCGAACAACTGCGGACGCTTGTAGGCGGCCCAGATCATCAGGGCACCGGCGATAATCATCGGGGTGGAGAGGATCTGGCCCATGCTGATCTCCTGGAAATAGAGACCAAGCTGGCTGTCCGGCTGGCGCACAAACTCCACCAGGAAGCGGAACAGGCCGTAGAACAGCAGGAACATGCCGGAGATGGCACCGCGCGGCGGATTCTTGCGCCAGAAGAGATTGAGGATGATGAACAGCACCACCCCTTCCAGTGCGAACTGGTAAAGCTGGGAGGGATGACGCGGCTCGGGGCCGGCCTCCGGGAAGATGATGGCCCAGGGTACATCGGTGACCCGGCCCCACAGCTCGCCGTTGAGAAAGTTGCCGATCCGGCCGACGCCGAGACCGAACGGAATGAGCGGTGCCACAAAGTCGGCCACGGTGAAGAAGTGGCGCTTGGTCTTGTGGGCAAACCAGATCATCGCGGTGATCACCCCGATCAGACCACCGTGGAACGACATACCGCCGGTCCAGATCTTGAACAGGTAGGTGGGATCCGCGAGGAAGAGATCGAAGTTGTAGAACAGCACGTAACCGACACGGCCACCGAGGATCACCCCGAGGAAGCCGTAAAACAGCAGATCCGACACCTCGTTGCGGGTCCAGCCGCTGTTCGGCGCATCGGCGCGACGGCCGGCAAGCCACATGGCAAACGCGAAACCGAACAGGTACATGAGACCATACCAGCGTACCGATAGTGGTCCCAAACTGAATGCTACGGGATCAATCTGCGAGAAAACCCAATATCCATCGTGCTGCATATGCGGCCCCAGTCAAAATAAAAGCCGCATTTTCCGATCATTCGTCAGCAGGGACAAGGCATGATTATCAATCACTCTGTTTCGATTTATGACCGGCTCGCAGCAAACCGCCCAAACCATGCTCCTCCAGATAGCGGGCAAACAGGCCGCGCAGTACGTGGGGGTTGTCATGTTTGAGGCCATCGGCCATCAGTTCGGTCAACTCGCTCAGGGTGGATTGACGCAGCACGTACTTGATCCGGGCGATGTTGTGGGTGTTCATACTGAAGCGGCGATAGCCCATGGCAAGCAGCAACAGTACACCGACCGGATCACCGGCCAGCTCGCCACAGACCGACACCGGCTTCTGGTAGCGGTGGGAAGCATCAACCAGCTGTTGCAGGGCGCGGATCACCGCAGGATGGAAAGCATCATAGATGTTGGCAACCCGGGAATTGTTGCGATCCACCGCCAGCAGGTACTGGGTAAGGTCATTGCTGCCCACAGACCAGAAGTCGATGAGCGGCGCCATCTCCGGCAAAATAAAGAGGGCTGAGGGCACCTCGATCATCACCCCGAGGCTGGGGTAGCGGATCACTGCATCGCGGCTCGCCGCCTCTTCCGACACTTCCCGCCATGCCTGATCCAGCAGACGACGGGAGGCTTTGATTTCGCTGACGCTGCTGATCATCGGCAGCATGATGGCCAGATTGTCCAGCCCTTCACTGGCCCGCAGCATCGCCTTGAGCTGCACCAGAAACAGTTCGGGGTGATCCAGGGTGATCCGGATCCCCCGCCAGCCAAGGAAGGGGTTTTCCTCGACGATGGGGAAATAGGGCAACGGCTTGTCGCCGCCCACATCCAGCGTCCGCATGCAGACCGGCCGGTTGCGGTAGGTCTCCAGAATGCCGCGATAACGGGCTGTCTGCTCCCACTCTGAGGGAAAACTCTCCTGCAGCATAAAGGGGATCTCGGTGCGATAGAGACCGACCCCGTCCGCCAGCTGATTGAGGGAGATCTCGGTATCGGCACTGAGACCGGCGTTGAGCAGCAGGGAGACCTTGGTGCCGTCGGCCGTCTCGGATGGCAAGTTGTCGACACTGCGCACCAAGGTATCGAGCGCCCGCTCTTCGCTCAGCAGCTGACGATACTCGGTCAGAATCACCTGATTGGGTTCGATGAAGAGATCGCCGCTGTAACCATCGACAACCAGCATGCGACCGCCGATGTCGCCGAGGGGCAGATCGACCCCCATGATGGCGGCGACCCCCATGGCGCGGGCCAGAATGGCGGCGTGGGAGTTGGTCCCCCCCTTGAGTGAGACCACCCCGGTCAGATACTCGCGGGGCACTTCCGCCAGAATGGTGGCGGTCACTTCATCGGCAACCAGCACCACCGGCTCGCCGATGGAGATATGTTCCGGTTCATTCTGCACCAGTCGGCTGATCAGCCGCTGGGCAATATCCTTCACGTCGGTGGAGCGCTCCTGCAGGTAGGGATCCTTCATCCCTTTGAACTGCTCGATCAAGCGATCACTGATCAGCTTGACCGCAGATACCGCAGTCCAGTGCTCCTTGCTCACCTTGTTGCGAATGGGCTTGATATAGCCGGGATCGTTCAGCAGATGGAGGTAGATATCGAAAATCGCCACCGAATCCTGGCTGTAGCTCTCGCGAAAACGCAGCGCCAGACTCTCCAGATCGTGGCGCACCTCCTCAACCGCCAGCTCCAGCCGCGCCAGCTGGCTGGCATGGTCTTCATCCTTGCGCGGGGTAATGGACGAGAGCGCCTTGCGGGGCCGCCACACCCAGGCCTTGGCCATGGCGATGCCGCTGGCACCGGCAATACCGCGCAGCGGCTTGCTCCAGTCGGTCTTCTGCAACCACCCCTTGGCCTGCGCCTGGGCGATCCGCGCCGCCAGCTGGGCCGCCAGGGTGACCATGAAGGACTCTTCCCCCTCATCGAAGCGGCGGCTCTCCTTCTGCTGCACCACCAGAATGCCGACCACCTGACGCTGATGCATGATGGGAGCGCCGAGGAAAGAGCGGAACGCCTCTTCGGCCACATCGGGCAGGAATTTGAAACTGGGATGCGCGGGGGCATCAGCCAGGTTGATCAGCTCTTCCCGCTGACCCACCAGACCGACGATGCCCTGCTCGTAAGGCAGGGTCACCTTGCCGACTGCGGACGGGGCCAAGCCGTCAGTAGCCGCCAGGCGATAGCGGCGCACCTCGGGTTCCGAGACATAGACGGAGCAGCAGTCCACTGCCATGGCGTGCCGGGTCTGGCTCACCAATGCTTGCAAGGCCTGCTCGAGGGTATTGGCCTCGGCCATGCTCTCGACGATACGTCTCAGTTCCGTTAACAACTAATCTGTGCTCCTTAACGGGCGCGATTGCGCCGCCCATCCTTCTTGTTGACCTGCACTGCCGGCACCGGCATCGCCAGCGGGGCAAACTCTTTCATGACCCGGCGGTAAACCTCCCGCTTGAACGAAACGACCTGACGCACCGGGTACCAGAAGCTGACCCAACGCCAGTCGTCAAATTCGGGATGGCCATGACAGCCGAACTGGATCCGCGACTCCTTGCCCGAATTCAGCTGTAACAAGAACCATTTTTGTTTTTGGCCAATACAGACCGGTGAACTGTCCCAGCGGACAAGACGTTTGGGTAAACGGTACTTTAGCCAGTTACGACTGGTGGCCATGATGGTCACATCTTCGGGCTTGAGGCCAATCTCCTCATACAGCTCTCGATACATGGCCTGCTCTGGCGTTTCACCATCATCAACCCCCCCCTGCGGAAACTGCCAGGAGTGCTGCCCATAGCGTTTAGCCCACAACACTTGTCCTTCACGGTTACAGATCACGATACCGACATTGGGACGAAATCCGTCGCCATCAATCACGTGATCACCTTATAAAGGCTGAATCTATAAGGAGATTGTTCCACATTCACTCCGTGGCAGCAAACAAGGAGTGAATCCCCTGTTTCATGAATAACTTTCGATTTCAAACATACTTATAAACAAATCCAAGGATCCGCGCCTCCAAGTTGCCCACCCAGGCTGTGCATAAAGCTGTTAGCAAACGGGTATATACAGTACTTTTTCAATAGTAGTGAAAAGAAGACATTCATGTCACCACACGACACACAATATAAAAATCACTTTATATACAATAAGTTAAATGCATAATACTGGATCTGGATCCATGCTCTTCCGGTAGCGTGCTCCCTGAGACTGATTGTGAACAAGTTCAACTGGTCAAAGATCCACCCAGGACAGATTATCCACAAGCACGGCACATTATCTACCCTGCTTGCTCGGCAAAAATGGGGGAGGATTCACAATTTTTTGTAACATATCGGCCATACCTTCCACTTTCATCCACTTATCCAAGATTTCTGTGGATAACTGTGTGTAACATCGCGAGCAAACCCTTGGACAACTATTTCAAGCTCAAGCACCGCTAGGAACCGTGCTCGATAAAACATACAAAAACCTTTAAAATCATGATGATGCACACATAACACTCAACTTATCCATGTTTGATCTTATCCACTCAGGATCGGTTATAAAAACAACGATCCTTCTCGGGATCCTCCCCTGTTAGAATATGGCGAGCAAGATGGAACCAACTATGCCAAGCAATCCCCAATCCGAGCAGGAGTTATTAAGCCGCGCCAATGCCATGGCCGGCTTCACCCTGGCGCAGATAGCCGCCGAGGCCGGCGTCGTGGTGCCCAAAGATCTGCGCCGTGACAAGGGGTGGGTCGGTCAGTTGATCGAGCTGCAACTGGGAGCCAGCGCAGGGAGCAAGCCGGAACAAGACTTCCCAGAGCTGGGGATCGAACTCAAGACGATCCCCGTGGATCCTCAAGGCAAACCGCTGGAAACCACCTTCGTCTGCGTCGCCCCGCTAATCGGCGTCAGCGGCCAGCGCTGGGAGGAGTCAAACGTGCGCAACAAGCTCTCCCGGGTGCTCTGGATCCCGGTGGAAGGCAGTCGGGAGATCCCGGTTGGCGAGCGACGGGTCGGCATGCCGCTGATGTGGAGCCCGAATGAAGAGGAAGATCGGCTGCTGCGTCAGGACTGGGAGGAGCTGATGGATATGATAGTGCTGGGAGAGGTGGAGCAGATCAGCGCGCGCCACGGCCAGGTGATGCAACTGCGCCCCAAGGCAGCCAACAACAAAGCGCTGACTCGCGCCATCGGCCGCGATGGTCAACCCATCATGACCCTGCCCCGCGGCTTTTATCTCAAGATCGACTTCACCCACAGTCTGCTGCAACGCTATTTTGCCTTGCCGACTTGATCTGCCTTATCAACATCTTTGTCATATGGTGGTATAAAAATAGACAGGATCCATTTTTAACTCACAGACAAGGAGGCGTCATGCCACTTACCAAGCAGTTTCTCAAGTCCAAACCCGAGGTCAAGGTGACCTTCGCCGTAGAGAAGGAGGCCGCAGCAGGGGCAGAACAGGTGATGCTGATCGGCGAGTTCACCCAGTGGCAACCGGTCGAGCTGAAACGCATGAAGAGCGGTGAGTTCAAGGCCACCCTCAATCTGCCGACCGACGGGCCGGAGAGTTTCGAGTATTGCTACCAGTTCATCACTCCTGAGGGAGAGACCCTCTACGAGAATGACTGGCAAGCCGATGCCTACGTACCCAGCCCCTACGGCCGCGACAACTCGGTGGTACGAGTCAGCCAGTAAGCAGTGACCGAATTCCGGATACAAAAAAGGCTCGCCATTGGCGAGCCTTTTCACTACCTGTCGAGCTTTTAGCCGACATACCGACACCAATTCGAATCGAATTAGTTGAGCTTCTCTTTGATACGAGCAGCTTTACCGGACAGGTTGCGCAGGTAGTACAGTTTGGCACGGCGAACATCACCACGACGCTTCAGTTCTACACTGTGGATCAGCGGAGAGTGAGTCTGGAATACACGCTCAACACCTTCGCCGTTGGAGATCTTGCGAACGGTGAAAGCAGAGTGCAGACCGCGGTTACGCTTGGCAATAACGATGCCTTCGAAAGCCTGCAGACGCTCTTTACCACCTTCTTTAACACGAACTTGAACACGTACGGTGTCGCCCTGGGCAAAAGCCGGGATGTCGGTACGCATTTGCTCTTGTTCAAGCTGCTGAATAATCTTGCTCATTGTCTTTCCTTACCTAGGATAAACTGAAAACTCTACTTAACGCTGTCACGCACTTCGCGGACATACTCGGCAAGAAGTGATTCTTGCTCGTCAGTCAGAGCTAGGTTGTTAATAAGTTCCGGCCTTCTTTGCCAGGTTCGTCCGAGAGATTGCTTGAGACGCCAGCGCCGAATCACTTCGTGATTGCCGCTTGTCAGCGCCTCGGGCACCGCCAATCCATCCAACACCTCCGGCCGAGTGTAGTGGGGATGATCCAGCAAGCCATCCGTAAAGGAGTCCTGCTCAGCACTGGCCTGATCACCCAAGACTCCTGGAACCAGACGCGAAACCGCATCGATCAGGGTCATGGCAGGCAACTCGCCACCACTTAACACGTAATCCCCGATAGACCACTCTTCGTCGACTTCGGTTTGTATCACGCGTTCATCGATACCTTCGTATCGACCGGCTACCAGAATCAGTTTCTGATTCGTCGCCAACTCGGTTACGCCAGCTTGAGTCAGCTTGCGTCCCTGAGGGGAGAGATAGATGACTTTCGCCCCGTCTCCCGCCGCTTGCTTGGCTGCATGAATCGCGTCACGCAGCGGCTGAACCATCATTAACATGCCGGGCCCACCACCATAAGGACGATCATCGACCGTACGGTGTTTGTCGTGGGTAAAGTCCCGGGGGTTCCAGCACTCAATCTGCAGCAGGCCACTCTTGACGGCCCGACCCGTTACCCCGTGCTCGGTAATGGCTCGGAACATTTCAGGGAAGAGGCTAATCACCCCAATCCACATAAGAAACCTCCGGCACCCGTGTTAGCGCGGGAAACTAGAAACCAGGATCCCAATCAACTTCGATTGTTCGAGCAGTCAGATCAATGTTCTTGATCACCTGCTCTTCCAGGAACGGAATCAACCGCTCCTTTGCACCAAAGGCATCTTTTACATTGGCCTCAACCACCAACACATCGTTGGAGCCGGTTTCCATCAATTCGGTCACCTTGCCCAGGTCGTATCCCTTGGTGGTCACCACGGAGCAACCAATCAGGTCACGCCAGTAGAACTCACCTTCAGGCAACGCAGGCAACAGATCGGCGGGTACGCCAATCTCGACATTGGTCAATGCCAGGGCATCTTCGCGCACATCGATACCATCGAGTTTGCAGATCAGACCCTTGTTGTGACGTTTCCAGGATGAAACCCGAATTTCACGCCACGCCCCGTTCTGATTAATCAGCCAGGGGTTGTAATCGAAAATCGCTTCGGCAACATCGGTGAAGGAGTTCACTTTAAGCCAGCCCTTGATGCCGTAAACGGTCCCCAGGGTGCCCAGAACTACAGGTTTTTCCACCTTAACTCCTTACCGTTTGGCTGATTAAGCAGCTTTGGCAGCGTCTTTGATCAGCTTGGCAACGCGCTCAGAAACAGCGGCACCAGTAGCAACCCAATGCTCGATACGAGCCAGGTCCAGGTTCAGCTTTTCAGCCTGACCAGAAGCAACCGGGTTGAAGAAACCAACGCGCTCGATGAAACGACCGTCGCGGGCGTTACGGCTGTCAGCAACTACTACCTGGTAGAACGGACGCTTTTTCGCGCCACCACGTTGTAAACGAATGGTTACCATATCGTCCTCATTAACATCTAATGAACAAGGCCCGCAAACACGCGGACCCTAGCTTAAAATAAGCCGCATAATTCTACTTGGATTCGTAATAATTGCAACCAAGCCAGCCATTTTTTGCGCAGGGCTGCAATGAAAAGGGCCTGCAACTCGCAGACCCTCGCTCAATACCTAACTCCGGATAATCAGAACGGACCGCGACCGCCACCAAATCCCGGTGGCAGCATGTTCTTCATCTGGCTCATCATTTTGCGCATGCCGCCCTTGCCGGACATCTTCTTCATCATACGCTGCATCTCGGTGAACTGCTTGAGCAGCTTGTTCACGTCCTGCACCTGCATGCCGGAACCTGCAGCGATGCGACGCTTGCGAGAGCCCTTGATGAGGTCGGGATGGGCACGCTCTTTCGGCGTCATGGAGCTGATGATGGCCTCCATCCGCACGGTGAGTTTGTCATCCATCTGATCCTTGATGTTGTCCGGCAGGCCGGACATGCCCGGCAGCTTGTCGAGCATGCCCATCATGCCGCCCATGTTGCGCATCTGGGCCAACTGCTCGCGGAAGTCCTCGAGATCGAAGCCTTTACCGCTCTTGACCTTGCTGGCCAGCTTGGCCGCTTTCTCTTTATCGACGTTACGCTCCACCTCTTCGATCAGAGAGAGCACATCGCCCATGCCGAGAATGCGAGAGGCGAGGCGATCAGGGTGGAACGGCTCCAGCGCATCGGTCTTCTCGCCCATACCGATGAACTTGACCGGTTTACCGGTGATGTGGCGCACCGACAGGGCGGCACCACCGCGGGCATCGCCGTCCGCCTTGGTAAGGATGACACCGGTGAGCGGCAGCGCTTCGTTGAACGCCTTGGCGGTGTTGGCGGCATCCTGACCGGTCATGGCATCCACCACGAACAGGGTCTCGACCGGCTTGATGGTGGCATGCAGATCCTGGATCTCGGCCATCATTTCGCTATCAACATGCAGACGGCCGGCGGTATCGACGATCACCACGTCATAGAATTTCTTGCGCGCCTGATCGATAGCGGCAGTCGCGATGGCAACCGGCTTCTGGCTTGCATCGCTCGGGAAGAAGTCGACGCCGATGTCACCCGCCAGGGTCTCCAGCTGTTTGATCGCCGCAGGGCGATAGACGTCGGCACTGACCACCAACACCTTCTTCTTGTTGCGCTCTTTGAGCAGTTTGGCCAGTTTGCCGACCGTGGTGGTCTTACCGGCCCCCTGCAAACCGGCCATCAGGATAATGGCGGGCGGCTGGGCAGCCAGATTGAGCTGTTCATTGGCCTCCCCCATCACGGTGACCAGCTCGCCGTGCACTATCTTGATGAATGCCTGACCCGGGCTCAGGGATTTGGCCACTTCCTGCCCGACGGCACGCTCCTTGACGCGCGCCACGAAATCACGCACGACCGGCAGGGCGACGTCCGCCTCAAGCAGCGCCATGCGGACTTCGCGCAGGGTCTCTTTGATGTTCTCTTCGGTCAGCCGACCACGGCCACTGACATTGCGCAAGGTGCGCGAGAGTCTTTCAGTCAAATTCTCAAACATGACGCATTCCGGTTCTTGGCGTAATAAATAGGGGGCATTATAACCCAGAGCAGCCGCGAGGACGATTATTCACCGCACCGTCGCTCATCTATGCTTCGTCCCTATATATGGGCGGATCGGCCATTGCACAACTGGCGAGCACATCTTGTGCAAGGTATACTGCTCCTCTTATATCCCTAAATGCTTGTGTAACAACGACCTGGTTATGATCGTGATCTCTGTTCTGGCCCTGGCGTTTTATCTGCTGGCCATCATCGCCTCACTGCACCTGCTGCTCAATGCCAAACAAGTCGGGTACACCCCCCTGTTCGCTTGCGTGGGACTGGCACTGGTAGCCCATGGTGCATCTGTTGCCAGCGAAGTAATGGTGACCCATTCCGGTCAAAACCTGAGCATGCTCAACGTCGCCTCGCTGGTGAGCCTGATCATCAGTTGCTTCATGACCTGCGTCACCCGTCGCTTCAACGGCTGGATCCTGCTGCCGGTAGTCTATAGCTTCTCGGCCCTGTTGCTGGCTGCCAGCGCCTTGATCCCGGGTCGCTACATCACCCATCTGGAGGCCCATCCCCAGCTGTTGCTGCACATCGGCCTAGCCCTGATGGCCTATGCGGTATTGATGATCGCCTGCCTGTTTGCGTTGCAGCTTGCCTGTCTGGACAAGCAGCTTAAATCTCGAAAAATCAGCAACCTGCCAGCCATGCCGCCACTGATGACGGTGGAGAAGCGGCTGTTCCAGCTCATCTCGGCGGGTCTGTTCCTGCTGACACTCTCCATTGCCTCCGGCCTGTTCTTCCTCGAAGACATGTTCGCCCAGGGCAAATCACACAAGGCGGTACTCTCCATTCTGGCCTGGTGTGTCTATGTGCTGCTGTTGTGGGGCCATCACACCTATGGTTGGCGCGGCCGTAAAGTCATCACTCTCAGTCTGATCGGCAGCTTCATCCTGACTCTTGCCTATTTTGGCAGTCGCTTCGTCAAAGAAGTGCTGTTGAGCTGACACCTATACTCTTTTAGCCATACCATCCAACAGGAGCCCTTTTTGGACAGCATCTCAACGAGTACATTACTGATTGTTCTCGTTATCTTGATCCTTCTTTCCGCCTTTTTCTCCAGTGCCGAAACCGGCCTGATGTCCATCAACCGCTACAAACTTCGGCATCTGGCACAGACCAAACACAAAGCCGCACGTCGCGTCGAGCAACTGCTCGCCCGCCCCGATCGCCTGCTGGGACTGATCCTGATCGGCAATAATCTGGTCAATATCCTCGCCTCCGCCATCGCCACCATCGTCTGTATCCGGCTGTTTGGTGATCTCGGGGTCGCCATCGCCACCTTCGGGCTGACCTTGGTGGTACTGGTATTCGGTGAAGTGACCCCCAAGACCCTGGCCGCCATGTTTCCGGAGAAGATCGCCTATCCCGCCTCCTGGATCCTCAAGGGGCTGATGGTGCCGCTCTCACCGCTGGTCTGGCTGATCAACGGCATCACCAGCGGCCTGCTCAAGATGCTGAAGATCAATCCCAACAAGGATGACTCCCTCAACACCGAGGAGCTGCGCACCATAGTCAATGAGGCGGGTAACCTGATCCCCCAGCGTCATCAGGAGATGCTGTTGAGCATTCTGGATCTCGACAAGATGCTGGTCGAGGACATCATGGTGCCACGCAGCGATATCTACGCCATCGACATCAACGATGACTGGAAGAGCATCCAGCGCCAGCTGGCCCACTGCGCTCACACCAAGATTCTGCTCTATCGCGACAATATCGACGACGTTGTCGGCTTTTTGCACGCGCGCGATGCCCTGCGACTGGTAGCCAGGGATCAGTTCAACAAATCGAGCCTGTTGCGGGAAGTGGACGAGATCTACTTCATTCCGGAAGGAACGCCGCTCAACGTGCAACTGGCCAAATTCCAACGCAACAAGGAGCGAATTGGCCTGATCGTCGACGAATACGGCGATATTCAGGGGCTAATCACTCTGGACGACATTCTGGAAGAGATCGTGGGCGACTTTACCACCTCCATGACGCCAGCGCCGAGCGACGAGATCCATCCCCAGTCAGATGGTTCTTATCTGGTCGAAGGCTCAGCCAATATTCGTGAGCTGAACAAGGAGATGAACTGGCATCTGCCCATCGATGGCCCGCGTACCCTCAACGGCCTGATCCTCGAATATCTGGAGGAGATCCCCCAGCCCAACATCGGGATCCGGCTGGCCGGTTATCCTATCGAGATCCTCGATGTGGAGAACAACATGGTCAAGATGGCGCGGATTATGCCGGCATCGTACCGGGCGGAATCGGATTCGCAAGATTGAAAAAGGGCTGCCAGTGGCAGCCCTTTTCTATTGCTCATAGTCATTGCTCATCTTCATCATCCGGCTCCAGCACCAGCGTCGGGATCAACTCGCCGAAGACCCGTTGCAGCTCGTCACGGTTGGCCAGCAGGTCTTGCAGCGTATAGCTGTCCATCACCGCCAGAAACGCATCCATCGCCTCTTTCAGCGCACTCTTGAGCAGACAGACAGAGACGATGTGGCAAGCGGGCGAGCCGCAGTCAATGCCGTCCAGATTGCCTTCCAGCGCCCTTATCACCTGCCCGATATTGATGGTAGCGGGATCGCAAGCCATGCGAATACCGCCATTCTTGCCCCGCTGGGATTGCAGATAGCCCAGCTTCACCAGCTGATTGACCACCTTCACCATGTGGTTGCGGGAAACACCATACAGGGCTGATACCTTGGCAACGCTCGACAACTCCCCTTCCGGCAGGGTGGCAAGATAGAGCAGGGCTCTCAATCCGAAATCTGTATAACTGGTTAGTCTCATAAAACCTGATTAGCGCGATGCGAAAAGTGGAGTATTGATTCAAATCAAATAAACATCTAGGATGCCACTTATTAAATGACATTTTATATGTTCAATTAGAACGAGGCCCCTATGCTAGATCAAACCACCGTTGCCGTCATCAAAAGCACCATTCCGCTGCTCGAATCGGCAGGTCCTGCCCTCACCCAGCACTTCTACCAACGGATGTTCAGCCATAACCCGGAGCTGAAAGATATCTTCAACCTGGCCCACCAACGCAGTGGCGGCCAGCCGCTGGCCCTGTTCAATGCAGTCGCCGCGTATGCAAAGAATATCGACAATCTGGGAGCGCTCGCCGGTGCGGTCGAGCGGATTGCGCACAAACATACCGGATTCCTGATCCAGCCAGAACAATATCACATTGTAGGTAGTCATCTCTTGGCCACGCTCAAAGAATTGGGCGGAAGTGCGGTCACCGACGAGGTGCTGGAGGCATGGGGCAAGGCGTATGGCGTGCTGGCAGACATCTTCATCGGCCGCGAGCGGGAGATCTATCAGGAGAAGGCAAGTCAGGATGGCGGCTGGCAAGGTACCCGCACCTTCATCATCAAGGAGAAGCGAGCCGAGAGCGACCTCATCACCTCCTTCCTGCTGGCACCGGAAGATGGCAAGCCGGTACTGACCTTCAAACCGGGCCAATACCTCAGCATCAAGCTGGTTCACCCCGAGCTGGAATATCAGGAGATCCGCCAGTACTCCCTCTCCGATGCCCCCAACGGGCAGGATTACCGCATCAGCGTCAAGCGTGAGCCGCAGGGTCAGGTCTCCAACCTGCTGCACGATCACCTGCAGGCGGGTGACAAGATCGAGGTGATGCCTCCTACCGGCGATTTCTACCTGAAAGCCGACAGCCAGACCCCGGTGGTACTGCTCTCAGCCGGTGTCGGCGTGACGCCGATGATGAGCATGCTCAACCAGCTGCTGGAAAGTGCTCATCAGGCCGAGATCACCTGGCTGCACGCCTGCGAACAGGGCGCTGTACACGCCTTCCGGGAGGATATTCAGCAAAAATCCCGCCAGCATCCCAACTTGCTGAGCCGGGTCTGGTATCGGGAGCCGGAGGCCAGCGATGTACAGGGTGAAGATTATGACCTGGCCGGCACCATGGATCTGACTGCCGTGAAAGAGCGCATCACGCCGCAGGCCCACTACTACTTCTGTGGCCCTGTCGGCTTCATGCAAGAGATCAAGCGGCAGCTGCTGGCGGCTGGGGTGTCAGCCGGGCAGCTCCATTACGAAGTTTTTGGCCCCCACCAAGATCTCTAAGGCGCAGGCAGCCATATAACAGAGGGAGGTTCCGGCTTGTCATGGCACGGCGGCTGGAACCGGACCCACAGGTGCAGATCTGTGGGTCATTTTTTTGGATCAGTGCATCGCCTTGGCGCGGGCCACCACGTTGGCCGGCATCCGGTTGCCAAGACGGCTGAGCAGACTCGCCGCCTTCTGGTGCAGCGCCTTGTCACCTATGACGGAGCCATGGAGCCAGCGATAGGCGTCCTCATAATCAAGCGGACTGCCCATCCCCTGCAACAGCATCTCGACCCACTCGATGCGAGCCCGCAGAAAACCGAGGCTGGCCGCCTCGCGCATCAGAGTTTCGGCTCGCACCAAATCCTTCTGCACCAAAGTTCCTTTCCAGTAGTAGCGCCCCAGCTGCTCCAGCGCTGGCGCCAACCCCTGATTGGCCGCCTCCCACATATATTGCACCCCGAGTTCGGCATTGGATTTGGTACAGACACCCCACGCCAGCATATCCCCCCAGAGGAATTGATAGGCCGGGATCTTCATCACCGAGGCGCGCGCTTCGATATCCTGAGTCAGCTGACAGCGATCCTGCTTCACCTGAGTGAGGTGACGCCCCTGCTCAATCCAGTTGAGCAACTCGTCCTGACGATAGAGTGGCACCGCCTGCAACTCGCCAGCGGCCAGAGGTGCGGGAGGCGCCACCACAGCAGCAGGTTCCACCGGTTTTGGCAGCGGCGCGGCCCCCTCGCCACTGCTGGCAACGGGGGTGACCGGCTCGGCCGGGAGCAAGACGGGGACTGCCTCAGAGGGCGCTGGCGTAGCAGCAGAGACAGGGGCCGTTGACACCGCAGCACTGCTTGCTGTCGGTGCCGATGCACTTGCTGCAGGCACATCGCTCGATACGGCAGCCGATACCGCCTCGGCACCATAGAGGGGCGCGGTGAATGTACCGACAAGAATGAGAAGGGTAAGGGGTTTCATCATAAGGATCTCCTGCTGCACTCTGTTATCGGCACCAAGCCCCATCCCCTTAGCCTGCCGGGCGGATCTCATCAATACAAAAGGGAGCCGAAGCTCCCTTGTTGGCACGGTTGACCCGCTTACTTGACGAAATCGACACCCAGCTGGATATCGGCTTTCAGGGTAGCCAGCATGCCTTCCATCGCTTCCTGCTCGAACGCGCTCAGCTTGCCGTAATCCAGTACGGTTTCGACGCCATTCTTGCCCAGCAGTACCGGCTGTGCGAAGAAGGTGGCGTGCTCGCCGTTGCCTTCAACGTAGGCGCACTCAACAACGTTGGCTTCGCCCTGCAGACCCTTGATGAGGGAGAGACCGAAACGGCAAGCCGCCTGACCCATGGAGAGGGTCGCAGAACCGCCACCGGCTTTGGCTTCCACCACTTCGGTACCGGCATTCTGGATGCGCTTGGTCATGGCTGCCACTTCTTCAGCGGTGAAGGAAGCGCCTTCAATCTGGGAGAGCAGCGGCAGGATGGTGACGCCACTGTGACCACCGATCACGTTGACGCGTACCTTGTCGATGTTCAACCCTTTGGCAGCGGCCACGAAGGTCTCGGCGCGGATCACGTCCAGGGTGGTGACACCGAACAGGCGACGCTTGTCATAGACACCGGCTTTCTTCAGCACTTCGGCGGCGATGGCAACGGTGGTGTTGACCGGGTTGGTGATGATGCCGATCAGTGCTTTCGGGCAAGTGGCCGCGCACTTCTCGACCAGATTCTTGACGATACCGGCGTTGATATTGAACAGGTCGGAGCGATCCATCCCCGGCTTGCGTGCCACACCGGCGGAGATCAGCACCACATCGGCCCCAACCAGCGCAGGAGTCGGATCTTCACCGCAGAAGCCCTTGATGGCGACGTCGGTAGGAATATGACTGAGGTCAACGGCCACACCCGGGGTAACCGGGGCGATGTCATACAGGCTCAGCTCGGAGCCAGCCGGCAGACGGTTTTTCAACAGCAGAGCGAGGGCTTGACCGATGCCACCAGCGGCACCCAGAACGGCAACTTTCATGATCAACTCCATGTTTAAGCGTAGGTTTAAGGTTGTTTGTTGTTGTGCGCCCAACCTTAATGGATCCCCCCATAAAAAACAATCTGATAACAGTTGCAGTCACGGGTTCTGTGAGCCACGAAACACGCGGGAGCAAAAATTGGAGGGAAATACAAAAAGTTGGAGGAGAAGCACAGTTTTTCTGCACTTCCCCTTACCATAAAGAGGTAGATTTGAAGGTCTCATGATTGGAATGCCAGCGCCCGTTTTTCACACCAGCGAAAACCAATTGTTAACAATCCGTTCATCGCCAGATAAAGCCCGCCAGCCACCCCGAACACCGCCAGGGTATCGTAGGTCTGAGCGTTCAACCCCTGCGCCAGCCCCATGATGTCCATGATGGTGATGGTACTGGCGAGGGAGCTCCCCTTGAGCACCAGGATCACCTCGTTGGAGTAGGCAGGCACCAGATGACGGGCGGCGTGGCGAACCTTCATCCACAAGGTCTGGCGGCCGTTAAAACCAAGCGCACGACACGCCTCCACCTCACCAGCCGGGATGGCATCGAGCGCCCCCTTGAACAACCGGGTGGAATAGGCCGCCGTGTTGAGGCCCAGCGCCAGCACGGCGCAGAACCAGGGCTGCTTGAGCAGCGGCCAAAGCGGGCTGGCTTTCAGCCACTCGAACTGGCCCGGTCCGTAGTAAATCAGGAAGATCTGAATGAGCAGCGGCGTACCGGTAAAGAGCAGCACCCACAGCTGCACCAGCTGGGTCGCCACCGGCAGGCGCAGCTCCAGCACCCAGGTCATCAGGGCCGCCAGCACAATCCCCAGCAGCAGGCTGAACAGGGTCAGCTCCAGCGTGGTGACAAGACCGCCCAGCAACGTAACGAGATACTCTTGCATCAGTTAGCCTCCGTAGCGGCGGGTGTAGCGGGCAGCCAGCCCGAGGCCATATTCACTCACCAGACTGATAGCGAGATAGATGAGAGCCGCAGCGGCATACCAGGTGAAGGGCTGATAGGTACTGGCCGAGGCCATCTGGGCCTGACGCATCATCTCGTTGACCCCGATAAGCGACACCAGCGCGGTATCTTTCAGCAACACCAGCCACTGGTTGCCGAGGCCCGGCAGGGCATGGCGCCACGCCTGCGGCAACACGATGCGAAAGAAGATGTGGCTCTTGCTCAAACCCAACGCCAGCGCCGCCAACCGTTGACCTGAAGGCACTGCATTGAGCGCCGCCCGCAGGGTCTGGGTCGCATAGCTGGCGAACAGCAGGGAGAGCGCCAGCACGCCACAGGCGAACGGGCTGAACTCCACATACTCGCCAGTGATGAGGAACAGCACCTGGGTCGAGCCGAAGTAGATGAACAGCACCACCAGCAACTCGGGCAGGCCACGGATCAGCGTGGTCAGGGTGGCCACCGGCCACACCAGCGCACGCTTCTTGCTGAGCTCGGCGGCACTGAACGCCAGTGCCAATACCATGCCCCCGACCAGTGATGCCAAGGCCAGCCCGAGGGTCATCCAGGCTGCATCCAACAACAGGCTCAACATGGCTTACTGCGCGAAGTATTTGTCGAAGATTTTCTGATAGGTGCCGTTGGCCTTGATCTCGGCCAGCCCCTTGTTCAGCTGGGTCAGCAGCTCCTGATTGCCCTTGGCGACCGCGATGCCAAAGCCGGTACCGAAGTACTTGGCATCCGTCACCGGCGCACCCACCACCGCATACTCCTTGTGCTGCTTCAGCCAGTCGGCAGCAACGGCAGTATCGGCAAAGACACCGTCGGTACGGCCATTCATCATGTCGAGGAAGGCGCTCTGGTAGCTGGCGTACGGCACGGTCAGCAGACCCTTGCTCACCCAGTTATCCACCAGATAGGACTGGTGAGAGGTACCGTTCTGCACGCCGACTGTCTTGTCGACCATCTCTTCCGGCCCCTTGAAGGCCCCTTTCTTGGCGACGAATACTGCCGAGTTCTCGTAATAGATGTCGGAGAAATCGACCTGCGCGGAGCGCTCCGGGGTCACGTCCATGGCGGCAATGGCGGCATCATAGCGACGGAATTTGAGGCTGGGGATCAGGCTGTCAAAGGCCTGGTTATGGAAGCTGCACTCCAGCTTGGCCTGCTCGCAGATGGCGCGCGCCAGATCGATGTCAAAACCCTGAAACTCGTTCTTGTCATCCAGGTATTCGAACGGCGCGTAGGTGGCCTCGGTGGCGAACTTGATCTCTTTGGCCATGACGGAGGTACTCAACAGGCCCATGGCAGCAACCAACAACAGACTCTTTTTCATGACAGCTTCCTTATCGATTCAATATCAATGCATCAAGAATTCGGCAAACCGGCTGGTTTGCGGGGATTGGAAAATGGCAGCGGTGCCGGATTCGATGATCCGCCCCTTCTCCAGATAAATCACCTGACTGGCCACCTTGCGGGCAAAGTCGACCTCGTGGGTCACCACCACCTGGGTAATGCCGGTCTGGCTCAGGTTGCGGATGATCTCGGCCACCTCCTTGGTGATCTCGGGATCGAGGGCAGCAGTCGGCTCGTCAAACAGCAGCACTTCCGGGTCCATCATCAGGGTACGGGCAATGGCCACCCGCTGCTGCTGGCCGCCAGAGAGACGGGCAGGCCAGGCATCGCGCTTGTCGGCCAGTTGCAGCTGGGCCAGCAGATAGGCCCCCTTCTCGATGGCGGCCTCCTTGCTCATGCCAAGCACCTTGACCGGCGCTTCAATCAGATTCTCCATCACAGTGAGATGTGGCCAGAGATTGTACTGCTGGAACACCATCCCCACCTTGCGACGCAGCAGTTGGGACTGGCGGTTGAATTCGGCAGCAGAGAGGGAGATCGGGAAAGAAAATTCACTTTCGCCAATCCGCAGAACACCCGCATCCGGGGTATCCAGCAGGTTCATCATCCGTAGCAGGGAACTCTTGCCAGCACCGCTCGGGCCCAGCAACACCAAGGTTTCACCGGGGGATGTCCGAAAGCTGACCTGTTGCAGAACCGGCACCTTGTGCCAGGACTTCTCGATACCTATTAATTCAATACCCATACAGCCCAATTGAATAAGTTTTCAAAATTTCATCCCGATTCTATCCCTAATAAAGGTTGATGCAAGCCATTTTTGAATCAATATGCAGAACAAGCGCCGCTTCCTTGCAAAAAACGGCATATGAATGCAAAATGGCCCCGCTGTTCGTATCTGCCGCCTGTATCGCACAGGCCGCCACACCTCCTCATTCGTGAGACCAAGATGAAACACAACGACAAGCAAGAAAAACTGGCCAAGGCCTTTAAAGCCTTGCTGAAAGAAGAGCGCTTTGGCTCCCAGGCAGAAATCGTCACCGCCCTGCAAGAGCTGGGCTTCGAGAACATCAACCAGTCCAAGGTATCGCGCATGCTGAGCCGCTTCGGCGCCGTTCGCACTCGCAATGCCAAGATGGAGATGGTCTACTGCCTGCCGGTGGAACTGGGTGTGCCCACCACCTCCAGCCCGCTCAAGAATCTGGTACTGGACGTCGATCACAACGGCGCACTGGTGGTGATCCACACCAGCCCGGGCGCAGCCCAGCTGATCGCCCGCCTGCTCGACTCCCTTGGCAAGGCAGAGGGGATCCTCGGTACCATCGCCGGTGATGACACTATCTTCATCACCCCGACCAGCGACACCGATATCGAAGAGCTCTACCTCTCCGCCCTCGAGCTGTTCGAACAGACGCCGTAATGGCCGCCACCGCGTCATAGCGGTCACGCCAGAACGAAAAATCCCGGCCAAGGCCGGGATTTTGTTTTCTGAGTCTTCGTCAGGCGGGCTTATTTGCCCTGCGCCATCAAAAAACCTTCCGATGGGGCGAAGAAAGCCGCGCCGGTCACCGCCTTGGTAAAGCGCAGCAGGTGGTCGAAGTGGCTGCCCTCCCCCTTGTACATGCTGGCCAGCATGGCGTTGAAGTGCTGAGGAGTGCGGCAGCAGGAGATGAAGTAGAGCCCCTGCTCGGTCATGGTGCCCCAGGGCATGCTCTGGCGCAGGATCTCCATGGACTCTCCCTTCGGAGTCTTGAGATTGACCCGCTTGATGTGGGCGGTCAGCGGTTTGGCGGCAGACTCATACTCGATGTTATCGGGCTTGGTGCGACCGATAATGTCTTCCTGCTCTTTTTGCGCCAGCTTCTCCCAGTCGCTCATGGCATGGACCCAGCGCTGGACATGAATGTAGGAGCCACCGGCAAACTCGCCTTCCGCCACCAGCGCCACTTCGGCACGGTGCTCATCCTGCGGGTTCTCGGTGCCATCAACGAAACCGGTCAGGTCACGGCAATCCAGGTTGCGGAAACCGCGCACCTCTTCGGCCAGCTCGACCAGTCCGGCCAGCAGTGCCATCACACGGTGACCGGCGTGGTGCAGCACATCCACCCGATCGGCGCGCAGCTGAATAAAGAGATCAAACGGGGTGTTGGGGGCTTCCTGACCGTTGGCGGATTGCGCCATAAAGCTGCGGAACTGGGGCGGACGGGCGGCAGGGTAGAGACCATCCCAGGCGTCGGCGCCAACAGCAACCAGACCGCTGAAACCGGCATCGGGGAAATCGGCGGCGACCGCCTGCCACAGGGCGGGCAGTTTGGCCAAACGGCCGACCAGTTCGGCGGCATCGCCGGTGCGATTGAACATCAGATAGAGGGCGTGCAGATTCGGCTCTGCGCAGATCCCGGCTTGGGCTTTCATATATCTCTCCCCTGAGTAGGCGTTAGCGTTACGGGCTATTTGCGTTGCGCGATTATAAACCAGAGTGGATCCAGTTCTTTGATTTCACGACGATATCACGCGTTCAGGGCAAAGGGTCAAACAACACCAGCCCATGGGGGGCAACCTTGATCCGTGCCCGCATCCCATCAAGGGGCTCGCCAATGCTCGCCTCCAGCTGCAGCTCGCCACACTCGAACAGCACCCGGCAGTGGTGGCCGAGGAACTGCTGCTCCACCACCTTGACCTCCCCATCTGCGGCGCTCTCCAGCAGCAGTTGTTGGGGTCTGAGCATCAGCTGCAACTGCTCGCCCACCGCCCGGCCATGAGGCTCGCTGCCACAGATGACCCCGAGCGCCGTCTGTACACAGTGGCTGTCCACCACCTCGGCGGCCAGATAGTTGACCCCGCCGAGAAACTCCGCCACGAAGCGGTTTTGCGGGCGGCGATAGAGCTGCTCCGGCTGGCCCACCTGTTCGATGTGACCGGCGCGAAACAGCGCCAGCCGATCGGCGAAGGCGAACGCCTCCTCCTTGCTGTGGCTGACGAAGATGGCGCCGATCCCCTGCTGCTTGAGCAGGGCGCGGATCTCGAGGATCAGCTTCATCCGCACCTGGGTATCGATGTTGGAGAAGGGCTCATCCAGCAGCATCAGCCGTGGCTTGCACACCAGCGCCCGGGCGATGGCCACCCGCTGCTGCTGGCCGCCGGAGAGCTGGTGCGGATAACGATCCCCCAGCCCCTGCAGATTGACCAGCGCCAACGCCTCGTCAACCTGCTGCTGGCGGGCGCGGCGATCGAATTTGGTCAGACCGAAACCGACGTTGTCGGCCACCGTCAGGTGGGGGAAGAGGGCGTAATCCTGAAAGATCATGCCGATGTTGCGCGCCTCGGGCGGCACGCTGGCACCCGGCCCGTCGAGCAGGGTATCGCCGAGGCGAATCGAGCCATCGGCCAGCGGCAGCAGCCCGGCGATGGCCTTGAGCAGCGTGGTTTTGCCGCAGCCACTGGCTCCCAGCAGGCAGACGATCTCGTTGTCTGCCACCGTCAGGGAGAGCTGTTCCAGCACATTGCGGCCGTTGTAACGGCAGCTGACATTTTCAACCTGCAAACAGGACAAGGCTGACTTCCTCTCGTTTCTGGCGGCGCGCAGCCTTTTGGTTCAGCGCACCGCATGCAATTTCATTGGCCGACGTGGCGACTCAGTGGCCCGGACTGTCCAGACTGCGGTTGACCCAGATCAGCGGCAACAGCCCCACCAGCACGATGACGATGGCCCCCAGCGCGCCGCGCTCCAGCATCTCGTCCGAGACGAATTGGTAGACGTGGGTCGCCAGAGTATCGAAGTTGAACGGCCGCAGCAGCAGGGCGGCGGGCAGCTCCTTCATGGATTCGATGAATACCAGCATGGCACCGGCAAACAGACCTCGGCGCACCAGCGGCAGATGGACCCGCCGCAGCATGCCGCCATCCCCCTGCCCCAAGGAGCGGGCTGCCATGTCGAGACTGGGGGAGATCTTGCCCATGCTGCTCTCCACCGAGCCGATGGCGATGGCCACGAAGCGCACCAAATAGCCGAACACGATGGCGGTAATGGTGCCGGTCAGCAGCAAGCCCGGCCCCTGACGCCCGAGCCACTCGGCCAGATCGTTGATGGCAAAGTCGAGGGCGGTGAGCGGCACCAGCACCCCGATGGCGAGCACGGTGCCCGGCATGGCGTAACCCATGGCGGCGATGCGCAGGGGCAACAGACTCTTTATACCGCCATCGAGGCGGCGGAAGAAGCCGAGCAGCAGGGCGATGCCCATCGCCAGCAGGGCGGTTAGCGCCGAGATAGCCAAGCTGTTGCCGGCGAAGCGGACAAACTCCGGTGTCCACGACAACTCGAAGTAGCGCACCCCGTAATCGAGCAGGATGACGAACGGCAGGCCGAAACCGGCAAGCACCAGCCCCCAGCACCAGAGACCGGCCAACCAACGGCCAATCCCCTTGAGCGGATAGCGCAGCGGCTGCTCATGGCCCATGGACTTCTGGAACACCTGCTGCCGACTGCGCGAGCGGCGCTCCAGCGCGATCAGCAGCACCACAGCCAGCAGCATCAGGCAGGAGAGTTTGGCCGCGGTGGCCAGACTACCGTAGCCGAGCCAGGTGTCGTAGACCGCCGTGGTCAGGGTGTTGATGGCAAAGAAGTGGACGGTGGCAAAATCTGCCAGCGTCTCCATGGCCAGCAGCGATACCGCCACCATGATGGCGGGGCGCGCCAGCGGCAGACTGAGGCGACGAAAGCTCTGCCACGGGGTGCAGCCGAGCAGGCGGCTGGAGTGGATCAGGCTGACTGACTGCTCGAGAAAAGAGGCGCGGGTCAGCAGATAGACATAGGGGAACAGCACCAGCGCCAGCACCCAGGCGGCGCCACCAAGGGAGCGAATGGCAGGAAACCAGTAATCGGCAGGGCTGTTCCAGCCAAAGAGTGCTCGCAACCCGGCCTGTAGCGGGCCCGAGTAGTCGAGCAAGTCGGTATAGACGTAGGCGACGATATAGGAGGGCATGGCCATTGGCAGCATCAAGGCCCACTGCAGGGCACGGCGCCCCGGCACCTGACACATGGCCACCAGCCAGGCGGTGGGTACGCCAAACAGCAGGCTTAGCAATACTACGCCGACCACCAGCCCCAGGGTATTACCGAGATAATCGAGCAGCACGGTATCGGCGAGGTGGCGAAACAGCTCCCCCTCAGCCGAGAAGGCAGAGAAAAGCAGGGCTATAACCGGTAAACCCAGCAGCAGGGCGATGGCCCAGCTGCCGGTCATCCATCCAAAATTTTTCATGAGACCACAGATGTTGATGGGGCCGTTGGCCCCATCTGATTACAAATCGAACTTCACTTCATCCAGCAACTGCAAGGCGTCCTTGCGGTGCTTGGCGTAATCGCTGACCGGTAGTGCGTCAGACTTGAAACTGCCCCAGGACTTGACCATGGCGGAAGGCTCGACTCCGGCCTTGACCGGATATTCGGCGTTCACGTCCGCATACATGTGCTGGGCGGTGTCGCCAGCCAGAAACTCCATCAGCTTCTGGGCCTCGGCCTTGTTCTTGGCATACTTGGTCATGGCCACGCCGCTCACGTTGACGTGGGCACCGCGGTCAGCCTGGTTCGGGAAGTTGATATAGACCGCATCCGCCCAGGACTTCTGCGCCGGATCTTTCAACATGGCGCCCAGATAGTAGCTGTTGCCGAGTGACACGTCACAGATACCATCCTTGATCGCCTTGACCTGATCCCGGTCGTTGCCCTGCGGCTTGCGCGCCAGGTTGGCCTTGACCCCTTCCAGCCAGGTTTTGGTCTCGGCCATACCGTGATGGGCAATCATGGAGGAGACCAGCGCCACATTGTACTCATGCTTGCCGCTGCGGGTGCAGATTTTTCCTTTGAATTCAGGCTTGGCCAAGTCTTCGTAGCTGATGGTCTCGAGCTTGCCGAGGCGATCCTTGCTGGAGTAGATGGCGCGAACCCGGGTGGTCAGGGCGAACCAGCGATTCTCCGGATCACGATAGATGGCGGGGATGTTCTCCTGCAGGATCTTGCTGTCTACCGGCTGCACCAGCCCCTTGTCCACCAGATCGGTCAGACGGCTGATATCGACGGTCAGCATCAGGTCGGCCGGAGAGAGCTTGCCTTCCCGCTCCAGACGCTCGTTCAATCCCTCTTTGGCGAACACCACGTTCACCTTGATGCCAGATTCCTTCTCGAACTGCTGGATGATGGGCTTGATCAGCTCATCCTGCCGGTTGGAGTAGACATTCACTTCCCCGGCCGCCAATGCCGACTGAGCTGCCAACGCAGAGAAAGCCAGTGCCAACATCTTCATTTTCATCATCCATTCCTTGATTAGCTATACATAGTGATAACGATTTCCGTTTGCATTCTGCATACATCTTATAAGCGGATCAAGAAAGCTCGCCGTCGCCACATCACATATTTAATCGCCCATAATTGAAAAGGGCCGGATGGAATCCCATTCGGCCTCTTCTGAGCAAAACGTTATGTTGATCAGGCTTCAATAAGCGCTCACTCCATCGGGATTCCCCGAGATCGGGAGGTCAACAGATCTGTACGTCACGGATGCGGTTCATCACAGCGCCTCGTCGTCACTTTCGCCGGTGCGGATGCGCACCGCCTGCAGCAAGTCATAGACAAAGATCTTGCCGTCGCCGATCTTGCCGGTATAGGCCGCCTTGCAGATCGCCTCGATCACCCCTTCCACGTTATCATCGGCGGTAGCAATCTCCAGCTTCACCTTGGGCAGGAAGTCGACCTGATACTCGGCTCCCCGGTATAATTCGGTGTGTCCCTTCTGGCGGCCAAATCCCTTGACCTCGGACACGGTCAGCCCTTCCACCCCCAGGTTGGCAATAGCCTCGCGGACATCGTCCAACTTGAACGGTTTGATAATCGCACTAATCAGCTTCATCTGGTTGCTCCCAATCCATGGTGTGTCATGAATCGGGTTTCAATTCTTATGCCAAGTATTTTTATTGTTTTATTTCATATAGATAGAGTTTAATGCCTGCGCCATTCGTCAGGCACATCCCCATAACCGGCCAGCACGCCCCATAATGAGGCACCATGCTGCAGCGGTCAGCGGGTATGCACCAAACAAGAGCAAAACAGCATGTTAGTTATCTCCAACAGCGTCACGATTCCCTGGCATGAGCTGCAATTTCAGACCATGCGGGCACAGGGCAACGGTGGACAGCACGTCAACAAGACCGACTCCGCCGTCTGGCTGCGCTTCGATTACCGCAACTCTCCCAGCCTGACGCCCCTCTACAAGGAGGGTCTCGACAAGCTGAGCGACAGCCGGGTACACGATGGCTTTATCCTGATCCGGGTCGAGAGCCATCGCAGCCAGGACATGAACCGCAAGGAGGCGATGAACCGTCTGGTGGAGTTGCTGAAGAAAGCAGCCTGGCGCCCCAAGGCTCGCCATGCCACCAAGCCGACCCGCAGCTCCCAGCGCAAACGGGTCGATGCCAAAAAGCGCAAGGGGGATATCAAATCCGCCCGCGGCAAACCGGTTCTGGACTGAGCCAGCCCCCAAAGGATGTCAGCCGATGAGATACAGTTTTTGCGACAGCGCCCGCGGCCCCCTGCTGGTCGCCATCGATCAGGATGGTCTGCGCTATGTGGAGTTCGTGCGGGGGGAGCAGCCGGTAACTCCGACCAATGAGTGGCAGCGTGATGACCTGGCTCTTGCTCCTTTCGTCGAGCAGTTCACCGCCTATTTTGCCGGAAAATTGCAGCAGTTCGATCTGCCCATGGCACCGAAGGGCACCCCGTTCCAGCAAACGGTGTGGAACGCTTTGTGTGATATCCCGTATGGCGAGACCGTGAGCTATCTCGAGATTGCCCAGGCTATCGGCAATCCCAAGGCAGTGCGAGCAGTAGGCGCTGCCAATGGCCGCAATCCGCTGAGCATCATAGTACCCTGCCATCGGGTGATCGGACGCAGCGGCGATCTAACCGGCTATGCTGGCGGCATTCCCATCAAGCGCTGGTTGCTGGCACTGGAACAGGCAGGCACAACATTCGAGCTGGCCCCATGAGACAATGAGCGTCCCCGGAGAGGAACGGGACAATATCGCGACCAGAATGAAAAGGCTTTCAATCAGTGGCCACGCCTTGCTGACAAGATGAACAGAAGATGAAGAATCGCCTCAGAACTACTTCAGATTGAGCTTGGCATGATGGCTCCATACTTGAATGGCACGGCTCATTCGCTGATTCAAGTAGCACCCATGTGACGCTTCCAATCTGTCTTTTTCCCCGCGCCTCCTCTGAGGCGCTTTTTTTGTGGCAACACAACAGGCCACCCTCTGACTGAGTGACCTGAGCATCGCACGCTCTGCACCTCCACAAAGACAAGAGGCGAAGGATCCCCCTTGGCCTCTGGCGTTATCGCTGGCTACTCGCTCTGGGGCAGGAACTGCAGCTCTGGCGCAGAAGAGGTCAGCACATCGGCGCAGTAATCCCAAGTGGAGATGCGATAGTGCTGCAGATCTTCATCCAGATGCAGGCCGTCCGACTCCTGATGGAACCAGCTGGCAAAACGGGATGGAGTGATGAGCTGGATCTGCTCTTCGATGGCGTGGCTATCCTTCCCCTCAGCCAGATCGCAATCCTCGATGACCCGCAGGGCATAAATATGGCGAAAATAGACCCTGCAGAGGATTTGCGGGGGTAGATCGATGCTGCGCGCCCGCCCCAGCATGATGGTCAGGGAGTCGCTCCAGAGATCCTGATGCAACTCGGCCACAACCAGACCGGGCGGGAGCTGGCGGGACGGAGCCCAAGGGACGGCAACCTGCCGAATGGCATTTTTCTGTTCCATATTCACCTCACGACAACTCGCTCCCTGTCTTGAGTCTATCTGAACCACATAGTCCCGGCGAAGGCAATCGATGGACAATAAAAACGGCAATAAAAAAGCCGACGTATCAAACGTCGGCGAATAAAAAGTGCTTACAACAGAGGATTCAAATATTCAGACCCGCGGGTCGAAAGATTGGTTCCCTCTTTTTGTAATTAATTTTCGGCGCGTTTAAACATCAGGGTATTGGCGTCCGACTCTTCCGGCACAAAGTAGTAGCCCTCGGCGTTGAAACCGGTCAGCTGCTCCACCTCGGTCAGACGGTGCTTGATGATGTGGCGAGCCATCATGCCGCGCGCCTTCTTGGCGTAGAAGCTGATGATCTTGAACTGGCCGTTCTTCTCATCCTTGAACACCGGTGTGACAATCCGCCCTTTCAGGCTCTTGGGTCGTACCGACTTGAAATACTCGTCGGAGGCCAGATTGATCAGCACTTCATCCCCCTGCGCAGCCAGCGCGTCATTGAGATGGTGAGTGATCACCTCCCCCCAGAACTGGTAGAGATCCTTGCCGCGACTATTGTTGAGCCTGGTCCCCATCTCCAGTCGATAGGGCATCATCAGGTCGAGGGGGCGAAGCACGCCGTAGAGGCCGGAGAGCATCCGCAGGTGTGCCTGAGCGAAGTCAAAATCGGCCTCGCTAAAATCCTCCACCGCCAAACCGGTGTAGACATCCCCCTTGAAAGCCAGCAGCGCCTGACGGGCATTGGCGGGGGTGAAATCTGGCTGCCACTCGGCAAAACGGGCGGCATTGAGACCGGCCAGCTTGTCGCTGATCTTCATCAGAGTGGCGATCTGGTCAGGGCTCAGTTGGCGGGCCCGGCGAATCAGTTCGGCGGAGTGATCCAGCAGCTCGGGTTGGGTGAAACGGGGGGTCACCAGCGGTGACTCGTAATCCAGCGTCTTGGCCGGGGAAACCACAATCAGCATAACGTTCCTTTCTGGCGAGGGGCCGAACAGCGGATCGGCCCCATGTTTCATTCATCCAGCGTCACATTTTCCAGTGTGCCGGACCCCAGCTGCTCGCGACCGGAGAGCTTGATCAGCAGCCGCAGGTCGTTGGCCGAGTCGGCATGGGCGAGGGCCTCACTGTAGCCAATCTGGCCGGCGCAGAACAGGCTGAAAAGCGCCTGATCGAAGGTCTGCATGCCCAGTTCGGCAGATTTGGTCATCACCTCCTTGAGACGGTGCATCTCTCCCTTGCGGATGATGTCGGTGATGAGCGGGGTATTGAGCAGGATCTCGAATGCCGCACTGCGCCGCAAACCATCGACACTCGGCACCAGTTGCTGGGCGACAATGGCTCTGAGGTTGAAGGAGAGATCGAACAGAAACTGGCGATGTTTCTCCTGCGGCACCAGATGGAGGATGCGATCCAGCGCCTGGTTGGCGTTGTTGGCATGCAAAGTGGCGAGACAGAGATGGCCAGTCTCGGCGAACTGAAGGGCAAACTCCATGGTCTCCTGACTTCGGATCTCGCCGATCAGGATCACGTCCGGTGCCTGACGCAGCGAGCTTTTCAGTGCTACATCGAACGACTCGGTGTCGATCCCCACCTCCCGCTGGGTCACCAGGCTACGGCCATGCTGATGGACGAACTCCACCGGGTCTTCCACCGTCAGGATATGACCATCGGCATGCTGGTTGCGATAGCCGATCATCGCCGCCTGAGTGGTCGATTTACCCGCCCCGGTGGCACCGACAAACAGCACCAGCCCGCGCTTGGCCATCGCCACCTCCTGCAGGATCCTGGGGAGCTGCAGATCTTCAAAGGTGGGAATGCGGGTCTCGATACGACGAATCACCATACCGGGCAGCTCCTGCTGCCAGAAGGCGCTGACCCGAAAGCGACCCAGCGCCTCGCGGTAAATCGCGTAGTTGGCCTCCTTGGTGCGGACATAGCGCTCGAAGTGATCGCTGCTGAGAGTATCCCTGACCAGCGTCAGCGCCCCTTTCTTGTCGAGCGCGTCTCCCCCCAGCGACACCAGATGGCCATTTACCTTGAGGGTGGGCGGCGAGCCCACCGTCACAAACAGATCCGATCCCTTTCGCTCGACCAGCTCGCTCAGCAGATCATCCAGATTCATCATTTATCCCTCCCTGGGTACAAGTCGCTTAAATGCTGTTGGGATCAACGGCCTTGGCCTTGGCATCGAGGGATGCCACCACGCCACGACTCACCAGCTGCTTGAGGCTCTGATCCATGGTCTGCATGCCGTGGGTCATCCCGGTCTGGATCACCGAGTAAAGCTGGGCAATCTTGTCCTCCCGAATGAGGTTACGCACCGCCGGAATGCCCATCATGATCTCGTGCGCTGCCACCCGACCGCCACCAATGCGCTTGAGCAGGGTCTGGGAGATGACCGCCCGCAGGGATTCGGAGAGCATGGAGCGTACCATGTCCTTCTCCGCACCAGGGAAGACGTCGATGATACGGTCGATGGTCTTGGCCGCCGACGAGGTGTGCAGAGTGCCAAACACCAAGTGGCCGGTTTCGGCGGCAGTCATGGCCAGACGAATGGTCTCAAGGTCGCGCATCTCGCCCACCAGAATGATGTCCGGGTCTTCCCGCAGTGCCGAGCGCAGGGCGTTGCTGAAGCTCTTGGTATCACGGTGTACTTCCCGCTGGTTCACCAGGCAGCGCTTGTTCTCGTGGACGAATTCGATGGGGTCCTCGATGGTGAGGATGTGGTGATGGAAGTTCTCGTTGATGTAGTTGACCATGGCCGCCAGGGTGGTCGACTTACCGGAACCGGTCGGGCCGGTCACCAACACCAGACCCCGCGGGAACTCGGCAATCTTGCGGAAGATCTCCGGCGCATCGAGATCTTCGAGGCTCAGCACAGTGCTGGGGATGGTACGAAATACCGCGCCCGAACCGCGCGCCTGCTGGAAGGCGTTGACCCGGAAACGGGCCAGATTGGGCACCTCGAACGAGAAATCGACCTCGAAGTTCTCCTCCAGCTCCTTGCGCTGATGGTCGTTCATGATGTCGTAAATGAGGGCATGCACTTCCCGGTGTTCCAGGGCGGGCAAATTGATCTTGCGAACCTCACCATCAACCCTGATCATCGGGGGAACCCCGGCCGAGAGGTGTAGATCCGAGGCTTTATGCTTTACACTGAAAGCCAATAACTCTGTGATATCCATAGACTTGTCATTCTCCCATCACAAGATCACTAACGAAATATGAACCAGATTGCCCAGCACCTGTTTCAGGTAAAGGAACGTATTGCCCAGGCCGCCGAACGGGCTAGCCGCAACCTGCAGCAGATCCGCCTGCTGGCCGTGAGCAAGACCAAGCCGGTCGAGGCCATCATGGCCGCCCATGCCGCAGGTCAGCGCTGCTTTGGCGAATCCTACGCTCAGGAAGCAGCGGCCAAGATCGATACCTTGCGCCAGCAGCCGGAATATAGCGACATAGAGTGGCACTTTATCGGCCCTTTGCAATCGAACAAATCCAAACTGGTCGCCGAACGGTTCGACTGGGTGCAGAGCGTGGATCGGGACAAGCTGATCGACCGCCTCAACAACCAGCGCCCAACTACAATGGCACCGCTAAATGTTTGTCTGCAAATCAATATTAGCGGAGAGAGCAGCAAATCCGGAACGTCGGAACAAGAGATTTTCCGCCTTGCCGAGCAGGTCTCTCAAAGTGAGCGACTGGTGCTGCGGGGACTGATGGCCATTCCAGAGCACACCAGTGACGAGCGCGTACTGGCCGCCCAAATGACCCGCATGCAGACTCTGTTCACCGAGCTTGCGCGACAATACCCCACGGTGGATACCCTCTCGATGGGCATGACCGAGGATCTTGAACTGGCGATCGCCCACGGCAGCACCATGGTGCGGGTCGGCACCGCCATCTTCGGCGCCCGTGACTACTCATAGGCAAGGCCAGCGGATAACCCATACGTCCGCCTCTTGCCCGACTTCATCAACAGGAGCGTTTGATGGAACACCGAATTCTGGCGTCAGGTGGTGCAGGCAGCGCCAACCCCGCCGCGACCCCATGTGCTACAGGAGCATCTGATGCAGCATAGAACGTTGGCCTTTATAGGCGCGGGCAACATGAGCCGCAGCATCATCGCCGGACTGGTCAAGGCGGGTTATCCCGCCGGGCAGATCACGGCCGCCAACCCCAGTCTGCCCAAGCTGGAGACGCTGGCGAGCGAACATGGCATTCGCATCACCCAGAGTAATGCCGAGGCGGCCCGCGACGCCGAAGTGATCGTGCTGGCAGTCAAGCCGCAGCTGATGGCCGGCATGCTGGCAGCACTGGTTGAAGAGCTGGGCTCCCTTGAAGGCAAGCTGCTCATCTCCATCGCGGCCGGTATCAAGGTGGCGCGCCTTGGCGAGATGGCCGGTGGCCACGACCGCATCATCCGCACCATGCCCAATACCCCTGCCCTGCTGGGTCTGGGCATGACCGGCCTCTACGCCCCCGAGCATATTGGAGCCAGTGATCGCGCGTTTGCCGAGCAGATGATGCAGGCGGTCGGCAAGACCCTCTGGGTGGAGCAGGAGTCTGGCATCAACGGCGTCATCGCCGCGGCGGGCAGTGCTCCGGCCTACTTCTTCCTCTTTATGCAGGCCATCGCCGAAGAGGCCGAAGCGATGGGTTTCTCGCCCGATCAGGCACGCCTGCTGGTGCAGCAGACCGCGCTGGGCGCAGCCGCCATGGTGGAGCAGAACCCTGGGCTGTCGCTGCAAACCCTGCGTGAGCAGGTCACCAGCAAGGGCGGCACCACAGCCGAAGCCATCAAGACATTCCAGCAGCAGGGGCTGATGCCGCTGACTGCGCAAGCCATGCAGGCGGCCGTTGCTCGTGCCACCGAAATGGAAACCCTCTTCTAACAGGAGCCCAGATGAACACTGCTTACTTTCTGATTAACACCGTTTTCGATCTCTACCTGATGGTGATCCTGCTGCGCGTCTGGCTGCAGTGGGCCCGCGCTGACTTCTACAACCCGATGAGCCAGATGGTGGTCAAGCTGACCAATCCGCTGGTGATCCCGCTGCGCCGCGTTATCCCGGGCTTGGGCGGCATCGATCTCGCTTCCGTGGTGCTGGCGCTGGCCATCGCCTTCGCCAAGCTGGCCCTGCTCAAGAGCATGAACGTACTGCTGGCGGACTGGCTCAACATCAGCCTGTTTGCCGCGCTGACCGTGCTGAAGAAAGCCGGCTCGATGATCTTCTGGGTACTGCTGATCCGCGCCATCCTGAGCTGGGTCAGCCAGGGCCGCAACCCCATCGAATACGTGATGCATCAGCTGACCGAGCCATTCCTCGCCCCTATCCGCCGCGTACTGCCGGCACTGGGCGGGCTGGATCTCTCGGTGCTGGTCGCCTTTATCGGCCTGCAAGCCATCAACTACCTGCTGGGTGACCTGTTTGGCCAGCTGTGGTGGATGATTTGATGCCAGCCGTCCTGCAACAAGGGGATGAACTGGTACTGCATCTGGTGATCCAGCCCAAGGCGAGTCGGGATCAGATCATCGGATTGCATGGCGAAGAGCTGAAAGTGGCCATCACGGCGCCGCCCGTCGATGGCCAAGCCAACAGCCATCTGATCAAGTTTCTGGCCAAGCAGTTCAAGGTGGCCAAGGGACAGATCACCATAGTGCGGGGCGAGCTTGGACGGCACAAAACCGTCGCCATCGACAGTCCCAAACAGTTGCCGCAAGAAGTGAGTGCACTGCTGAATGACACGCAAGGTTGAATGAATCGGCCTGCGCCAACCGTAGATATGAGAGGGATGACAGATGAAAACAGCCTGGATGAGTGGCCTGCTGGCACTGCTGATGACCCTGCCGCTCAAGGCAGAACAGATGAAGGAGCTGGGGCCCTGGCTGGTACACTACAACGCCTTCAACTCCAGCTTCCTCACACCGGAGGTCGCCAAAGCGTATGGACTGGAGCGCAGTCGCTACAACGCCATCATCAATATCGCGGTACAGGACAAGCAGAAAGTGGCGCAAGCCGTGGGGATCACCGGTGAGGCCAAGAACCTGACCGGCACCATCCGCACCCTGAACTTTCAGGAGGTAAAAGAGGGCGATGCCATCTACTATCTGGCGACCCTCCCCTACCGCAACGAAGATACCTATCAGTTCACCCTGAAGATCATGGGCGGTGGGCAGCAACAGAACCTCAGCTTCCAGCAGACCTTCTACGTCGACTGAGCAGCAACAAGAAGCCCCGACCAAGGCCGGGGCTTCATTTTATCCATATGACAAGGGCGCCATCAGGGCGCCCTTGTTACATCTATTCCGTACCGCGACTGTTACAGGGCGAGGAACAGACCGGCCAGACAGGCGCTCATCAGGTTCGCCAGCACGCCGGAGAGAATGGCGCGCATGCCGTAACGGGCGATGAAGGATTTGCGCTCCGGCACCATGGAGCCCAGACCGCCGATCAGGATCGCCATGGAGGAGATGTTGGCAAAGCCGCACAGGGCGAAGGTCACGATGGCCTTGCTCGACTCGCTCAGGGTCTGATCCTGCACCAGGCCGATAAAGGCGACGAACTCGTTGACCACGATCTTGGTACCGATCAGGGCGCCAGCGGCTTGTGCCTGATCCCAGGGCACACCGATCAGCCAGGAGACGGGGGCAAACAGCCAGCCCAGAATGATCTGGAAGCTCAGATCCAGCCCTGCCAGACCGCCAGCCCAGCCGAGCAGGCCATTGAGCATGGCGATCACACCAACGAAGGCCAGCAGGGTCGCACCGACCGCCACCGCAATATTGAGGCCGGACATGGCGCCATCGGCCGCCGCTTCAATCACGTTGGTGGCACGGGGGATCTCAACATCCTGATGGTGATCGACCTCTTCAGCTCCCGGCGGCACCAGGATTTTGGCCATCGCCAGACCGGCAGGGGCCGACATGAAGGCGGCAGCGATCAGGTATTTCAACTCAACCCCGAGGCTGGCATAGCCCACCAGAGTGCCACCGGCGACGGAAGCGAGACCACAGCTCATCACCGCGAAGAACTGGGAATCGGACATCTTGGAGAGGTAGGGTTTGACCACCAGCGGCGCTTCCACCATGCCGACGAAGATGTTGGCGGTCGCGGAGAGGCTCTCGGCACGGCCGGTGCCCAGCAATTTCTGCAAGCCACCACCCAGCAGGGCGATCACCCGCGGCATGATGCCGATGTGGTAGAGGATGGCGATCACCGCGGAGAAGAAGATGATGACCGGCAACACGTTGAAGGCAAAGATGAAGCCCAGCTTGAACTTGGCCAGATCGCCGAACAGGAAGGCGATCCCCTCCTGACCATAACCGATCACGCTGCTTACGCTCTCGCTGACCCCGTTCAGCACGTGCTGACCGGCAGGCAGCCAGAGCACCAGACCGGCAAACATGACTTGCAGACAGAGGGCAAGACCAACTGTTCGCAATGGGATACGACGACGATTATCAGAGCAGATGACGGCAAGCGCCAGGATACTCAGGATGCCGAGCAGGGCAATCATAGGGACTCCATCAGGTGGGGCAAAAGATGGGCGCGGATTCTGCGCCTCTCACCCCGTCACTGCAAGTCCGCTTGGTTACAAGCCTGTTAGAAAAAACGTTTGCACGATATCGGTTGCGCCAACTGGCTGATTTGGTTCGGTTTTAGTATCAGGAGAAATCGAGAGTTTTTATATGGAAACAATCATTCCTCACTGCCGGACAATTTACCCCCGAGCCAGGGGACCAGTCGCTGCTCCCAATAGGGTTCGGGGCCAAATCTGGCCTTGAGGAAATCGATGAAGAGACGGATCTTGGGATCCAGATGTTCGCGCCTGGCATAAACGGCGTGTACCGCCATCTGCTGGTTCGGTCGCCATCCTGGCAACACCGGGATTAGCTTGCCGCTCTGTAACTCCTTGTCCAGCAAGTAGTTGGCGATATAGGCGATGCCGAGCCCGGCCAGTGCCGCATCCCGCACCGCCTCCGCCATATCCACCCGATAGTTGCCCGCCACCTGCACCGTCTGGCGCTCCTTGCCCTGGCGAAACGACCACTGGTGATAGCGCCGCTCCCGACTCTGGTAAGTGATGCAGTTGTGCTGGGCCAGATCCTTGGGATGGAGCGGCGTACCGTGGCTCAGCAGGTAATCCGGCGAAGCCGCCACCACGAAGCCAATGTCGGCCAGCCGCTGTCCCACCAGCCCTTCCGGCTTGTCCTCATAGGTGGTGAGCCAGAGATCCAGCCCCTCATCCACCAGATTGGTTCTGTGGTCGAACAGCGAGACCTCCAGCTCCAGCTCGGGATAGCGATCCTGAAACGCCTTGAGATGAGGAATGACGTGCAGACGACCAAAAGATTGGCCCACCCCGAGATGGAGCACGCCACTCACCTTGCCACGCCGCTCGGCGATCATGGAGTCAGCCTCCTGCGCCACCGCCACCAGCGCATGGCAGTGACGGGCATACTCCTGACCCAGCTCGGTCAGGACGAAGCGGCGGGTGGTGCGCTGCACCAGCTGGGCGCCAAGGGTGGTCTCCAGCAGCGCCAGCTGCTTGCTGATATGGGATTTGGAGACCCCGAGACGACGGGCGGCGGCAGAGATCCCCTGCTCGCGCACCAGCGCATCGAAGATCACCATTTGAGGAAGACGTTGCAGCACAGGATAACCGGATTGAGTGGCGGTAGCCCATTATTCCAGAGCCGCCCGCCAAGGGGTAGGGTCAGAGCCCCAGCGCCCGGGTGATCTGCAGTTTGAGGGGGTCGTCAGCCGGATTCTGGTTGGCGCCGTAGCTGGCGATCAGCTTGCCATCGCGTCCCACCAGATACTTGTGGAAGTTCCAGTTCGGCTCATCCCCATCAGCGGCCGCCGCCAACCCCTTGAACAGTGGCACAGCATCGGAGCCCCGCACCGCTACCCGATTGAACATCGGGAAGGTGACGCCATAGTCGCGGCGGCATACCTCGGCGGTCTTGGTCTCGTTGCCCGCCTCCTGCCAGAAGTCGTTGGAGGGGAAGCCCAGAATAATCAGCCCTTTATCCTTGTAGCTCTGGTAGAGCTTCTCCAGATCTCGGAACTGGCCGCTGTAGCCGCAATAGGAGGCGGTATTGACCACCAGCACTACCTTGTCCTCGGTCAGCTGACAGAGGTTGTGGCGCTGGGCATTGTTGAGCTCCCGCATCTCCACATTGAAATAATCTGGGCACGCCGCAGAGGCCGCACCGGCCCCCAATAACAGCAACAGAGTGAACCATTTCATCGCCAAGACTCCTTTTGTTTTGTCCATCATACGCGGTTACCAGAGCCGCAGTTCACTCTCAATGCAATGGAATGCCGGTCAGCCAGCCGTGGCCCCAGAACACCAGCAGCGCGGTGGCAGCCAGGCCCGCCCCGACGCTGATGCCGGTGCCCGTCCAGTTAGCCGCCGGACGGGGATATCGCTGCCAGTCCCGCACCGAAATCCAGACCATGCTCACCAGCGCCCACAGCCCGATGCCGCCAAACAACACCAGAGAGCGCGCCTCGCTGTTGACCAGCAGATGGGCCACCGCCCAGAGCAGGGTACCGAGCAGTTGGGGATGCACCAGCCAGCGGCGCAGATGGTTGGGCCCCTGGCCGGAGAAGAACAGGATCAGCGCAAAGGGCATCATCACCGTCATGGTCATCGGCCCCCACTCCGGCAGGAAGTAGAGCGGCAGCGAGCTGGCCGACCGCCAACCGGCGATGATGCAGGCTATGGCGACAAACACCAGCAGGGAGAAGAGCCCCTTGTAGCGATTCTCACCCAGCCGTTCTCTCAGTCGTGCCCGATGGGCCACCGCAAAACAGGGATAGAGATGGATCAGGGTAAACAGCGCAACCCCCAGGGTCAGCAGGAACATGAGTCTCTCCTTGTACTTGGTACGACCACTATGCCGTAAAGGGAGATTTGCGCCTATCAAAACCGCGCTTACCCATGGAGTCAAAAGTGTGGCAAGACAAAGGAGCAGAAAGAAAAGAGCCGATCACGATGGATCGGCAAATAAGTGCCAGGGCAGTCAGACATCTCTCGGGATGGGAGATGCCCCAAACGGGGATATTGAGTGGCCGATGGGGCGCATCGGCCGAACCGGATCAGCCCTTGAGCTGATAGAGCGCCGCTACGTTGCGCGCAGTGAGTTGAATATTGGTGCTGGCGCTCTCCAGCGCCTCCGGCAGAGACATGGCGCGGTTGACCACGGCGAATACCGCGTCCAGCCCGTGATCATGTACCACACCGCAATCGTCGGTCAGGCAACCGGAGATACCGATCACCGGCTTGCCGAACTGCTTGGCGCAACGTGCGACACCGATTGGCGTCTTGCCATGGATGGTCTGGCTGTCGATGCGCCCTTCGCCGGTGATAACCAGATCCGCATCGGCCACTTCCTCGGCCAGCTTCAGGGCTTCAATCACGATCTTAATGCCAGGCTTGAGTTCGGCACCAAGCAGACCGACCAGCGCGGCCCCCATGCCACCGGCAGCGCCCGCCCCCGGAATATCCTTCACCTGCTTGCCAAGGGCCTGCTCAATGCAGTCGGCATAACGGGAGAGGTTGGCATCGAGTTGCGCCACCATCTCTGGAGTCGCCCCCTTCTGCGGGCCAAACACGGCGGAGGCGCCTTTCGGGCCGCAGAGCGGGTTGTTCACATCGCACGCCACCTCGATAACCAGCTCGCTCAGACGCGGATCCAGACCGCTCAGATCGATGGTCGCGAGTTCGGCAAGACCTGCGCCACCCAGCTCGATGGCAGAGCCATCCGCTTTGAGCAGCTTGCCGCCGAGCGCCTGGATCATGCCGGCACCGCCGTCATTGGTGGCGCTGCCGCCGATACCGAGGATAAGGTGCTTCACCCCCATCTCCAGCGCGGCCAGGATCAGCTCGCCGGTGCCGAAGCTGGAGGTGAGCAGCGGATTGCGCTGCTCGGGCGCCACCAGATGGATGCCGGAAGCGGCGGCCATCTCGATGACGGCGCGCTCGCCATCACCCAGCAGGCCGACGAAGCCCTGCACCTTGTTGCCAAGAGGCGCGGTCACTTCGACCGGCAGGATGCGGCCACCGGTGGCATCCACCAGCGATTGCACCGTACCTTCACCGCCATCGGCCATCGGCAATTTGACGTAGGTAGCGTTTGGCAACACCTGTTTGAAACCAGCCTCGATGGCATCAGCCACCGCCATGGCGCTCAGACTCTCCTTGAATGAATCGGGGGCAATAACAATTTTCATATCAATTCCTTAGGCGAGGCCAAACACGCCAAACATCAGGGTGGAGACAGTGGCAATGGTCAGACCGACTGCAGTTTCGTAAGGGATAAGTTTCAGGCGCTCACCTACCCCCATGTGGACGCTGCCACCGGTGGCATGGAAAAAAGAGCCGTGGGGCATGTGGTCAAACACGGTGGCACCGGCATGGATCATCGCCGCCCCGGCCAGACTGCTGATCCCCAGTTCAATCAGGGTGGAGCTGAATACGTTGGAGGCCACCACGGTACCGGCGGTGGTCGAGGCGGTTGCCAGCGACATCAGGGCACCGGAGATGGGCGCCAGCAGGTAGGAGGGCAGACCGGAGGCGGTCAGGCCGCTGATCAGCACATCTTTCAGGCCGGAGTTGGCGATGATGCCTGCCAGGGTACCGGTACCCAGCAGCATGATGGCGACCGGCGCCATGCGGGCGAGGCCGGAGACAGCAAACTGGTTCACCTTGCTGAATTTACCCATCATCAGGGCACCGACCAGACCACCGAGGGGCAGTGCAATCAGCGGATCCACCACAATACCGGCGACCGGCCGCAGAGCCAGCAGCAGGATGGCGACCAGAGGTGCGCTGATGGCGGCGGCAAAGCCCGGCAACTTGGCACCGGCAAAGCTCACCACTTCATCAGCAGCAACCTTGCTGCCCTTGTTGTTCAGCCGCTTGGCCAGCCAGTAGGCCATCACCAGACCGAACAGGCCCGGAATGATGCCCGCCGCCATCACAGAGGTCAGGGGTAAATGGAAGGCATCAGCCGCGGCAATGGCGTTGGGGTTGGGGGACATGACGTTACCCGCCTTGCCGCCGCCGATCATCGCCAGCAGGATGGCCGCCTTGGAGAGGTCGGCACGGCGGGCAATGGCCAGCGCGATGGGGGCGACCGTGATAACGGCCACATCCACGAACACGCCGACCGCAGTCAGGATCAGGGTTGCCAGCGCCAGCGCCAGCAGGGCGCGGGTTTCACCGAGTTTCTTGACGATGGTCTCGGCGATAGTGGTGGCGGCACCCGATTCGATCAGTACGCCTGCCAGCACACCGGCAGCCAGGATCCGCATCACAGCAGTGGTGATCCCCTGGGCACCGCCGATCATCAGGGCGACGGTCTGGGTCAGATCGGCACCGCCAATCAGGCCACCGGCCAAAGCCCCCACGATCATGCCGTAAGCGGGCGGCACCTTCTTCAAAATGAGGATGATGGCGATGGAGAGCGCCGCGATGGCGCCAAGGGCTGTAACCGGGATCATGACGGACACCTTCAATGGGAGTGAATGGCCGCCATTATGGAGATCTGCAATCAGAATGCTTTGGCTGAATAGCCAAAAATCACGTCATGTAAAAGTGGTTTTCTGTCTAAAATTACAATCACAAGTCGAGATTAAGGCCGAGATAGAGCAAAAATTTGTCGTCTAACTTGTTGAAATTCAACCCGGTTATCTGCTCTATTCGCCCCAGCCGGTAGCGCAAGGTATTGGGGTGAATGAACAGTGCTTCGGCACAGCGATGCAGATCACAATCCTGCAAGAAATAGTGGCGCAGGGTCTTCTGCAGCGCCCCCTTGCCATCTTCCCGGGCTAGTTTCTGCAGCGGTGTGCGCAGCTGATCCGCCTGCCAGGAGTCCGCCAGACTGCCCAGCAGCACTGGCAAACGGTAGTCCTCAAAGAAGTAGACCTGTTTGCGCGGCGCCTGCCGCATGCCACGGCGCAGGGTATCTCGCGCCGTCTGGTAAGAGCGCGCCAGCCCGTCGATCCCGGCGAAGTAATCGCCCACCGCGATATGCACCTTGAAGTGAGGAATACGCGCCAGCAACTGCTTGATCCGGCTGCGCTCCTGCGCCGATTGCCAGACGCCATCACTCAATTGTGCCGGTTTGAGCACCACTATCTCGTCGAGCCCGTTGATGGCGACCAGATTGTCCCGCTCCGGATTTTCCAGCTGATGAACCAGCTCTCGCAGACGCGCCGGATCGGCCTCCTCCAGCGCAAGCACGGCCACCACCCTGGGCTGGGCCAAGTCCAGCCCGAGAAAACGGGCCGCCTGCTGCAATTGATCGACTCGCCCCTCACCACGAATGAGCTGCAACACCAACTCCTCCTTGTGGCGCTTGTCCCACTGCAACTGCTCGGTAAGCGCCGCCTGCTCCAGGATCAGCTCGGCGGTCATCCGCACCAGTTCGGCGTAAGCGCGCACTTCCTCCGGATCGCCGGAGATGCCGATCACCCCGATCAGCTCCCCCTGATAGGAGATGGGCAAATTGATGCCGGGTCGCACCCCTTTGAGCTGCAAGGCTGTCGCTTCGCTGATCTCCACCACCCGGTTTTCTGTCAATGCCAGCACGGCCCCTTCGTGACGCTGATGGATCCGCTCCGGATTGCCGGACGCAATGATGAGGCCGTGTTCGTCCATCACGTTGACCGAAAAGGAGAGGATCTTCATCGCCCGTGCGACGATCTGGCGGGCAAGGTTATCGTTTAGCTGCATAACATCTCCGGACAAGGGGCTGAACTGGCGGCGCCACCATGGGTCGATTCAGAGCACATGGGCGCAAAGATGCCACATCATCAAGACAAGCGAGAGGGGGATCGCTAGAATAGGCCACTTTACCCGATGTGTGCCCCGCCATGGAGCAGGAATTGCGTGCTTGCACCCGCCTGCCCGTGATGGCCCATCCCTCCGATCTGGACTGTGCTATGGATTATGAATTTCGCCGCGACCCGTTTGGTGGCTATCGCGCCCGGTTCTCCATGGGCCATGAAGCCATCGGTCAGTGGCTGATCGACGAGGTTGGCAAGGATGAAGAGAAGCTCGACGAGCTCTTCTCCATCATTGATCAGCTCTCCAACCGCACCCGAGTCGAATACCGGCTCAACGGCGGTGACTACTCCCTGCTGCTGACCCATGAAGAGGCGGAGGTGAAAGCCAACGCCCTCAATATCGAGCTGGGTGAGGATCTTGACGATCTCGCCTACTACGATGATGAACAGCTGGCCATGTGCGGGCTGGAAGATTTTGCCCAGGTGCTCGGCTCCTGGCGCGCCTTTATCCGTAACGAGGATATGGGCTGATTGACCCAATGTCGGATTACTATGTCGGGCAAACGTGCCCTTTTGCCTAACTCAACAGGATTGACTATGTCTATTTACGATTTTGATGACGAACTGCCGGAAGACGAAGAACAGGAATCCACCAAGAAAGCGGCTGCACCTGCCAAGAAGAAAGGCAAGCAGGTGATGAACACTCAGGTCAACCTGAGCCCGCGCGATGCCAGCCGTCTGAACGGCATGCACGTTGAAGCGATCGCCACGCTGGACGACGTCAGCCTGCCGAAGAACGTCATCTTCAAGGCTGGCCTGATCGCCCTGGGCGAACTGGAAGCCGGCAAGCGCGCCGATATCATCGCCCGCGTGATCGCAGAATCAGGCCGCTAATCGCCCCTGAAGGCATAAAGAAAGCCGGAGCCACTGCTCCGGCTTTTTGTTTTCCGCCTAGGTACTCTCAACGGCAATCGATCCCCTTTCCGGCTCGGGAGACCAGTTGGTCATAGCGACCATCGGCACGGGCGGCAGCCAGCGCATGATTGAAGCGCTCAAGCAGGTTCGCGGCCTCCGGGTACTGCCGTGAAATGATCAGGTAAAAGGTGTCGCTCTGACGAAAGTGGGGCAATGCCTGCAGATGGCAGGGGTCGCCAAACAGCTGACGGCTGGCATCCCGGGTCACCGTCTCGTTCATCGGCAGCAGATCGATCCGTTTGCGATCCAGCAATTGCAGACACTGTGCCAGGGTCTTGGGGCGCTGCAGATCCAGCCCGAAACGCTTGATCACCCCGTCGGCATGGCTGGTACTCCACCCCAGCGGAATACAGACACGCAACCCTTGCCAGCGGCCAGCCTGAATAGCCTCGCTCCCCCGATAGGTAAACCAGGAGAGGCGATCTATATGAATGGGAGCGCTGTAGTGGAAGAGCTTGGCCCGCTCGGCAGTCCAGGCGTAGGGGAAGGTGGCCGCGACCAACCCATTACGGGTCAACTGATAGCCGCGGGGCCAGGGCAGGTAGTCGACCTGGATCTCCCGATACCCGGCCTCTTGCAGCAGGGTCGTCACCAGCCGGGTGCTCTCGCCGCCTTCAGGCAGGGCCTTGCCGGTATAGGGGGTGAACTCACCGGTCACCAGCAGCAAGGGTGCCGCCTGCAGCCAGACACACCAACAACACAACAACCACAGACAGTGCTTCATCAGCTGCTCTCCCTTTACCCTGTTGATGAGTATAGAGAAGGGATCCGACCACCTCCTGCGCGGTTGTCCTGCTGACGCCCACTTGTTAAGGTTGCCGCCTGCCTCGATCAAGGAGATCCAATGTTACCCCTCCCCGACTCATTTATCTGGGGCGCGCTGGCGCTGGCCGTGCTGCTTGCCCTCTTCCGCCAGCGTCTTCCCGCCTTTGCTCTGCTGGGACTCTCCCTGCTGCTGGCACTGTGGCTTGAGCGAATGACGCTACCCGCCCTGCTGGTCTCGGTCGCAGGATTACTGCTTGCGTGGCGTACGCCAACCCTCCCCGCCCGCTGGGCGATGGCGGCCAGAGTGGTGCTGATCCTCTGGGCGATTGCGCTGACCCTGCACCTCATCCCCGGCTTCAGCAATCTCAAGGTGCTGGATCAGGCGCTGGCAGGCCCCGCCAGCGTGCCGTTCAACATGTATCTGAACCTCGACAAGCCGCTGCTGCTCTTTGGCTTGCTGCTGGCCTGCCCGATGCTGCTGGGTAAGGGGGGTGCCATCCGCTGGCGCCCGCTGGCCCTGTTGCTGCTGCCGCTGGGTGCCCTGCTGGTCATCGCCTGGCAGTTGGGGGCACTGAAACCGGAAGTGGGTCTGCCCCACTGGTGGTGGCTGTTTGCACTCAACAACCTGCTGTTCACCTGCGTGGCGGAAGAGGCGCTGTTTCGCGGCACGATCCAGCAGGGGCTGACCGAACGTTACCGCCCCTGGATTGGCATCGTCGTGGCTGCGCTACTGTTCGGAGCCATCCACCTGCCCGGTGGCCCGCTGCTGGCGCTGTTTGCGACCCTGGCAGGCTGCTGCTATGGCTTGGCATTCCAGCTCAGTGGGCGGCTCTCCGTGGCCATCCTGATCCACTTCGCCTTCAACTTCGCTCATCTGGCGCTCTTCACCTACCCGCTGGCCCACCGCTAACTCCTGAAGGCGCCTGACACGGGCGCCTTCCCTCGCTCTTCCCTCTCTCTTTAAGCGTGCTGCCTCGCTCGCTTTACACCTCCACAAAGCTCCAAACAAAACCAATTCATTTACTTGTAACCAAAATGTAAACAAGCTGACCTCTGCATTCGCCATAACAGTCACTTTCCATTGCCCTGCAACCAAAAGGATCCTGTGATGCAGAAAACCCTCAGTTATGCCGCCCTGCTGCTGGTCAGCCAGTTCCCGCAACTTGCACTGGCCGATACCGATGTCTATCTCACCAACAACAGTCCTGAACCGCTTCAGATCGACATCCGCCAAAGCGGCAGCGGCCAGTTGCAACCCGGCAGTCAGTGGAGCCAGCACCGCACCGAGCTGGGCCCGTGGGAGAGCGCCATGGTACTCAGCTTCAATCGCTATGAGGGGGTCAAGGCGGGCAAGAGCTATCTGTTCGAAACCCGCGTGACCACAACGGGTGGCGACGTCTATCGGCTCAACCAGCTGATGGAGGGAACCTGGTGGAACACCACCTTGCAGCACGGTGGCGAAACGCCGACCAGCGCATCCGGCTGGCAAAACGATCGGGCGATCCACCGCGTTGCCGGGCCACAGGAGCTGGCCTTTGCCGCCAAATTCACCGGCCGCTACGACGATCTGCACTATATGATCACGCCCCCCCCAAAACGGGAGCAACCGGAACCGGCAGAACACAGGCTCAAGGTGGCCAGCTACAACGTCTGGGCGCTGCCGGTGATCGCCTCCAGCATCGGCGAGCGATTGACCTTGCTGCCTGATTATCTCAAGGGTTATGACGCCCTGCTGCTGCAAGAGGTATTCGATGGCCGCCGCGAGGGCTTTTTGCAGGCGCTGGCGAAAGAGTACCCCTACCAGACCAAGGTACTCGACAAGCCCGGGGTCAACATTCATGACGGCGGCGTGGTGATCGTTAGCCGCTATCCCATAGTGCGGGAGGCCCAGCTGGTCTATCCCCAATGCACCGGTACCGACTGCTTCGCCGACAAGGGAGTGATGTACGCCGAGGTGATCAAGGGGGGCAAGGCGTGGCACCTGTTCGCCACCCACACCGCCAGCTTTGACACCGACGAAGCGCGCAAGCTGCGGCAGATCCAGTTCGGTCAGATCCGCTCTCTGGCAGCCAGCCTCAAGATCCCCGCCAGCGACACCGTCATCTACGGCGGTGACTTCAACGTCAACAAACGCAAGTTTGCCGATGACTACGCCAACATGCTGGCCAATCTGAACGCCCATGAACCCGCCTATGGCGGCTATACCGAAGCCACCTTCGATCCCAGGATCAACCCCTATGCCGGTGGCCCGCTCTCCGGTGGCGCCAACGTCGAGTATCTGGACTATCTGGTAGTAAGCCGGGAATACGGCAGCGCCAGCCACAACCTCAACACGGTCTGGATCCCGCGAAGCAGCGATGGCAGCCTCTGGCCCGCCAGTAACCTCTCAGACCACTTCCCGGTCAAGGGAGAGATCAGCCGATGACTCGCCGTTACGGGATACTGGCGCTGGCTATCCTGACCCTTTTGCTGGTGAATCTGGGCTGGCAGGAAGAGCCGTCCCCGATATCACCAGAACGGTCGGAGACGCCCTCTCCGGCCGATGTGCAGTTGCCAGCAGAACCGGGGAGCCCGCCTCCCCGCATACCAAACGCTGAGGGGATGGATGGCAAAAGCAAAGAAGTGCCCAGCAGCTGGCAGGCGATGCCGGATGAACTGATCAACCAGCTTGCCAGCGAGATCAGCGACAGCGAGTTGCCGCTGGCGCAGCGCGTGAGCAATCTGGAAGCAACAGAGGCCGGGTGGCTGAGCGAGGGGGAGAGTCTGATCCGGTTACAGGGGCGCTATGCCCTGGCGCTGGATCAGTTGGCACAGGAGAGCGAGCAGTTACCGCTGGCCGAGCGGCTGGACGCCCTCAGCCGCTTGCAGGATCGGTGGGCGGCGGATCATCCGGATTTGGCGGTGGATCTGTTCAACCCGGATGCCCGCCTGCAGCAAGCTCGTCAGCTTTGGGGAGATGAGGAGCTGGCCACCCTGGCCCATCACTTCCTGCCCGCAGAGCAGGCCGAAGCCACGCTGGCGTTTGCCGGGGCGCGCCAGCAACAGCTGGCTCAACGCAGCCGCTACCAGCGAGAGCTGGCCGAGCTGGAGCAGCAACTGGCGACCAGCCAACAGCAGATGGATCCTGCGCTGTGGCAACAACACAAGGAGGAGGTGTTGAGCCAGTGGCGTCGTGACTTCTTCGCGCGGGAGCAAGGCAAACCCTGAGGTCAGCGCTTGCCCTTGAACTGCTTGACGCTGCGTTTGGCCTGAGTACGGCGATTGGCCTGCTTGTCACGAGGGGGGCGCTTGCCCCCCCCACTGGCAGGCTGGTCAGTGACCGGGAATCCCGCCAGATCGCCCAACGACAGCTCGCGGCCGGTCAGGGTGCGAATGGCTTGCAGCATGTCACTCTCGCCATGACAAACCAGCGAGATGGCCAGCCCCTCGCGGCCAGCCCGGGCGGTACGACCAATGCGGTGTACATAGACAGGGGCGCTGGCGGGCAGATCCAGATTGATCACCACCGGCAGCGCCTCCACATGGATGCCGCGCGCCATCAGGTCGGTGGCCACCAGCACCCGAATTTTGCCCTCTTTGAAATCGCCGAGCGCCTGCTCGCGAACCGCCTGCTCCTTCTCGCCATGAAGGGCGGCCACCGCAATGCCCGCCTTGGCCAGCTTTCTGGCCACCCCGTCGGCATCATCCCGCGCACTGATAAAGACCAGCACCTGCGGCCATTCCTGCTCCTTGAGCAGGCTTATGAGCGCTGGCACCTTGCTGCTCTTGTTGACCAGATAGAGTCGCTCTTCGATCTCGTTCACCACGCTGTTGAGGGGATTGGCCTCGATACGGGTGGGCTCGCACAGCAGGCCGTTGGCCAGCGCCTCCAGCTCGGCAGGCAAGGTGGCGGAGAAGAGCAGGGTTTGGCGATCCGCCGGAATAAAGCCGAGCAGCGCCTTGATGTCGGGAGCAAAGCCCATCTCCAGCAGGCGATCCGCCTCATCCAGCGCCAAGAGTTGCAAACCATCCAGCCCCAGCACCTGTTGGGTCAGCAGATCCCGCAGCCGCCCCGGCGTCGCCACCAGCAGCTGTGGCCCCAGCGCCAGCTCGGCCTGTTGCCGCTCCTGCACAACGCCCCCACACAACGTCACGATGCGCAGCCCCAGCGCCTCGGCGCCCTCTTCAAGCGCGGCAGTGACCTGAGTCGCCAGCTCGCGGGTTGGCACCAGCACCAGACCCTGCACCTGACTGGAGGCAGGATCCAGCCGTTGCAGCAGCGGCAAGCCAAACGCCAGGGTCTTGCCGCTGCCGGTCTGGGCCAGTGCCAGCAGATCCTGCCCCGCCAGCGCCGCCGGAATGGCCAGCTGCTGGATGCGGGTCGGCGTCTGCAAGGTGACGGGCAAAGAGGCAAGCAGAGCGGGATGAAGGGCAAGTTCGCTAAAGGTCATGGCGCTACGTCAACAAAGAAGTGGGAGGCGAAGTCTAGTGAGCGGGGGCCGAGAAGTAAAACCCTATCCATGATGGCCTGGCCGAGGGACGCTGGCGACCGGCTGACTACACTTTAGCTGACCCATCACCAAGAGAGACCCGCCATGACCAGACACATCCCCCTTCTGCTGCTCGTGGTCACCCTGCTCGGCAGCGCCACCCTCGGCCTGTCGCAGACTCCGAAGAACGACGCTGCCCCCGAGCCGCCTAAACCGGCGCGCATCCTCAATGCCCACCTTGGCGAGCTTCCGGGGCTGATCAATGCCGACAAGACAGGCCCCTTTGTCGACCTGGTGCACGCCATCGATGATCTCTACCCCGATGTGACCATCAAGATCACCATCTACCCCATCGCCCGTGCCATGGCTGGGGTGATCTCCGGCAAGGCTGATCTGGGGCTGCCCGCCATCCGCAACCTAAAGGATATCGATATGCTGGCTTATCGCTTCAGCACCCGCAGTTTTGGCAAAGTTGCCCATGTGATTTACAGCAATACCGCCTATCCGGTCACCACAGATATGGCCTACGGCATAGTGCCCACCAAACGGGACCTGCTAATCGAGGCGGTTCCCGACTATATGCCCTTCCCGGTGCAGCGATCGATGAGTATCGAGCAGTCACTGCGCAAGCTCTCACGCGGCCGTATCGACGCCTTTGTCTGGGCGCAAGAGGAGGCTGACCTGATGCTCAAGCAGCTGGGGCTGACCAATATCAGGCGAGAATTTTTCGGAGATTTCGAGGATGTCTTCATCATCCAGAAAGGGGCAGCAGGTGATGAGATGGACGAATTTCTCCGGCAAGCCATCGATAAGCTGGCCGCCACCGGCAAACTGGCCGAGATCTACGAGAAGATCCACCGCCCCTATGTGGAGTGGCAACCCTCCCCAACCGCCAAGGCTGAACCGGCGACCACCCCGCCAGCTACGCCCTGAACGGACAATTCCCGCATAAAAAATCCCGCCGAAGCGGGATTTTTTATGGCTTGCTGCCTTACAGCACGGCCAGCGCCGCAGCGTAGTTCGGCTCGTCGGCCACTTCGGCGACCAGCTCGCTGTGCAGCACCTTGTTGTCACCATCCAGCACCACGATGGCGCGAGCGGTCAGACCGACCAGCGGACCGGAAGAGAAGGCAACGCCGTAATCTTCCATGAAGGCCGCACCGCGCAGGGTGGAGAGGGTCACAACCTTGTCCAGACCTTCGGCGCCGCAGAAGCGGGACTGGGCGAACGGCAGATCGGCGGAAATGCACAGTACAACTGTGTTATCCAGCGCGCTGGCCTGCTTGTTGAACTTGCGCACAGAGGTCGCGCAGGTCGGGGTATCGACGCTCGGGAAGATGTTCAGGATTTTGCGCTGACCGGCAAAGCTTGCCAGGGTCACGTCGGAGAGATCCTTGGCCACCAGGGAGAAGGGCTTGGCTTGCTCACCGGCGACCGGGAAGTGACCAGCGACGGAAACCGGGTTGCCTTGCAGAGTGACTGAGTTGCTCATGTGTTATGTCCTTTATTGGTGTAGTAAAAATCCGGGTGATCAGTATAGGGGCGGCGGGACCAGACAAACACCCGCGAAGACAAGGGATATAAAGGGGTTGACCTTGGACTTAACACCAAGGTTTAGACTCCTTCTCGGTAATCAGGGATCTCGCAGGGGCGGGATCCATCAAGAGGGACTCATCATGAGCAAATCCTGCTGCAATCATCAGCACGCTGCCCCCATCAAGGCCGTCAGCAAGGCGGCCCCCGGCCAGAGTGAACATCACCACGATAGCCACTGCTGCGACAACACCACGCCCGTCAGTTGCGGTTCAACCCCGACGCCTCATGAGCACGCATCCCGTGACGGCAATGAATCCCCCGGGGATGAAGAGCCTCCCCGAGAAAGCTGTCACGATCAAGCGTGCTGCAGCGCCCCCTTATCGCCGGCTCACGATCATGAACATGATCACGAGCACGATATGCCACCTGCAGACCCGTTGGTTGCGCCTGCGCAAGGCAACAGCCGCCACAGCTGGCAGGTGTTGGGGATGGATTGCCCCAGCTGCGCCCGCAAGATCGAGACAGCCGTCAGCCGGGTGAGCGGCGTGCAGCAGGCGCGCGTGCTGTTTGCCACCGAGAAGCTGGTGGTGGATCTGGCCCCCGGCCTCTCCCCCGATCCCGTCACCGCCGCCGTGCTGGCCGCAGGTTTCCAGCTCAAGGGGGAAAGTGCTGACAAGCAGGCAGCTGGCCGTAAGCAAGCTTCACAACAGCCCCTGCAAGGAAATCTATTCGGTAACTTGTTGGGCAAATATTGGCAACCCCTGTCACTGGCGGGTCTGATGCTGGTTGCCGCCCTGCTGCCGAAAGAGCTCGGTCAGCCACTCTTTACCCTGGCGACCCTCTGGGGTCTGTGGCCCATCTCCCGCAAGGCGTGGGCGCTGACCAAGAGCGGCTCCCCCTTCGCCATCGAGACCCTGATGACGGTCGCCGCCGTGGGCGCCCTGTTCCTCGGCGAAACCGCCGAAGCGGCCATGGTGCTGCTGCTCTTTATGCTGGGTGAACATCTGGAGGCCTACGCCGCCGGACGCGCCCGGGCCGGAGTGACCGCGCTGATGGCGCTGGTGCCTGAGAAGGCGCTGCGGATCTGTGCCACTGCCGAGGGCGAGGTGCGGGAAGAGGTCGGCGCCGATGAGCTGCGTCCCGGCGACATTATCGAAATCGCTCCGGGTGCCCGCTTGCCTGCCGACGCCCGCCTGCTCGATGAGCTCGGTGCGTTTGACGAGAGCGCCCTGACTGGCGAATCCATTCCGGTGGAACGTCGCCAGGGGGACAAGGTGCCGGCCGGCAGTCTGGCTGCCGATCGAGTGCTGCGCCTTGAGGTGGTGTCCGAACCCGGCAACAACGCCATCGACCGCATTCTGCACCTCATCGAGGAGGCCGAAAGCCAGCGCGCGCCCATCGAGCGCTTTATCGGCCGCTTCAGCCGCTGGTATACCCCGGCCATGATGCTGGTCGCCCTGCTGGTGGTGCTGGTGCCGCCCCTTGCCTTCGGCCAGAGCTGGGACGAGTGGATCTATCGTGGCCTAGCACTGCTGCTCATTGGTTGCCCCTGCGCGCTGGTCATCTCCACCCCGGCAGCGGTTACCTCGGCACTGGCCGCCGCCACCCGTCAGGGGGCGCTGATCAAAGGGGGGGCCGCGCTGGAGCGATTGGCCCATATCGATACCGTGGCGTTTGACAAGACCGGCACCCTGACCCTGGGCAAGCCGCAACTGACCGAGCTGGTCAGCCTCAATGGCCAACCGGAGACCGAGTTGCTGGCACTGGCGGCTGCCATCGAGCAGGGCTCCCACCACCCGCTGGCCCGCGCCGTGGTCGCCAACGCGACCGAACAGGGGCTGACGCTGGCGGAGGCCCGCGACCTGCGCGCACTGCCGGGCATGGGGGTTGAGGGACGCATCAACGGTGAACTGTGGCAACTGCTGGCACCGAGCCGGGTGGCGGCCCTGAATATGGAACAGCAAACCCGGATTGCTTCGCTGGAGCAACAGGGCAAGACGGTGGTCGTGCTATGCCAGAGCAGCGGCGACCAGGCGCTGCCGGTCGCCCTGCTGGCGCTGCGGGATCAGATCCGGCCGGAGGCGGCGGCTGCGCTGCAAGAGCTCAACCGGCTCGGGCTCAACAGCATTATGTTGACCGGCGATAACCCCCGTGCCGCCGAGGCGATCGCCACCGAGCTGGGCATGGGCTGGCGCGCCGGTCTGCTGCCGGAGAACAAGGTAGAAGAGATCGCCAAGCTGGCCAGCACCCGGAAGGTTGCCATGATCGGCGATGGCATCAACGATGCCCCCGCCATGAAGCGGGCCAGTATCGGCATCGCCATGGGGGGCGGCACCGATGTGGCGCTGGAGACCGCCGATGCGGCGCTGACCCACAACCAGCTCGGCGGTATTGCCGCGATGATCCGGCTGTCGCGGGCGGCACTGGCCAATATTCACCAGAATATTGCGCTGGCGCTGGGGCTTAAAGCCATCTTCCTGGTCACCAGCCTGCTCGGCATCACCGGACTGTGGATTGCGGTGCTGGCCGATACCGGCGCCACCGCGCTGGTGACCGCCAACGCCTTGCGGCTGCTGCGCAAGCGTTAAGCCAGCCAATGGCATCCCAGCCAAAAGCCGTCCCCCAACCGGGACGGCTTTTCTTTTTCCTCTCATTTCTCTCACGGCACCCCGTAAAAGAAAAAGCGCGCCTGCCGGTCGGCAGTCGCGCTTTGCTTACTCTCTCGGAGTTATCCCACCCTTGGCAAGGTGGAATTCAACCCGGGGGCGCCGAGCCATCCCCCGGACTCAATGGCTTGCTTACTTGACGCTGCACTCCTGAATGACGGCAGTACCTGCCTTGACGCCAGCCGGGTCAACCTTCACCAGCACACTCCACAGCCCCTGCGGCAAGGTGATGCTGTTATTGGCACTGCCCCCCTTGGAGAAGGCGAACGAATAGCCGGTTTCAGCGTTCACCGCGCCGCCACCGTTGAGCAGGTACTCCTTGCTCCAGTCCTCGTTGGCGACCTTGAACTCGGTGCTGCCAGCGTAGTTGAACGCCGCCTGATAGATGGCGAGATCGCCGTCCATCCCCTTGTAGCTCAGCTGGTACTGAGGTTGGGCTCCCCAGCCGGAGAGCTCACCCTTGACGAAGAGGTTGTAGCCAAGCGGATTGCCCGCCACCGTATCCAGCACCTTGCAGCTCTGCACAGGCTCGGTGAAGCTGACGCTCAGGGTCGGTTTGTCCTTGTTCATGGCGGTAAAGACAAACTTGTAGCTGCCTGCCTTGGCCAGATCGACACCGATATTGCCGGTTTCTCCCCCCTTGCAAAGGGTCAGCGGAGTGCCAACCACCAGCTTGTCACCGGCGTTACAGCTGCCGTAGTTGACCGGCCCCCAGCTGGCGTCAGCGATCTTGACGTTGGTGGTACCCAGCTTGTCGGTGCTCACCTCGGTAGTGAACTCGTACATAAAGTTGCCGCTGAAGGTCATCTGGTTGGTGTTGCCCCACTCATCGAGGAACCCCTTCAGATAAACATCGGTGTCGCCAAACGGTGGCAGGGTGCTCAGGTCGGTCTTCTTGCTGACCGGCAGGCCCGCGCCCTGTGCACCAGACTGCGGCTTGACGAACACAGCGGCAGACCAGGCCCCCAGCGTCAGCTGGCCGTTATCATAGGCGGCGCCGCTGGCGATGCTGTCGACTGCGCGATGCTTGCTGCTTAGCACCATACCGCTCAGATCGATCGGCTGATCGTTACCGTCACGGAAGTCACCGATGCTCTGGCTCTGGTTGCTGGCGTTGATCATCACCACCAGGCCGTCGATGGCCGGATCCAGATCCGCCCCGGCCCTGACGCCATCATCCACCGTCATGACGATAAGGCCGGGCACCTGATCCGGGCCGGTATTGCGGAAGTCGACCCGCTTGATCACCTCGGCGCCACTGCCCAGACGCAGCAGGCGGGAGGAGTTGCGCAGCTCCGCCAGCTCCTGATAGAAGCTCACCATCTGCGCCATCTCGGCCGAGCCCGGCTTGGCATGCTTGCCGAGCACCTGCTCAATCAGCGGATAGTTGTCGCCATCCTTGTCCTTGCGCGGCAACCCCTTGTCGAAGTTGTTGTCGCCCAGGGTGTAGTCGACCTTGTTGTACCAGTCGCCCGAGTCATAGCTGTCCCGCTCCATGGATTTGGAACGCAGCAGCTCGACACCGGCGTGGGTGAAGGGAATGCCCTGACCCAGCATGGCAGTCGCCAGCGAGACCCCCTGCATCCGCACCAGATCGGCTCCGGCAGGCGCCTTGTAGATCAGGTTGTCGAACAGGGTCTGGTTGTCGTGCTTGTCGACATAGTTCTGCACTTCCACCGGATCCTGGGCATAACCGGCAGGCTGACCGTTGTAGTCGATCTCGGCGCCTTTCTTCGGCATGCCATCCTTGTCGGTCAGCACGAACTCCTTGAGGTTGCCCGCCATGCCGAGCCGCACCAGATCGGACTGGTGCAAGGCCGTCGCCAGATCCACCTTGCTCATTTCGTTAGGATCGACGAAGGCACCGTTGCCAAAGCCCTGGGTCTTGCGAATGGTATCGCCACCGTCGAACGGACTGCCGCCGCGCACCGCATCGCGCAAGCGATCGGAGAAGGAGCCGATACCGGTACCGCCCAGATGCTTCTGGGTAGCCTGCACGAAGCGCTTGTCATCCTGCACTTCGCCGAAGTTCCACCCCTCGCCGTAGAAGTACATCTCGGGATTGACCTTCTTCACCGCGGCCAGCGCCTGCACCATCTGATCTTTCGGATGGTGGCCCATCAGGTCGAAGCGGAAGGCGTCGATCTTGTAGTCGCGCGCCCAGGTGACCAGGGAGTCATCCATCAGCTTGGCAAACATGGCGTGTTCCGGCGCCGTGTTGGAGCAGCAAGTGGAGTTCTCCACCGAGCCGGTCTCCGGATTGAGGCGCTGATAGTACCAAGGCACTATCTTGTCGAGCACCGACTTGGGGCCGAGCCCGGATTCGTTGGTATGGTTGTAGACCACATCCATCACCACGTTCATGCCGATGTTCTGCTTGATGGCCTTGACCATCTCGCGGAACTCCAGAATACGTTTGGTGCCCTCGGCGTTGGTGGCGTAGGAGCCTTCCGGCGTGGTGTAGTGGTAGGGATCATAACCCCAGTTGAAGGAGTCGACGCCGCGCAGGTAACCGGATAGCTCCTGCACCTGCGGATTATCCTTGCTGTCGCCCCCTTGCAGGTCGGCCAGCACATCTCCCACGGTCTGACCGCCACCACAGTAGCCGCCAAATCTGGATGTTTTCACATCCGGATTGACCTGACAGAGCTTGCTGAAGTCATCGCCGAGATTGGCCACCTTGGCCGGATCCTCGTTGACGGTGGCGATATCGAACACCGGCAGCAGGTGCAGGTGGCTGACGCCGCTCTTTGCCAGCGCTTTCAGATGGTTGACCGGTACAGAGTCGGGCTGGGTCAGGCCGACAAACTTGCCGCGCTTCTCTTCATCGGTGGAGGCATCGTTACCGGTCAGGTCACGAACATGGGCCTCATAGATGGTGATATCGGCGGGGTTCTGCTGGCTGTGGGGCGCCTTGAGGCTGTCCCATCCTTCCGGTTTCAGGGCCGGATCGTCGAGATCCACTACCTGACTGAACTCGGAGTTCATCGCCAGACTCAGGGAGTAGGGATCGGTCACCTCGTAGTGCTCGACCTTGCGGCTCAGCGGGTGGTAGACCTCCATGTCGTAGCGGTAGAACTGGCCGATCAGCTCGCTGCCCCCTTCGTAACTCCAGCTGCCGCTGGCGCTGTCGAAGGTCATCGCCACTTCACCACTCTTCTGGTGGCTGGCGTTGTAGAGGGCCAGCTTGACCGACTTGGCGGTCGGCGCCCAGAGGCGGAAGGTCACCCGGTTACCCTCCACCACGGCGCCATAGCTCAGCTTGGTCGCCTCGGGAGCATAGAGCGCATCGAGGGCGCCGGCGCTCTGCACCAGGGTCGCCCCCTGCAGGATACCGTCGGCATCGGTGCCGATAGCCACCAGCTCACCCTTGAGCAGGGGCTTGAGATCTTTCCCGGCAGGCAGGGCAAAGGCGGCCGCATCCTTGAGGTGCGGATATTTGGCCTGCTGCTCGGCAGTCAGGCTGGTCGCGGTCAGGCTGATATAGGGGAAATCGAACACCCCATCGGCATTGGCCTTGATGGTGCCCGAGTCGGTGTAATAGAGGCGAACGTGGGGCTTGTCCTTGCCCCCTTGCCAAATCAGGGTATTGCCATCGATCAAATGAGCGCTGGCCCCCGCCACGCCAAAGGCGGCGGTAAAGGCTTCGGCACGGCTGCCAAACAGATCTTTCTTGCCCGCGACAATGGCCACGGTGCGATCCGGGTGCTCACTGAAGATCACCTTCATATCGCTGCCGGTCAGGTTGGCCAGATCGCCGTTGCGGGCGATAAAGTTGATGCACCCTTCCACCTTGTTGAGCGGAACGACCCAGGCCGGACCAAAGCTGTCGGCGGTGGCCGGTGTCTTGCTCTTGTCATCCCACCCGGTATTCAGGCCGCTATCTGCCGTTGCCTGGCAGGCGTCGTTGTTCCAAAGGTGCAGGCTGTAGCTGTCAAACGGTGCCTTGGCGCCTTTGGCTGCCGACTGGGTATCCACCAGTGCAATGACCACCTGATTGTCGCCGGCAACCAGCAACTCTTTCGGGGGATCCATCTTGGGCAGACGAGCGACAGGCCCATCGGTGACTTCAGGTGTAGGCGGTGTAGGGGGGACGGGGTTCACACCGGAGGCATCAGAGCTGTTGTCATTACAGCCAGACAAAAGCGCGAGCAGTGAGGCTGTTACCAGCGCCACTTTGGTCTTTTTCATATCCATATTTTTATAATTCCCGCTGTAGTTAGTCTCGATAGTCGAGCACCCGGTCATTGCCAGGCGGTGCCATATTAATCAGCGGCAATCGATTCAAATGTGAGCGAGAGGGCAAAAAAACCATCCAGTTTCAACAAGATAACGTTTTCAGACTGAAACTTCGATCCGGCTCACAGACCTCGCGGCCATTTGGCCTCATATCTGGAAAACGGCAGTCACGGGGTCAGAAAAGCAATGTCTGATCAAGTGGATAGACAAGGAGTAAGCAATGAAACGGATTGAAGAGCAGGCAAGACGACTCGATCAGGAGTATCAGGCGATCGGGCAGCTGTTCGACCAGTTCTGCCAGCAGGCTGGCGCCCTGGCCGAACAGTATCACTTCTTCAACTGGCCCGATTATGAAGACTCACCCCCGCTGAGCCGCGCCTTCACTCTGCTGGGGGAACCCCGCGAACTGCGGCTGCGCTGTCAGCCCGGTGAACGCTCCGCCCTCAATGGCCTGATCCAGGTGGTCTCGGAGGATGGCACCATAGATGCCAGCCTCGGATTTCGCGCCGATGGCCAGTTGCTGCTGGAGTCCGGCAAACTGCTGGACAACCCGCCCGGACTGCTGCTCAAGTTGCTGCTCGGCGCAATCTGGCAACACAAGCCGCAGGCCGATCTCTCACAACAGGAGATCTAGCTGCGGAGCCAACTGTTGAGTCGTTCTGGCTATTGTGGCCGCAGCACGCATCCACAATAGCCTGTGTCGAATGAAGGCGTGGTGGATTTACACCAGAGCATCACTCCTCGCTACGCCCAGCCCCCCGGCAGCAAATGTCCTGCTACTCCGGTTGCAGCGGTTCCGCCACCTTGCCCTCCAGCTTTCTGACCGGCTTTTGCAGGATCAGGTTGGCCGGATAGGTGACCAGATCGCCGTTGTCATCACGCACCCGCACGTAGAACAAGCCAATCTCGGTGATGACGCCGGTGACCGAATCATCTTTGTCGAGGATGCGGATCCGGTCGCCAATCTTGTAGGGGAAGGCGAAGAAGATGGTGATGCTGGCGGTGATGTTGGAGAGGATCGACCACTGGGCGACCATGGCGACCCCCAATACTGCAAAGAAGGAGGACGCGAGCACCACCAGTCGGGAGAAGTCGAGCCCCCACACCCCGGCCAGCACCAGCAAGGTGGCACAGCCGAGCAGGAAGTGGAACACATGGGCCACGTAGAGCACCCGGTTCTCGCTCACCTGTCTGCTCTGACCGAGCGCCAGCAGGCTCTTGTGAATCAGCCGCCGGATCAGGGTATGCCCCAGCAACAGCAGTAGGGTCAGACCAATTGATTGCCACATGGGTTATGCCTCCTTACCACCAGCGCCGATGTTTGAGCCAGATAGCCAGCCCGCTGGCCAGCGCCACCAGCGAACCACAGAAGACCCAGAAGGCGGTCGGATTCTCGGCCCCGGGAATGCCCCCCAGGTTGATGCCAAACAGGCCGGTCAGGAAGCTGGCAGGTAAAAAGAGCAGCGCCATCACCGACATCTGGTAGGCGCGGCGGTTGGTCGCCTCCGCCATCAGATTGTTGATCTCGTCTGCCAGCACAGCGGTGCGCGCCACCCCGGCATCGAGGTCGTCGAGCCAGCGCCGCAGCCGATCGGCGATATCGAGCAGACGACGGCGATCATCCTCATCCAGCCAACTGATCTTCTCGTTGGCAAGGCGCGCCACCAGATCCCGCTGGGGGGAGAGGTAGCGGCGGATCATGATGAGCTGCTTGCGGATCAGCGCCAAGCGGCCATTGGCGGGCATGTCGCGCATCAGCACCATCTCCTCCAGATCGAGGATCTTGTCGTGCAGTTCCTCGACAAACTCCCCCGCCCGATCGGTCAGGGCATCACAAATCTCCACCAGCCAGTCGGCCGGGGTATCGGCGCCGCCCCCCAGCTTGAGCTGGTTGAACACATCCTGTTCGGAGAGCAGCGGACGACGACGGCTGCTGATGATGAGATCCGGGGTGATGAAGATGCGCAGCGCCACCATCTCTTCGGGCCTGTGATCCTTGTTGTGGTTGATGCCGCGCAGGATCAGCAGCACCGTCTCCCCCATCCGCACCAGCTTGGGACGATTACTCTGGCCGAGCAGCGACTCCCTGGCCGCCTCGCTGAGCAAGGGGGTCTGCAACAGCCAGCGCGCCGAATCGGGATTGCCGTAATCCAGATGCAGCCAGCCGGGATGTCCCGCCGGGACTTCGCTTCCCGCCATCAGCGGCGCCATGCCCCCCTTGCCATCCAGGGTCAGGGCATAAATCACTTCACCGGGCACCCGATCCATCTCGTCTCCTTCTCGTTTCATGTGCTGGCCCCAGCTTACACCAAAGGCGGGGCCGACTCAGCCCCGCGCCGGGAAGGGGAGGCCTGTGTTAACATGGCCGCTCTCGTTTTCATCCGCTTTCACTACAGGAAACCATGCCATGCCCATCTGGGTTGATGCCGATGCCTGCCCCATTCCGGTCAAGGAGATCCTCTACCGCGCCGCCCACCGCGCCCAGGTCGTCACCACCCTGGTGGCCAATCAGGGATTGCGGGTGCCCCCCTCGCCTTTCATCAAAACCCAGCAGGTGGAGAAGGGATTCGATGTGGCAGATCATGTCATCGCCCAGCAGGTTCAGCCCGGCGATCTGGTGATCACCGGTGATATCCCCCTCGCCTCCTGGGTGATCGATGCCGGTGGCGAGGCGCTCAACCCCCGTGGCGAGATCTACACCCGCGAGACCATCAAGGCGCGGCTCGGCATGCGCAACTTTATGGAAGAGCTGCGCTCGGCCGGCGTGCAAACCGGCGGCCCGGCCCCCTTCAATGCCGCCGACAAGCAGCGCTTCGCCAACGCCCTCGACAAGTGGCTGGTCAAAGGCAAGTTATAAATAGGCTATAAAGGCGCCCAATTTGGGCGCTTTTTCGCCGTAACATCCTGATTTTTAAAATAAGAGCTGACCACAACCGTCAGGCTGGTAAGATGCGCCGCCATCTTGTCCACGCCGTAATCATCATGACCGCCCAAGGGCACCTGCTCTTCTCCGTTACCTGCACCCTGATCGCCCACAAACTGCAGCTCACTCCGGCCCTGGCAGATGCCAGTCTGTGGCAGACCATCCCTGCCGCGCTGGCCAGCGCCCTGTTGCCCGACCTCGACCACCCCAAATCGGTGCTGGGGCAACGACTGCCGTGGATCTCGAAACCTCTGTCGCGGCTGTTCGGCCATCGCGGTTTCACCCACAGTCTGCTGGCGGTCGCCGCTGCCGTCTGGGGGCTGAACCAGAGCCTGCCGCCGGACACCTTGCCCATGGGGGTCAAGGATGCCCTGATCGTCGGCTACCTCAGCCATCTGCTGGGGGACTGGCTCACCCCGGCGGGCATTCCGCTCTTCTGGCCCATCAAGCGCCGTTACCGCCTGCCGGGCTGGTCGCTGCGCAGTGGCGGCGCCATCGAAACCGGCTTTTGCACCCTCACCCTGCTGGTTGCCGGCTGGTGGTGCGGCTGGCGCCTGTAAGCCAGAAATAAAAAAGCCCCTGACGAGGTCAGGGGCTCAAACCGTGGCAGATGCCACTAGAGGATCAGATCATGATGCCTGCGATAACAGCAGAGAGCAGGCTGACCAGAGTTGAACCGTAGACCAGCTTCAGACCGAAGCGGGAAACCATGTTGCCCTTCTCTTCGTTCAGCGCTTTTACCGCACCGGCGATGATGCCGATGGAGCTGAAGTTGGCGAAAGAGACCATGAAGATGGAGAGGATGCCGACGGTACGCGGGGAGAGCTCGGCAGCAATCTTGCCCAGATCCATCATGGCCACGAACTCGTTGGTCACCAGCTTGGTCGCCATGATGGAGCCCGCTTGCAGCGCTTCACCACTCGGGATACCCAGAATCCAGGCGATTGGATAGAAGAGGTAGCCCATGACGTACTGGAAGTTGACACCAAACGCCAGCTCGAACAGGTAGTTGACCAGGGCGATCAGGGCAATAAAGCCCACCAGCATGGCCGCCACGATAACGGCAACGGAAAAACCGGCCATGATGTACTCGCCCAGCATCTCGAAGAAGTTCTCTCTCTTCGGCGTATGGTGCTCGTCGCCCTCGGCCAGCGCCTTGGCATCGGTCACGGTATTGTCCGGCTCGTAGGGGTTGATCAGCGACAGCACGACAAAGGTGCTGAACATGTTGAGCACCAGCGCAGCCACCACGTAACGCGGCTCGATCAGCTGCATGTAGGCACCGACGATGGACATGGAGACGGTGGACATCGCCGTCGCCGCCAGGGTGTACATCTGCTTCTCGTTCAGGTGCGGCAGGATGTTCTTGAGCGCGATGAAGTTCTCGGATTGACCGACGATCATGGAGCTGATGGCGTTGAAGGACTCCAGCTTGCCCATGCCGTTGATCTTGGCCAACACGGTACCGATACCGCGGATCACCAGCGGCAACAGGCGGATGTACTGCAGAATACCGATCAACACGGAGATGAAGACGATGGGCATCAACACCATCAGGAAGAAGGTAAATGAACCTTCATTCATCATGCCGCCAAATACAAAGTCGGTTCCCTGCTTGGCAAACTCCATCAGCTTGGTGAAGCCGGCCGCGAAGCCACCCACCACAGCCAGACCCACTTCCGAGTTCAACATGAACCAGGCCAGCGCCAGCTCGACCACCAGCAGTTGGCCGATATAACGCAGCTTGATCTGTCTCCAGTTGTGGCGGTTAGCCAGCAGAGAAAGAGCGAGGACCATCACCAGTCCGAGCACAAAGTGAACGTATTCCATACCTGTAGCACCTGAGTGAATTGTAATTTTCGACCGGCGCCATCATAGACATTTGCACATTTAAAAATCAGAGAGTCATCACAATCCCGTGTAATAATATGCATGCAGGATAATACAAACGTTTTTAAATTAATTACGCAACAACCTGATATTAATCGCACAACTTTGACGACGACAAATTCATTAAAAAACATGATATTACATAATTAAAATGGCATTTTCATGGCCCTCCAAAATATCTTTATATCATTTTCGCAACATTGTGCTTAATGCCACACTCGCCAATAGAATATTTTTCAACCATTATATTTAAACAACAGAAATGGCAAACGTTTATCCGCAATAAATAATTACACGCATGTTTGAATAATTACCCCGATATCCTTTCACATATTGCTCACAACCAATCTGGCAACAAATACCCCCATAATGTGCCCCCCATGGCCAGCCGTTCAAAAATCCGCCACATCCGGTGCCACATTCTGGTATGATGCGCGGCCTTAGCGCTCGCGCATCCCCGTTTTCTCCGAAATAGAGTCCTTTTGTGAACAACAGCGAATTTAGCAGCCTCAATCTCTCCCCCGCCCTGCAAGAGAACCTCACCAGCCTGGGCTATCTGCAGATGACCCCGATCCAGGCCCAGAGCCTGCCCCTGGTACTCGATGGCAAAGACTTGATCGCCAAGGCAAAAACCGGCAGCGGCAAGACAGCCGCCTTCGGCCTCGGCCTGCTCTCCCGCCTCGACGTCAACCGGCTCGAAGTGCAGGCCCTGGTGCTCTGCCCGACCCGCGAACTGGCGGATCAGGTGGCCACCGAGATCCGCCGCCTCGCCCGCACCCTGCCCAACGTCAAGCTGGTGACCCTGTGCGGCGGCACCCCGACCGCCCCGCAATCGGCCACCCTAGGCTTCGGTGCCCACATCGCCGTCGGCACCCCGGGCCGGATCCTCAAGCACCTGGAGCAGGGTACCCTGGATCTGGATGGCCTCCAGACCCTGGTGCTGGACGAGGCGGACCGCATGCTGGACATGGGCTTTGGCGAGGACATCAACCGTGTCATCAGCTATGCCCCGCACGAGCGTCAGACCCTGCTCTTCTCCGCCACCTATCCGGAGGGGATCGCCCGGATGAGCCGCGGCGTGCAGCGCAACCCGGTCGAGGTGAGCGTGGAGTCGCTCCATGAAGAGAGCGCCATCGCGCAGACGCTGTACGAAGTGCCGGCCGGCCAACGCCTGGACGCGCTCACCTGGCTGCTGAGCCACTATCAGCCGGGCTCCTGCGTGGTGTTCTGCAACACCAAGCGCGCCTGCAACGAGGTGGCCGACCATCTGGCCGCCAAGGGCTTCTCGGCGCTGGCGCTGAACGGCGATCTGGAGCAGCGGGAGCGGGATCAGGTGCTGGTGCGCTTCGCCAACGGCAGCGCCACCATACTGGTGGCCACCGACGTGGCCGCCCGCGGGCTCGACATCAAGGAGCTGGGCGCCGTCATCAACTACGAGCTGACCTACGACCCGGAAGTGCATGTGCACCGCATCGGCCGCACCGGTCGCGCCGGTCAGCAGGGCCTGGCCCTGAGCCTCTACCAGCCCAACGAGGCCCAGCGCGTCAACTTTATCGAGGAGTACCAGAAAGCGCCGATGCCGCTTGGCGATCTCGACGGGATAGGCCGCGAGATCAAGCCGATCGCGCCGCAGATGGTGACCCTCTCCATCGACGCGGGCCGCAAGAGCAAGGTGCGCGCCGGCGACATCCTGGGCGCCCTGACCGGCGAAGGCGGCATTGCCGGGGCCGACGTCGGCAAGATCCAGATCGCCGAGCAGTACTCCTACGTCGCGGTCAGACAGGGCGCGGCCAAGGCGGCGCTCAAGCGACTGCAGGAAGGCAAGATCAAGGGGCGCAGCTACCGTGCCCGCAAACTGGGCTAAGGTTTTTTGCAAGCCGTTAGCCAGACCACAGGCGCCTGAGAGGCGCCTGTTTCATATCTCCGATGCCGCCATGCGGCAAGACAGGCACCATGACCCAAGCAATCCAAACCGATGTGAGCTGCCAGAACTGCGAAGCCTGCTGCTGCCGCCTCGAAGTGATGCTCTTTACCGATACCGGCGTGCCGGACCGTTATGTACTGGAACGGGAAGGCGAGATACCGGTCATGCGCCGGCTGGACGATGGCTGGTGCGCCGCCCTCGACCGCAACACCATGATGTGCCGTATCTACGAGGTGCGGCCGCTGATCTGCCGCGAATTCGAAATGGGTGAGCCCGACTGCGTTGACGAACGGGACAAGTGGTTTATCAAGCTGGATTGACCAGGATCCTCGAATGCACTCACCACGATGATGTGCCCCATCCATGTACGAGTACGAGGTGCGACCGCTGATCTGCCGCGAATTCGAAATGGGTGAACCCGACTGCGTTGACGAGCGGGACAAGTGGTTTATCAAGCTGGAGTGAAACCCGTCCAAACGGTGAGCGAGGTGGTCAAGCGTGCGCAGGTTCACAGGGAGCGGTGTTGAGCTGCTCCCCCAGCCACTGGATGGCCGCTGCCTCCTGCTCGAAGTAACGTACCGCCCGAAAGGGCAATCCCGTGAAGATATTATCCGCCAGATAGCGCTTGAAGCCCCCCACGAAGACCACCGCCAGAAACTGACAGCCACTCTCGGCACACCAGCCAAACTGGCGACGAAAACGGGCCAGCACCTCGGGCCCGGCCGCTTCAAACTCGGTCGCGACCTCGACAATCCCCCAGGGGCCATCCATCAATCCGGCCAGTTCGTGACGAAAACGCGCCTCATAGGCCATGGCACCTGCCAGATTGAAAGGGCCACTCGGGCGGCAGATCAGCATCTGGCCCCTGCGCTCCATGTCAAATTGCCCATGTGGCTGCATGACTGCTCCCATTCCGTTACCACCACCATCGCCTGCAAATTGTTACCACAAGGTAATAATTTATAAGGAAAAGTCCAGCAGCAAACAGGCTTTTCCCAAAGCGTGCTCATCCTATCCAGCAAACCGTCGGCACCTCATGTTACCGGCAGCCCGCACTGAATCGATCTCAAGATGTGCGATTGCAGTTAACGAAACGTTACTGCTATTATCCGCGCCGCCACAAACATTCCACCTGCCGAAAGGTTTGGCACCTCAACAAGGATGTGCAATGAAAAACAGGGACTCGAGTCATTACCAACGGATCTGGCGCTGGCACTTCTACGCCGGTCTCTTTGTCGCCCCTTTCCTGATCCTGCTGTCACTGACCGGGATCGTCTATCTGTTCAAACCCCAGCTCGACAACCTGATGTACCCAGAGCTGATGGAGGTCGCCCCCGCCAGCCAGACCCTGAGTGCCGACCAGCTGCTGGCCAAGGCGATGATGACCATGCCCGATGCCAACCTGCGTAAATACCTGCCGCCTGCCGCTCCCGACCTGAGCGCTCAGTTCATCGTCAATCAGGGGGAGCGCGAACTGACCCTGTTTATGGATCCCGCCAGCGGCGCCCTGCTCGGCACCATGGACAACAAGTGGAATCTGCAAGCGGTGGCTCGCTCCCTGCACGCCGACCTGCTGCTCGGCACCACGGGGGATCGGCTGATCGAACTGGCGGCAGGCTGGGGGCTAGTACTGCTGCTGAGCGGCCTCTACCTCTGGTGGCCACGCAAGGGGCCCGGGGTGGGTGGCATTCTTTGGCCCAGAGTGAACCAGCGCGGACGCCTCTGGTGGCGGGATCTGCACGCAGTGGTCGGCTTCTGGGGCGCTGGTTTCCTGCTGCTGTTGCTGCTGAGCGGCATGACCTGGACCGGTTTCTGGGGCGATCAGTTTGCCGCGGTCTGGAACCGCTTCCCCGCCGCCATGTGGAACGAGGTGCCCAAATCGGCACCGCTGGCTCGCAGCCTCAATCAGGCCCACGAGCAGACCGTCCCCTGGGCGGTGGAGAACACTCCCATGCCCAGCTCGCAGCCTGTTGATGAGGGGCACGATCACGGCGCCATGAACCACGGCGAGCACGAGGGAATGGTGATGGCCAGCCAGCGGATCCCGCTGCAACAGGTGTTGGATATCGCCACTGCCCGGAAGGTGAGTCCGGGGTACAGCATCACCCCGCCGGTCGGCACCACCGGCGTCTACACCATCGCCCTGTTTGCCGACGATCCACGCAACGACGCCACCCTGCATATCGATCAATACAGCGGCAAGGTGCTGGCCGATGTGCGCTGGCAGGATTACGGCACGGTTGCCAAGACGGTGGAGAGCGGCGTCATGCTGCACATGGGCAAGCTCTACGGCTGGCCCCATCAACTAGCCATGCTGACCATCTGCCTGATGGTGCTGGCCAGCGCCGTGAGCGGCCTGTGGATCTGGTGGTGCCGTCGTCCGCAAGGCCGTCTCGCCGCGCCGCCACTGCCCGCCAAACTCCCGCCGATGCGCGGTGCCATCGCCCTGCTGATCCTGCTGGGCATTGCCTTCCCGCTGGTGGGCACCTCCATGGTTGTCATCTGGCTGCTGGATACCCTGCTATTTTCCCGCCGTACGCTCAAAGTGGCGCGCGCCAGCTAAACCCGCCAAAACCAAAAAGGGCTCCCATCTCGGGAGCCCTTTGTATTGTTCGCCTTGGCGAGCTGCGACCAGCTGTCAGGAGAGCGCCAACCCGATGGAGAGTAGCAGGCTGAACAGAAAGGCGCTGATGGCGGTCTTCTTGAGGGCACCGGTCAGCACCTCGCCATCGTAGCTTTCGCGCAAGGTGCGGGCCGCATCGCTGAGCGGCTTCATGGCGGGCAGGAAGATCCACGGCCAGAAACTGGCGGGCTGGATCAGGATAAAGGCGATGGTTGCCAGCAACGCCGCCCCCAGCAGTACCCAGTGATAGGCGATGGCGCGGTTGCGGCCAAGGCGCACCGCCAGGGTGATCTTGCCGCTGGCGGCGTCGGTCTCGATGTCGCGCACATTGTTGATATTGAGCACGGCGGTGGCCAGCAAACCACAGGCGGTGGCTGGCAACAGCAGATCCCACTCCAGACTCTTGGTGAAGAGGTAGTAGGAGCCGAGCACCCCCAGCAAGCCGAAGAAGAGGAACACAGAGATATCGCCAAACCCGCGATAGCCGTAAGGAGTCTTGCCGACGGTGTAGGTCACCGCCGCCACGATGGCCGCGCCACCCAGCACAACAAATGCCAAAATCTGCAGCCACTGGCCGCCGAAGGCGCAGCCGAGCAGCAGCAGGCCACTGGCCACCGCCGCCAGCGCGGTCAGCCCCATCGCCACGCACATCTGCTTTTTGGTGATAAGACCGGAGACCACCGCCCGCTGCGGGCCGATCCGCTCGCCGTTGTCGGCGCCGGAGACCGCATCGCCGTAATCGTTGGCCAGATTGGAGAGGATCTGCAGAAGGATGGCGGTCAGCAGAGAGAGCGCCATGATGGTGCCATCGAAGGCGCCACGACTGGCAGCCAGCCCCGAGCCCAGCAGGATGGAAGAGCAGGCGAGCGGCAATGTTCGCAAACGCGCCGCCAGCAACCAAACAGAGAAGGTATTTGTCATTTTGTGATGGCCAAACAATCGGATATTGATCGTGTTAAGGGTTATCGAACCGGATTTGGGTATACTTGGCCCCGGAGAGTGAAGCTCCCGCGGGCGATTTACATGGACGAATGGGCAGATAATATATAGGAAATCATCGCCCTTTGGCATAAACCTACGGCATCCAGCTACCGGATCGCTCGTTACTACCCGGCTCAGACAAGAATCCATGTTGGCTCAGACCCATATCAAGCAACAACTGGACGCCCTGCGTCACAGCAACGTCAGCGGCTTCGTACGGTTGCGAGTGGCGATCGAAATCCGCTCCTTTCTGGGCTGGCTCGCGGCGCAAACCCTCTATCCCCGCATCTACTGGCAGGCCCGTGGAGAGGCTCGTCCCGAGTATGTCGCGCTGGGCGCCATCCATGAACTGACCGAACCGCACGCCATCAAGCAGGTGTGCACTAACACAGCCAACCAGCATCATGACGACAGCCCTCGCTACTATGGCGGACTGGCGTTCGATCCGGCCCAGTCCGGCTGGCAAGGGTTTGGCCCCTGCCGTTTCGTGCTGCCCCGCATCGAGCTGGTGCGCCGTGGCGAGTGCGTCAGTCTCTGCCTCAACCTTTGGCTGGATGAAAACAATCTCGAGGCCGAACTGCAGGCGGCCGAAGCCGCCCTCGATGCCCTGCGCCCGGAAGCCCCGCTGCCCGCCCTGCAAAAGCAGCCCTGGCAGCGACAGGATTGCCCCGGCCCCGCCCAGTGGCAGACGCTGGTTGAGCGCGTCACTGCCCCCGATTTTCAGGCCCACACCCCCAAGGTGGTGCTGTCGCGGGAGAGCCGGCTGACCAGTCCGAACCATGATGCGGATATCAATCCCTGGGCCATGCTCGACCAGTGGGCCCGCCACGCCCAGGACTGCTTCCACTTCGGTTTTCAATTCTCCCCCGAGCAGGCCTTTATCGCCTGCTCCCCCGAGCGGCTCTACCGCCGGGAAGATCGCCACCTTTTTACCGAGGCGCTGGCGGGCACCATCCGCCGCTCCGGCGATGAAGAGGTGGATGCCCAACTGGCTGCCGAGCTGCTGGCCGACAGCAAGAACCGGCTGGAGAACCGGCTGGTACATGCCGACATCCTCAGCCGTCTGGCGCCACTGACCCACGATGCCACCCTGACCGAGCCGCGCATTCTGAAACTGCGGCTGCTGCAACACCTCAAGTGCGATATCGAAGCCGAGCTCAAGCCCGGGGTCTGCGACTGGCAGTTGCTCGACGCCCTCCACCCGACGCCGGCGGTGGGCGGCGCCCCGCGCGAGGCAGCGCTCGCCTTTATCCGCGAGTTCGAGCCCTACGATCGGGGCTGGTACGCCGGAGCCTGCGGCATGCTGAGTCGGGAGACGTCCGAGTTCTCGGTCGCCATTCGCAGCGCCCGCATTCAGCCGGGCAGCGTCACCCTGTTTGCCGGTGCCGGCATTGTCGCCGGTTCCGAGCCTGTCGCCGAGTGGGCCGAACTCGACAACAAGATCGCCAATGTGCTCTCCCTGCTGGGATAGTCATTCACCCTTTTCACGCTACGAGAGCCCCTATGCCCACCCGTAAAGAGCCTGCCAGCGAAGAGTTTGCCTGCACACCGTTTTCGAGCCAGCACGCCACCTTCAACCACGTCTGGTCCTCCCTCTTGCTGGAGGAGCTCTTTCGCCTCGGGGTGCGCGATATCGCGCTGGCCCCCGGCTCCCGCTCTGCGCCGCTGACCATGGCCGCCGCGGCCCATCAGGGCTTTCGTCGTCACTTGCACTTTGACGAACGCGGCCTCGGCTTTATGGCGCTGGGGCTAGCCAAGGGGAGCAACCGGCCGGTGGCGGTGATCATGACCTCTGGCACCGCGGTAGCCAACCTCTGGCCCGCAGTGGCTGAGGCCCAGCTCACCGGCGTGCCGCTGATTATTCTCTCCGCCGATCGTCCTCACGAACTTATCGACAACGGCGCCAATCAGGCGATCGACCAGCAGGGGATCTTCGGCCGCTACCCCGTCTATCAGCAGAACCTGCCGAGCCCCACCCCGACCATTCCGGCGGCGTTTGTGCTGAGCTCGGTAGATCAAGCCTTGGCCAAACAGGCACTCACTCCCGGAGTGGTGCACTTCAACTGCATGTACCCCGAGCCCCTCTATCCGGGCGAGCACTATCAGGATTTCTCCGACTATCTGGCCCCCCTGGGTGACTGGCTCGGCTCGCACAAGCCATGGAGCCCGTGGCAGCAAAACGAGCCGACCTGCCCACCTCAGGCGGAGTGGGAAACCTTTCGGCAACAGCGCGGCATCGTTGTAGCTGGCCGCATTACCGACCCGAATCAGGCACAGGCCGCCGCCGCGCTGGCGGAGCAACTCGGCTGGCCGCTGCTGGCAGATCTGCAGAGCCAGATCCGCTTCGACAGCCGCAACCTCATCCACATGGATCTGGCGCTCAACGACCCTGAATTCGTCGCCGAGTTGGGCCGCGCCGAGGTGCTGCTGCAATTTGGCGCGCGGCTTGTCTCCAAGCGGCTTGGCCAGTTCATAAAACACCATTCATGGCAGGATTACTGGCTGGTGGATCCGCAACCGGCGCGGCTCGATCCCGACTACCGGCTGCGCAACCGGCTGCTCTGCAGTGCCAGCGCCTTTGCTGCGGCCCATCCGGTCACCACACAAGCCCCCTGGCACACATTGGCCGAGCTGCAACACAACGCCAGCCAGCAGATCGCCGCTGCCTGCGAGCACTTCTCCGAGCTCGGGGTCTGCCATCGCCTCAACAGCCTGATCGAAGGGCAACTGTTTGTCGGCAACAGCATGCCGGCCCGACTGATGGATATGCTCGGCGAAACGGGCAAGGGGCCGAGCCGGGTGATGACCAACCGTGGCGCCTCCGGCATCGATGGCCTGATCGCCACCGCCTACGGATTTGCCCAATCGGTCGAGCCAGGCAGTGATGAGCCCACCACCCTGCTGCTTGGGGATCTCAGCGCCCTGCACGATCTCAATAGCCTCGCCCTGCTCAGCAAGGCGAGTCGACCGCTGGTGGTGATCCTGCTCAACAACGATGGCGGCAGTATCTTTCGCATGTTGCCGGTGCCCACCGAAGGGGAGCTGCTGGAGAGCTACTACCGGCTGCCCCACGGTCTCAGCTTTGAACATGCCGCCGCCATGTTTGGCCTCGCCTATCGGGCGCCGACCACCCTGCCCGAGTTCGAACGCGATTACAGCGCCGCCCTCCAACATGGCGTTACCTTGATCGAGATCCGGGTACCGAGCGAGCAGGTAGCCGATGATCTCAAGGCGCTGGGGGCCGCCATCCGTGGCAAATAAAGATGCCAATGTGCCGCTGGTGTTGCTGCACGGCCTGCTGGGGGATGGCGGCGACTGGCAACCGGTGATCGACCGGCTGCCCGCCATCCGCTGCATCGCCCTCGACCTGCCGGGTCACGGCCAGCATAGCGCTCTCAACGTCAGCGACTTTGAACAGAGCCACCAGTGGCTGGTTGCCGCGCTGGCCAGCCGCAATATTGAACGCTATCTGCTGGCGGGTTACTCGCTGGGTGGGCGACTGGCCCTCTACCACGCCAGCCGTGAGCCGGCGGGGCTATCGGGACTGCTGCTGGAGAACTGCCACCCGGGGCTGCCAGCCGGTGAGCGGGCCGCCCGCATCCAGCACGATGAACAGTGGGCGCGGCGCTTCGAGCAGGAGCCTCTGGCTGACGTGCTGGCAGATTGGTACCGGCAAGGGGTGTTTGCCGATCTTGACGATGCGGCTCGAGCCAGCCAGATCGCCCGCCGCCTTGGCAACGACGGTCAGGGCATCGCCACCACGCTGCGCGCCACTTCGCTCGGCAAGCAGCCGGATCTCGCCCCCTGGCTCATGGCGAGCCAGCTGCCGGTTACTTATGTGAGTGGCAAGCGGGATCACAAATTCCATCAGCTGGCTTGCCAGCTGGCGAACCAAAATCGCAGAATCAACCACTTGGTGCTGGATGGCGGCCATAATCTGCACGCCCATCAGCCTGATAACTTTGCCCGACTCCTCGCGGAGTGGGTCAACCAACAAGAAGAGACGAGTCATGATTGAAGCAATGACGGAAGCTGAACTGTATGCACCTGTTCAACATGCCGGGATTGCTCAACTCAGTGTTCAACTCGGTGCTCAACTGCACTCTCCCAGATCAGAAGGAAAAAACCATGATTGAAGCAATGACGGAAGCGGAACTGTACGCTCCGGTTGAGTGGCAGGATTGCTCCGCCGGTTACGAGGACATCCTGTATCACAAGTCCAACGATGGCATTGCCAAGATCACCATCAACCGTCCCCAGGTGCGCAACGCCTTCCGCCCCCGCACCGTCAAAGAGATGCTGCAGGCGCTGGCCGATGCCCGTTATGACGATCAGATCGGCACCATCATCCTGACCGGTTTTGGCGAGAAAGCCTTCTGCGCCGGCGGCGACCAGAAGATCCGTGGCGACTACGGTGGATACCGTGATGACGAGGGGACTCACCACCTCAACGTGCTCGACTTCCAGCGCGACATCCGCACCTGCCCGAAACCTGTGGTTGCCATGGTGGCCGGTTACGCGGTCGGTGGTGGCCACGTGCTGCACATGATGTGTGACCTGACCATCGCCGCCGACAACGCCCAGTTTGGCCAGACCGGCCCGAAAGTCGGCTCCTTCGATGGCGGTTGGGGTGCTTCCTACATGGCTCGCATCGTCGGCCAGAAGAAGGCCCGCGAAATCTGGTTCCTCTGCCGCATGTACGATGCCCAGCAAGCCCTCGACATGGGTCTGGTCAACACCGTCGTGCCACTGGCAGAACTGGAGCGCGAAACCGTGCGTTGGTGCCGTGAAATGCTGCAAAACAGCCCGATGGCGCTGCGCTGCCTGAAAGCGGCGCTCAACGCTGACTGTGATGGTCAGGCGGGCTTGCAGGAGCTGGCGGGCAATGCCACCATGCTGTTCTACATGACCGAAGAGGGTCAGGAAGGCCGCAACGCCTTCAACGAAAAGCGTCGCCCCGACTTCTCCAAATACAAGCGGAACCCCTGATGACACTAGCCCTGTATCGCTATCAACTGCCTTTTACCCAGCCCCTGACCTTTCACGGCAAGGTGGAGGTGGCGCGAGAGGGGCTGTTGGTGCGCATCAACGACGGCTGGGGGGAAATCGCCCCCCTGCCCGGCTTCTCGAAAGAGAGCCTGCAACAGGCAGAGGCAGAAGCCCTTGCCGCGCTGGCGGCCCTGGCCGCCGGCGACACCCCGAACCCCGTGCTGCCGTCGGTGCAATTTGGCCTCGACTGCGCGCGCCGGACATGGCCCGAGCAGCGCAACCCGCTGCCGGAGCCCTATCCCCTCATTCAAGGCTCCCCCCAGGAGCTGCTGCGCAACTGGAAAGAGTGGCTGCACCGCACGCCCGGCAAGGCCAAGCTGAAGGTGGCACGCTACCCGATGCGTGACGAGCTGGCGCTGATCCGCCTGCTGTGCGATCGCCTCCCCTCCCTCAAGCTGGTGCTGGATGCCAACCAGGGCTGGACCCGCGAGGAGGCGTGGACCTTCTGCGGCCACCTCGACCCGAATCGCATCGAGTATCTGGAAGACCCCTGCGCCGACTTTGCCGACATCGCCTTTGTCGCCAACCGCACCGGCATGCCGGTGGCGCTGGACGAACTGCTGGCGCAAGGCAAGCCGTGGGAGCCGATCCCGCAACTGCGAGCGCTGGTACTCAAACCCACCCTACTCGGTTCGCTGGCCAACTGCGAAGCGCTGATCGCCCGCGCCCGCGAACTGCGGCTCAAGGTGATCATATCCTCCTGCTTCGAATCGGATCTGGGCCTGAACCAGCTGTTTCATCTGGCTGGCGAATGGGCTCCCGAACAGGCACCAGGTCTGGATACCCGCCGCTGGATGGCGGGCAATCTGCTGGGGGAAGATGGCAAACCGGATCTGAGCCGACTGGAGCAACTGTATTACCGTGATTGACCCTTCCCGTTCACCCGAACAGACACCTTGCCCGGTACGCCACCGGGCAATCACAGCACCGAACCGCATTGCCATCCACGCCGCCTCGCCTCTCAGTTATCGCCAGCTCGATGCTCGCCTCAACAGCCTGTGCCAACAGCTGGAACAAGCCGGAGTGCGTCGTGGCGCTCATCTGGCGGCGGTGGTGCGCGGTGCGCTGGAAGATGTGCTGCTGGCATGGGCCTGCGTGCGCAGCGGCGTGGTGTTCTGCCCGCTCAACCCCGCCTTTCCTCTCGAAAAGCAGCGCGAGCTGGCGGTGCAACTCGATGCCGATGCCTTCTGGTCGGCAGGGGAGATCCCGGCAGGCAACTGGCAACCCTTGTGCCTCGACTTCACGCACGAACTGCCGGCAAGCGAGGAAACATGGCCGCTGGAATCGACCCAGCTTAACAATATGATCCTCACCTCGGGCTCCAGCGGCACGCCGAAAGCGGTGGTGCACCGGCTCTGCAACCACCTGGCCTCGGCACGCGGCTCTGCCACCCTCATTCCCCTCGATGAGGCCTGCGGCTGGCTACTCTCCCTGCCGCTGTTCCATGTGGGCGGCTACGCCATCCTGTTTCGGGTCTTTCTGGCGGGCGCCACGTTGGTGCTGGATCAACGTGAACGCTCCCTCAAGGAGCGGCTGGAGTGCCAGCCCATCACTCACCTCTCGTTGGTGCCAACCCAGCTCTGGCGCCTGCTGGCAGAGGGTTTTGATCCCGCCCGTACCCGCCTGCGCGAGTTGCTGCTCGGCGGTGCCGCCATCCCGCAACCGCTGGTGAGCCGCCTCTGCGCCATGGGGCTCGAACCCAAGGTGAGTTATGGTCTCTCCGAGATGGGCAGTCAGGTCTGCACCGCTATACCCGGCGATACAGGCGTAGTTGGCAAACCGCTACCGGGACGGGAAGTGTGCATCAGGGAGCAGGAGATCTGCGTGCGCGGCGCCACCCTGTTTGCCGGTTACTACCGAGATGGCGAGCTGGAACTGCCCCTCGATGACGAGAGCTGGTTTCATACCCGCGACAAGGGGAGGTTCACTGCGGCAGGGGAACTGCTGGTAGAGGGGCGGCTCGATAACCTCTTTATCTCGGGTGGCGAAAACATCCAGCCCGAAACCATCGAGCAGCGACTGGTGGATCATCCCGCTGTCGCCCAGGCGCTGGTGGTACCGGTACCGAGCGATGAGTGGGGGCAACGCCCCGCCGCCTTTATCGACTGGCACGGTGAGCCGGTTCCCTACCCCGAGCTGGCAGCCTGGATCCGCAGCGCCTTGCCCGGCTTTATGGTGCCCGACCACTGGCTCCCCTGTCCCGATCTTGGCGGCAATCTCAAACCCTCCCGCCAACTGCTGGGCAAGGTAGCCCGACAACAAACCACTCGGGCACGACAAGCTGAATGAGATCGGACTCACAATTTCCCGATCTTCTTTGAAAACAAAAAAGAAACATGTGAGTCCTCACTGCGGCGCCAACCCACGATAATTCGATCAGGCTCAAAAAGCCACCATCTTATTGATTTATCTGATTTTTAATTGGCAATTGATATCCTTTTGGAACTGTTTAAATTGCCTTGCGATTACTCGCAAGACAATACACAAACAACAACAAAGGGATAAAAATGAACCGCTCAGGTACCGGGTGGCTGCTGCTGGCAGGCCCCCTGCTTTTGGCTACATCCTCGGCGCAAGCCAACTACTCCCCCAATGACTGGCGACAGTATCAGCTGACTGGCGAATCGAGCCGGCAACTGGCCGCGCGCATCACCGAGATCACCTACGAGCTCAAGGCGCGCAGCAGCAATGCTCCTTACCAGCAGCTTAGGGTCTACCGTCGCTTCGACTGGCAGAACAGCGATCTCGCGGCCCTCGCCGAACAGCAGTGTGGCGAGCCGCAGCTCAAGGTAGATGCGGGCTGGCAGATCCGCTTCGTGCGCTGTGAAGATCGGATTCCAGCGGGCAAGCTCATTCCCGCCAGCAGTTATGACTTCGGTTATGGCCTCAAGCAGGGTCGCTGGGAGCAGCTGGCGGGCACGCCGACCGCCCAGCGGCAGGATCGTCTGCCGCTGCCGCAAGCCATCATCCTGGGTCAGAGCGAAAGGGAGCTGGATCGTTGCGAGCTCAACGCGCAGGGCCGCTGCGCCGAGTCGGAGTGGCACTATCAGCCGCAGGATTGGCAGCAGTTGCAGGTACTTGAAGAGACCCCGAGTGAACGGGATGGCCGGTTGGAGCAGATCTTCTTCCGTCTGCAACCGGTGGCAGGCAGTCAGGCTGCCGCTCAGGTGAGCGAGCTCCATGTCTGGCGCCGCTATCAGTGGCAGCTGGATCAACTCACGCCTCAACAGGAGTGTGATGAGCCGCAGGAGCGCAAGGAGGGGAGCAACACCATCCGCTATCGCATCTGCCGTCAGGTGATCCCCGCTGGCAGCGAGGTTCAGGTAACGTTGCAAGATAGCGGCTACCAATACCCGGTCGCCGGCGGCGAGTGGCAACCCCTGCCAGAGAGCAAAGAGTGGCAGGAGAGCCGGGTGCTCAATCGCCCCATCGTGCTGGCCAGCAAGGAGGAGCAGCTGGAGTGCCGCCGTGCCAACGGTCGTCTCTGCTCGGAGCCAGAGCAGCCCGATGTGGATCTGCTCGACAGCGATGCCGCCAAACTGGTGGCCGACGTGAGCGGCCAGAACAGTCCTGCCTGGCAGGCGGATTACGGCCACGATGACGCCAAGCTGATGGCGGTGGTGCGCGGCATGCGTGCCCTGCTGGCGGCCAACCAACCGACCCATCCGGCAATGGACAAGCTGCTCTACTATGTGCGCGCCCACAACTACCACGGCGGCGTTGGCAAAGAGAGTGATCAGGCCGCCCGGGCTCTGGCCGGGGTGATGATTGATCTGCTCAACCACCCATTGCTGCTGGGAGCTGAACCACAGGATCAGGCTGGCACAGTGCTGGAAGCCTGGAGCGTGGCAGCGCAGGGCCAACTTGGCCAAGCCGCCTTCCGCCAGAGTGCCGCCCCCATGCTGACCCAGCTCAACCAGGCGCTCGGCTATGCGGTGCAACATGCGGCACAGATCAATGGCCACAAACCCTGGGCCGACGGCCTGTTCGAGCTGCTCAATCTGGTCGATCAGAGCGCCTCTTACGGTCAGCAGGCTGACTTCAGCGCAGCTGTGCTGCAGCAGGAGGCTGCATTGCGCCAGAGCCTGCTGCAACTGGGCCTGAGCGAACTGGCCCTCTGGAAACAGCGCGATGGCTCACGGGATCTGTTTATCTTCAACAACATCCTCGATGCCCACAGCCGCCTCTACCAGATGATGCGCTACCTCCATCACACCAGTCCGGATAAGGCGATTGCCTATCGCCAACAGCTGGATCGCGATGTCATCGCCATCATGCGCCAGCAGGGGCTGATCCCGGGTGGACAGCATCCGGCTGCCATGCTGGAAGAGGTCTCCCTGACCCTCTCCAGCTACTACCTCACCTACACGGATCGCACCAGCGAAGCCTGTGTCAGTGGCGAGTTCGCCGGGCTTTGTACCCCGATCCGCATGGAAGATATTCTGCCGTTCGAGCACACCTGCTCGCCAACCCTGCGTCTGCGCGCCCAGGATCTGACCCAGGCTGAGGCCGAAGGGATCTGCCGCGAGCTGGGTGATGAAGAGCAGCGCTTCCACCAGCAGATGGAGACAGGCTGGCAACCGGTGGCCGATGATCACAACGAGGCGCTGGAGCTGGTGATCTTCAACTCCTCCGCCGACTGGGGCCGCTACGGCAGCGCGCTGTTTGGCGTATCCACCGACAATGGCGGCATCTATATTGAGGGGGATCCGGCTCGCCCCGGCAATCAGGCCCGCTTCTTCGCCTATGAGGCGGAGTGGAAACGCCCTGCCTTCCAGGTGTGGAACCTGCGCCACGAGTACGTTCACTATCTGGATGGCCGCTTCAACCAGTACGGCAGTTTCGGCCACTATCCGCTCAACCGCACTACCTGGTGGGCCGAGGGGATTGCAGAGTACATCGCTCACGGCCAGTGCTTTGCCCGGGGTCTGGATAACGTGGCAAACCGCCCTGCCAACCAGCGCCCGACACTGGCGGCGATCCTCCACCTTGACTACGAGCAGGGTGGCGAGATGGTCTACTCCTGGTCCTATACCGTGCACCGCTTCCTCAACGATACCGGTCGCGGCGCCTGCTGGCTGGCGCTGGCACAGGCGCTTCGCAACCCGGATCGGCAGCAGGCGATGAGCGACTTCGAAGGGGTGCTGGACCGGCTGATCGCCAACGACAGCGACGCCTATCAGGCGTGGCTCGCCCGGGATCTGCTGCCCTGGTGGCAAACAAACAAGGAGTCAGACGCCTGCAAGGGTAACGACTCCGCCCACTGATAGACATCCAACACAAAGAGGGGCTGCCACCGCAGCCCCTCGCTTTTTCCCCCGCACTCCCTCCTCTGCTGCGACAACCTCTGCCCGAATGAGGTGCCCGCCCGTTATCAAGCCTGACGCCAGCGGCCGAGTTGTAATAGAATGCCGATAGCCATTCCCAACTTCAGACCCTGACCGCACCGCGCATGAAGAAGTTTGCCAAGATCCTCCTCGCCTGCCTCGTTTTGCTGCTGGCCCTGATTGCCATGCTGCTGGGCTACAGCGAGTGGATCGTCTCGGATGCCCGTCACTACACCTACGATCGGGTGGACAAGGTGCCCTACAACCGGGTTGCGGTGGTGCTGGGTACCTCCAAATATCTCTCCGGTGGCGGCCCCAACCACTACTTCAAATACCGTATCAAGGCGGCGGCCGAGCTCTACAACAATGCCAAGGTGGACTTCATCATCGTCTCCGGTGACAACGCCACCGTGCAGTACAACGAGCCACGCCAGATGCGCCGCGCCCTGATCAAGGCGGGCATCCCCGCCTCCGCCATCTATATGGATTTCGCCGGATTCCGCACCCTCGACTCAGTGGTTCGCGCCAAGGAGGTGTTCGGCCAGGAGCGCTTTACCGTGGTCTCCCAGGGCTTTCATAACGAGCGGGCCATTTTCATCGCCCGCCATTTCGGTATCGATGCGGTCGGCTTCAATGCCGAGGACCCCAGCGCCTATCAGGGGATCCGCACCCGGGTGCGGGAAGTCTTTGCCCGCCTGATGGGGTTGCTCGACCTCTATGTACTGGACAAGGGGCCCAAGTTTCTCGGGGCACCGGTCCCCATCGGTCTGCCTGTGCCTTGCCAGTCACTGAGCACCATCGGCAGCCTGCAACCCTGCCTCAAACAGCCCAAACCGGCTGTGGATGAGGCAAAGCCAGCGGCAGTCTCTGCCGCGGTTGCCACCGAGTCTGCTACTCCATCAGCCTCGGCCGTGACGGAACAAGTCACGCTAGCTTTATCCGCTGCGGCAACGACTGAGCCGGTCACTCCCGCCAAATCCGCGGCAGAAACCGCCGCCGAGATGCCCAGCGCGGCCTTGCCCACGTTGCCGGTGGCCTCTTCAGCCGCCAGCGCCAGCACAGCCACACCATAAACAGACGACCCGCCAACTGGCGGGTCTTGCTATTACAGCGCGGGTTGTGGCGGTGAGCCTGCACACCCATACCCAGCGACAGGTCAGCCTCGCGCCGCCTGATAGCGGCGGGCCACTTCGGCCCAATCCACCACCTGATAGAAGGCTGCGATATAGTCAGGACGCTTGTTCTGGTACTTGAGATAGTAGGCGTGCTCCCACACATCCAGCCCCAGGATCGGGGTATGGCCATGCATCAGGGGACTATCCTGATTGGCACTGCTCTCCACCTGCAATCTGCCCGCCTTGTCCACCACCAGCCAGGCCCAGCCGCTACCAAAGCGGCTCAGGGCCGCCTGAGTGAAGGCCTGCTTGAAAGCATCGAATCCCCCCAATTCCCGCTCGATGGCCAGCGCCAGCTCACCGCCTGGCTCACCGCCCCCCTGCGGGCTCATCACCAGCCAGAACAGGGAGTGGTTGGCATGGCCGCCGCCATGGTTGCGGACCGCCCCTTGCAAGGTGGCGGGCAGAGTATCGAAGCGGCGCAGCAGATCCTCAACCGGCAGTGCAGCCAGCTCTGGCGCCCCTTCCAGTGCGGCGTTGAGGTTATTGATATAGGTCTGGTGATGACGGCTATGGTGGATCTCCATGGTCAGGGCATCGATATGGGGTTCCAGTGCGTCGTAGGCATAGTTCAGGGCAGGCAGGGTATGGCTCATGATGACCTCTGTTCGGATTAATGGAGCCGGGATGAGGGCTCGCTCTGACACAGGCAGTGACCGAGCGAACGCATGATCCCGGCGTGGCTGCCGTGGCGCTGTACGAACGTCAGCAACTCGGCACTGGTTGTGCGGGTATGGCGCAAAGCCGCCTCTCGCAGGCGAGAGGAGCAAGCGGGGGAGTGACAGGTCGCCAGCAGGCAGTCGTGCACATAGCAGAGCAGGTCGGCGGCGCGATCGGACAGAGTCATGGCCACCAGCAGATCCGCCAGATTGTGGTGAGCCACAACCAGCGCAGCCACCGCCTCATCGGCGTCATGCCACTGCACCAATTGCTGACGAGCCAGCCAGAGCGCCTGCTGATAATGGGCCAACGCCTGATGATACTCGCCGCAGTCAAACAGCCGGTTACCCTCTCGAGTCTGCTGTTTCCAGTGACTCATGCTGCTGCCACCTTCGGTTGACTCGACCCACCCCTTCACCCAGGTTGCTGTCATATACTTCACACCAACAAATGATAATAATTATCATTACATAAATCATATCCGGGAGACAAGGGGCGTCTGGAATCGCAGCAAACAGCCAAAACAGCGCGGCCACCCCTTGGCAAGGAGTGGCCGCTTGAGGCAACCGGTCAGTGGATTCGACCGGCCAATGGCAAGTTAACGGCAGGTCAGATGTTGTTGGCTGGCGAAGGCGGGGCGATCCCCAGCAGCATATGGTCCATCATCCCCACCATGCGCCCTATCTCGGGCTTGGTGATGGTATCGTTGGCCCCCAGTTGCAGCGCTTTCTGGCGGTTGTCATCGCTCATCAGAGAGGAGAACATCACGATGGGCATATCCTTGTAGGAGGGGGTATCCCGTAGCCGCTTGAGCAGGTGCATACCATCCATGCGCGGCATCTCCACATCGGTGATCACCGCATTGACGAAGCCGGTCACCGGCATTCTCTCCTCCTGGGCCAGACGATCGAAATCCGTCATCATCTCCAGCCCCTCTCCCCCGTCCTTGGCCGTGATCACGTTGTAGCCAGCGGTGCGCAGGGTGGTCTCGATCATCTTGCGGATAAAGGCCGAGTCGTCCACCACCAGAATTGTTTTGCCCTGTCGCAGCGCCATCATGCGATCGTCGATAAGCACTTTGCGATCTTGGGTGACGTCGTACTTCTCCATGCTGAGCTCGGGGTTGATATCGGCGATGATCTTCTCGAAATCGAGGATCATGATGAGGTTGCCATCGCGCCTGACCACGGCCACCACGCAGTCGTTCTCCCCCGCCTCCAGAAACTGGCTGGGGGACTCCACATCCTCCCAGGATACCCGGTGGATCCTGCTGACGCTATCGATCAGAAAGCCGTTGGCCATCTTGTTGAAGTCGGTGACGATCACCACCTTGTGGCTGGGGTCAGGGTTGGTCTTGATGCCGAGCCAGCCCGCCAGATCCACCAGCGGGATGAGGCGATCCCGCAGGGAGAAGACCCCCACCATATGACGCTGGGCGTTGGGGTAATCTGTGGTCTCCGGCACCCGGATCACCTCGCGCACCTTGGCGACGTTGATCCCGTAATAAGCGGTTTTTTCACGGCCGTCCGGTAGCTGCTTCTTGAGGTGAAACTCGATGATCTCAAGCTCGTTGGTGCCACTTTCGGTCAGGATAGATTTACGCTCTTCCCCATCTTTGGACATCATGGTGACTCTCATTCTGGTTGCGCGGGCAGCAGACCGCTGCGGTTTTCCCTCAGTATAGGAATGGAATTCACCCAACGGCTCGGATCTCGGCAAGATTGCATCGTTAACCGCTTGATCCCGCAGGCTGGCGGGATCGTATCTGCCAATCAGGACAACATTGGCGGATGGTGAAATCCATCATGTACTTACAAGGAACCTGAGATGAGTGAAGGTATCGTCGTGATTGGCGCTTCTGGCGGGATCGGGGCGGCTCTGGTGACACACTGGTTGGCGGCGGGTGTCGGGCCAGTGATTGCCATCAGCCGTCAGCCCGCACCAGCAGGAGCCTCTTCGCCAGCCCTGCACTGGCTATGTTGTGATTACAGCGATGAGCAGATGGCAACTGCGGTAGCCCGCATCGCGGAGTTGGCACCGAAACCGCACAGGGTGGTGATCTGCAACGGCATCCTGCATCAGGGGGAGATCCAGCCGGAGAAGCGGCTCGAATCACTCAATCTTGATGCCATGACCCGTCTCTACCAGACCAACGCACTGCTGCCGCTGTGCTGGTTCAGCCAGTTGTTACCGCTGTTTGGCCGCGAGCCTTGCACTCTGGCCGTTCTCAGTGCCCGGGTCGGCAGCATTGGCGACAACCGAGCGGGCGGCTGGTATGGCTATCGCGCATCCAAGGCTGCCCTCAACATGCTGCTCAAGTGTGCCGCCATCGAGCTGGCCCGGCGGGCCCCAGGCGTCAAATTGTTGGCCTTCCATCCCGGCACAGTGGATACCCCGCTCTCCCGCCCGTTTCACGCCAATGTACCGGCGGGAAACGTGCAGAGTCCCGAGCAGGTAGCCAACCATCTGGTTAACCTGATGAACCGGCTACAACCGGATGGCGAACTGAGCTTTCTCGACTGGCAGGGCAACCCTATCGAGTGGTAGAGGAACTCAAGAGACGCGCCAGCAGCGCCCGCAAACTCTTGATCACGGCCGGCTTGCCCGCCAGTTGCAACCTCGCAGCCAGTCTTCCCCAGTCGGCATATTGCCAGATGGCTGCTATCAGCAGATAACGCTCGTCAGGAGTCAGTGAAGCCAGCACAGCCAGATGGCGTGCCAGCCATAACTGCAAGCTCGACTGGCTCAGTTCGAACGGCTTGTGATGCAGGGCAAAGCACTCAATCTCGTCGCGCTCGAACTCGCCAAGCTCCGCTGCGGTAGCGGTACTGCCTTGCAGACATTGCCATACCAGCTCGGGATCCAGCTCGCTCAACTCACCAGCCAGCAGGGTAGGCAACTGGCGAATGAAACGCTGCTGCCACTGATCCAGCTCGGGCTCATGCTCGGGTTTCAGCGCCTTTAGCAGCAGGGCTGCGTGGCAGCCGCTGGCGGCATCCCGTTGCAGACCGATGCGCAGCACCTCCAGCCCTGCCTTGCGCCAGAAGGGGAGCAGGTCGGCGCTGGCCGAAAAGGCCGAGCCGAGGTAGTCGGTGCCAATCTGGCGATAGTGCTCCTCAAGCTTGCCAAGCAGCAGTGAACCCAGACCGTGCCGTTGCAGCTCGGGGTGGATGGCGATACGCATCACCCGGGCGTAGCTGCGCCCCCCCGCAGTCTTGAAACCGGCATGAGCTAGCAGCGACTGGGGCAGCAGATGGCCGCGCGGACGACGACGCCCGGCCCAGATCGCCTCGGCCAGCTCGGGATCTATCTCCCCTTCCCGCGCCACCAGCGCCACTCCCAGCAGGCACACATCCTGCTCCAGCAGATGGATGTCCAGATCCGGACTCTCCAGCAGGGATCTGAGATCGCTCGGCGTAGTCTGGTAGTGGGCCAGCACCAGCAAGCCGAACAGCTGGTTGAGCAACGCCTCGTCGCTCGCCAGCGCCTCCTGACAGATAAGACGCCAGCTCGGGCTGGTCGGCGGCAAGGGAGTTGCGACTTCGGCATTGAGGCCGAGCAGGCGGAAAATCAGCGGCTCCAGTGGATCACGCTCACTCCAGCGAATGGGTTCAGAGAGGCGGATCTCCTGCCACTCCGGGGTCTGGCTATCGAGCACACGCTTGAAGCGCAGGTGAAAACCGCGCCCCGTCCCTTCGTAACCGTGCTCGGTGGTGGCAAACACAATGCGGCTGTGTCGGGCCAGCATAGCCTCAAGCAGCGGGGTCGGAATGGCAGCCGCTTCATCCACCAGCAGCAGATCGGGATTCATCGCCTCGTGCACCAGCCGATCCGGCGAGCAGTAGCTCAGTCCGGCCAGCTGTTCAGGCGTGGTATCTAGCCCGCGAGCTGCGTGGGCAAACAGGGTCGCTACCGTTGCCTGCGAGGGGGCCGTCACCACTATGTTCAGCGAGGGTTGCTGGCGCAGCAGCTCGGCGGCAGCCAGCCCCAGCAGCGCACTCTTGCCACGACCGCGGTCGGCGCTCAGCACCAGCGGCCGACGGCGATGACCATGCAACACCTTGTGGATGGCGGGCAGTGCCCGTGCCTGATCGCTGCTCAGCCTGCGCTCGGGCCCAATCGGTTGCCACGGCTGCGAGCAAACCGGCGGCTCCAGCGAGAGGGCTGGCTCCCCCGCCAGCAACCGCACCAGCCGGGCGATAAAGCCGTGACCAGCCCGACCGGCCTCCTCCGGCTGGGCCACCAGCCGAATCCGGTCGGGATCCGGCCATGCGGGCCAGCTCTCTCTGGGCGGCGTCAGCAGCAACAGCAAGCCACCGGCGCACAGAGTACCCGCCAGCGCCCCGAAGGCGTCGGGATGAAAGCCGCTGAAGGCATTGAACACCAGCGTGTCGCACTCCTGACCGAGCCGCTGCAGCGCCTTGGCGGCGGGTTGCGGAGCATAATGCTCGGGCCCGGCGCCCAGCCAGAAGACGGTCTCGCCGAGCAGGGATTGAGCGCGGGCAATGCAGTCGGCCTCCTCCCCCTCCAGCCAGATCAGGCGTCGCTCACCGGCGCGGGCCAGCGCCTCGCGCAGCAGGGTGACCTCTTGCAGTGTCATGAAGCTTGGCTGTCAGCCGGTTTGCGGGGCTCGAACATGCGATCTCCCATCTGATCGATAAAGATGTGGGCCTTCTGCACCATGAAACGCTCGGCATCGGCCGGATTGGCAAACAGATCGGAGCGGATAAAGCGGTGGGTCAGCAGTACGCCGTCCAGCTCCTTGGTGATGCGGCCCGCCAGTCGGTACTGGCCACCTTCTGCCATGGGTTCCGGATAGATTAGATAGCCGGCATATTCGGTGGGAGTGACTTCCGGCGCCTTGGTCGGCTCGCCCCCGAACAGGGCGCTGAACAGTTTCTTGAGCATGGTGATCTCCTCTGGTTGCCAGCATTGTCCCCAAGGGGTTGCACAGTGGCAAGCAGGGGATCTTATTACCAATGGTTATTTGCACTACGAACCATTCTCATTTAGATTTCATCTCATTCCACAAGAGGTGACCATCATGTACGTCTGTTTGTGCCGCGGCATCACAGATACCCAGATCCGCAAAGCGGTGCAGTCAGGTAAAAGCGAATTCCGCCAGCTCAAGCAGTCGCTCGAGCTGGGCGCCCAATGTGGCAAATGCGTGCGCATGACCATGGAGATCATCGCCGCCGAACTCGACAAGATGGAGCAGGAGCAACCCGTGCTCTACTACGAAGTGGCCTGATCCGGACACCTCTTTTCTGATGCGACCCGACAACAGGGTCACCCCTTTTCTCAGGCGAGCTGGCTCGCCAGACCTCTTGTTGTCACTTTTCTGGACTAAGCTCTAACGATCGAAGCCTCAGGCACGAACCAAGGAGCACTGTCGATGAAAGGAGATCCCAAGATCATTGCCCACCTCAACAAGGTGCTGGCCAATGAGCTGATTGCCATCAACCAATACTTCCTGCACGCCCGCATCTACGATGACTGGGGCCTCAAGGCGCTCGGGCACAAGGAGTATCACGAGTCCATCGATGAGATGAAACACGCCGACGAGCTGGTCAAGCGCGTGCTGTTTCTCGAAGGGCTGCCCAATTTGCAGGATCTGGGCAAGCTGCGCATCGGCGAGACCGTCGAAGAGATGTTGCGCTGCGACCTTTCGCTGGAGATGGATGCCATCCCCGACCTCAAGGTAGCCATCGCCTATGCCGAGTCGGTGCAGGACTACATCAGCCGCGACCTGTTCCAGGAGATCCTGGAGGATGAGGAGGAACACGTGGACTGGCTGGAGACCCAGCTAGACCTTATCGATCGCATCGGGCTGGAGAACTACCAGCAGTCGCAACTGCACCATGGTTCATCCTGAATAGTTATGGCATGAAAAAACGGTTAAAAAACCCGCTCAGGCGGGTTTTTTAATGTCTGGCTGCATAGCTTTTCACGCCACTTATCAGCATGAAAAATAAGCGTATTTTTGCTATTCAGATCGCAAAAACAGACGCTTGGGAGTTGCACTATTGGGGCCCCTCACAGGGACATACAATAACAACATGTGAAAGGACTAAATCATGCACTTCCTACCCAACAAGCTCGCGCTAGCCTGCGCCATTGCCCTGTCTCTTGCCGCCTGCAATGACAACAGCTCGAACGCACCTGCAGATCCCGCAGCCACCAAGGCATCCCTGATGCAGACCATGGATGAAGCCCTGCGAGAGAGCCAGTCGCTCGACCCCTACGGTTTTGCCATCGATGCCACCAGCATCGCCAAGCGCAAAGCACTCGACAGCTCACTGCTCCAACGACTGAATGCTCTGGATCCCACGGTGCTAAGTGAGCGGGATCGGCTGTTCTACGACATGATCCGCTGGGACTTGCAGATCAATCTTGAAGGATACGATTTACCCCAATCCCAGATCCCGATCCATCACTTCCGCAACCGCGTGGTGGATCTGGCAGATGACGTCGGAGCAGCCCCTGCCAGCGGCAAAGCGGCTCGCACCGTCAGCGGTGACTTCGACTATTTCGAGCACAGCTCGGCCGACAGGGTCACGCCGGGTGATGGCGCATGGCGACGGGATCTCGACCGCACAGACACAGCTCCGGCACTTGCAATGGCAACTCGAGCAAAGACAACAATGACCCCGCTGGCCTGGTATCAGGAACACCTCACCTGGCTCAAGGCCTATGATGTCTATCTTGCCGAGGTGAAACACCAGTTCGAGCTGGCCAGTGTTCAAGGCAACACCTTGCCTGATGAGCTGGTAGACCGGCTGCTGGCCCAGCTCAACAGCAAGCTGGATGGGGAGGCGATCGCCGGCTCCAACCTCGGCTGGCAGCAGTTGCCGGGGGATGCCGATGCCACACTGCGAGCAGACTACAAAGCCGTGTTGGACAGCATCAACACCCGCTATCTGGCGCTGCGCGACTATCTGGATTACCAGCATGGCGGCGCCTATGCAGTGCGCTTGGGTAGTGGCGAGTGTGATGATGGCTTCTGCGGCATGACCAACGGGCGAGACTGGTATCGCTGGCTGCTGAAGAAGCACACCACCACCAATATGACACCCGAGCAGGTACATGAGCTGGGATTGAGCGAGGTAGAGCGGATCTTCGCTGCCATGGTCAAGGTATGCCATTCCGTCGGCAAGTGTGACAGCGACGACGTGAGCCAGAGCAAGCAGAGCGGCCAGATCTACGCCTTCTTCCGCTATCTGAACGAGCCGACCTTCTTCTATCAGAACCCGCTAGAGGTCTGGTCCGCCGGCCTCAACCCGGACAATGCAGCCAGGGCGACGTTGAGCGGGCCACAGCAGCAGGCGCTGGCCGAACACGAGCGGGCACTGCAGGAGTACAACGTCTTCAAGAGCAAAGCAGCACTGGTGCTGCCAGACTTCTTCGATGCCGAACGTACCATTCCCAAACTGGATTACGAGGTGGTGCCCGTCTCCTATGAAGATGCGCCATACGGCGGGGTAGCCTGGTATCAGGACGGCAACCCGCAGACCGGCCGCAAGGGGCAGTTCTTCCTCAACACATACTACCCCTATGGTCTGCAGAGCTGGAACATCAGCACCCTGCTGGCCCACGAGGCGGCGCCGGGTCACCACTTCCAGATCACCATCGCCCAGGAGCTAGCCGCCAAGGATCCCGACTTCCCGCAGTACGTGGCTAACGCCTCCTACACCTCCTATGCGGAGGGCTGGGCGCTCTACACCGAGTATCTGGCGGATCACGACATGGGGCTCTATCAGGGGCGCGGTCTCTACGATCCGGCGGTGGGAGACGTGAAGGTCGAGGGGTCTTCCGCCTTCAACAACCAGTTGCAATACTTTGGCCGCCTCAACGAGGAGATGCTCAGGGCGATGCGGCTAGTAGTGGATACCGGTATCCACTGGTATGGCTGGAGCCACGATCAGGCCGTCAACTACATGAAGGAGAACTCGGCATTGGGTGCTGGGGACATCAGCTCCGAGGTACCGCGATACATGGCCTACACTGGCCAGGCGACCTCCTACAAAGCGGGCCAGCTGGCGCTGATCCGGATGCGGGAGTCGGCCGAGCAGGCACTGGGCGGAGGCTTTGACCTCAAGGCGTTCCACCACCATGTGCTGGAATACGGCATGCTGCCCATCTCGGTGCTGGAGCAGAAGAACAAGCAGTGGATTGAACAGTCGAAGTGATCACAGTTACGGCGCCCAGCAAGGCAACGGGCGCCGCTTTCGATTAGGATACGGCTCTATTCAAACAACACTGCTACGGATGATGTCCATGGAACAGATCGCCCGTGAGATGGCGGCCCACAAGCGAGTGGCGCTGGTGGCTCACGACAACATGAAGACCCCCCTGCTGAACTGGGTGATGCGGCGCAAGGAGGAGCTCAAACTCCACCACCTCTACGCCACCGGCACCACCGGTACCATGCTCGGCAAGAAGGCGCAACTGCCCATCACCTGCCTCTTCTCCGGCCCCATGGGGGGCGACCAGCAGCTCGGCGCCCTGATTGCCGAAGGGAAGATTGACGTGCTGATCTTCTTCTGGGATCCCCTCAATGCGGTGCCCCACGATCCGGACGTGAAGGCACTGCTGCGCCTCGCGGCAGTCTGGAACATCCCGGTCGCCACCAACGAGGCGACCGCCGACTTCATCATGGACAGCCCCCATATGCGCCAGGCCTTCAGCGTGCAGATCCCGGATTACGCCGGTTATCTCAAGGCGCGCACCGAGTGATCGGCTAACCCGTGATGCAAGAGGGCCGCAACAAGCGGCCCTCTTTAATTGGGAAAATGAATCAGCCAGGGACACAAACCGGCGCCGGCTTATAGCGCGCGGGCGAGGATCCGCGCCACCTGATCCGGGTCGATATCCTGCTGCTCCCCGAGTCCGGTGCGCCCCACCCGCTTGAGGTTGGAGCAGACCGCCGGAATGCAGCTTTCGCTGAGGCCATAGTCGGCAAGCCGGGTCCCCAGTCCCATCTTCTGGAAGAACTGTTCGGTGCGGATGATCGCCTCCTCGATGCGCAGGGCCTTGTCCTCGCGGGTCGAATGCCACACCCGCTCGGCAAACTGGGCCAGCTTGTCCTGCTTCTGGCTCGCCCGCTCACGGAGCAGCGAAGGGAGCACCACGGCCAGACTCTGGCCGTGGTCGAGCCCGTAAAGTGCCGTCAGCTGATGACCGATGGCGTGAGAGGCCCAATCCTGCGGCACCCCGCAGCCGATAAGACCGTTGAGCGCCAGACTGGCGGCCCACATCAGATTGGCCCGCACCTGATAGTTGGTCGGCTCCGCCAGCGCCTTGGGGCCATTCTCCACCAGCACCTGCAGCAGGCCTTCTGCCAGCCGATCCTGTACCTCGCCTCCCACCGGAAAGGTGAGGTACTGCTCGGCAATATGGACGAAGGCATCCACCACTCCGTTACCGGTCTGGCGCGGCGGCAGGCTGTAGGTGGTGGTCGGGTCGAGCACCGCAAATTGCGGCTGCACCAGCGGGCTTCTGAAGGAGATCTTCACATCCCCGCGGCTCACCACCGAGGTGGGATTGCTCTCGGAGCCGGTGGCTGGCAGGGTCAGCACACAGCCCATCGGCAGCGCCTTGTGCACACTTGCCTGTTTACCGCAGATATCCCAGGGATTATCCCCCTCGTAGCAGGCGGCCGCCGCAACAAACTTGGTGCCATCCACTACCGAGCCGCCGCCGACGGCTAGCAAGAAGTCGATGCGCTCGCGTTTAACCTGAGCCACCGCCTCCATCAACAGCTCGTATCTGGGATTGGCGCCGATGCCGGAAAACTCCTGCCACGTCACCCCCTCCAGCGCCCGGGTCAACTGCTCATAGACGCCGTTTTGCTTGATGCTGCCTCCGCCGTAGAGCACCAGTAGCCGGCTGCCGGGTGGGATCAGTTCGGGCAGGCTGGCGATCTGCCCCTCGCCGAAACAGATACGGGTCGGATTGGCATATTGGAAGTTGTACACGGCGGACTCCTCGACTGGCTCAATGCGCGGACATTGTGCGCCTGTGGGGAGGTGAGGTCAAAAGAGGTGGCAGAAGCTTGCCCATCGGCGGTCGACACTGGCCCATCGGTGCCGACCGGGTAGATCTCAGAACAACGGCAGGATCAGGCAGTTTTGGCCTCATCTTTGGATGAGCTCTTCTTGCCGGTCAGGCGATCCATCGCCTCCTTGAGCATCGCCTCTCGCTGCTCGTTGAGCGGCTTGCTCTGCTCCGCCCGCTCTTCCGGCGTCAGCTTCTTGTTATCGGCGATGGTCTTGAGCTTATCTTCGATCTCGTTGAACTTCTTGCGATCGAAACCAAGCGCCTTGTCCACCAACTGCTGCACCACGCCCCCCTTGTCGGAGCTCATATCCAGCGCCGGCGGCAGCTTGTTGTTCTTGGCCAGATGTTCGTAGGTCAGCACCTGCTGGGCCTGACCGGTCATCCGTTGGGTGGAGAGGCTGACCATCTCCTCCCAGCCACCACCCTGACCGCCGCTACTGGCACTGTTGAGGGTGGCGAGGGCGCGGTTGTTGGATGCGCTTTGGGCAAGCTGCTGGCTGTAGGGTTTGATATCCATGGGGGCTCCAATTCAGTGCGCATCTGCGGCAATGGGCACAGGCTGATCCGGTCACATGGGGCGTCAGGCCCCACCATTATCAATTAAACCAGCAAGTTACAGGCCAACTTGTCAGATGGTGCAAGATCCCGCGCTATGGCGGATCTCAGCACGCCCCCCACGCAAGGCTGACGTCAGAATCATGACTCATCTGCTGTCGGCTCACGCTGTTTTGGCACATTTCGCCGTCCACGCGCCACGATGCCAGAGAAAAGTCAGGAACCGCAGCTCGATCACAAAATAAACAACCACTCAGGAATACAATTTTGGCGCACATCACAACCAGCCAGCCGTGTCATGGATGATCTGTTCGTCAAACCAATAACAGGCAGACCAATCTGCCGTGCTCACTCCGCTGCCAGTTCGGAGTTGCAGCCTCCCCACACCTCATCCCCTCGTCTGACTCTCACTCACCGCAACCCTTCGGGTACACCTATGAAAAAACACACCTTGAGTCTTCTCTCCGCCACCCTGCTCACCCTGCTTGGCACCAGTGCCGACGCCTGTACCGGCCTCATCGTCGGCAAGGGAGCCAGCTTGGACGGCAGCGTAATGATCGCCAGAAACGAGGATTTTGGCGTCAACAACTGGAACAAGTACCTCGCCTTCCGGCCCGCGCAGCAGAACGAGGGCAAAGTCTGGAAACTGGGCAACGGACTGGAAGTGCCGATGCCCAAAGCATTTTTCGCCTACTCCGCCATCCACGACTGGGATGCCACCACCAGCGATCCGGCAGGCAAATATTATGAGGAGCGCGGCATCAACGAGTTCAACGTCGCCATCTCGGCCACCACCAGTGCCGAGGTCAACGACAAGGCCCAGAAAGCCGATCCGCTGATCGAGAAGGGAGTGATTGAAGCCATCATCCCGACCCTGATCCTGCCACAGGCCAAAACGGCCAAAGAGGGGGTCGAGCTGCTCGGCCGCTATGTGGAGCAATATGGCGCCGGTGAGGGCAACAGCCTCTATCTGGCAGATGTGAACGAAGCCTGGCTGATGGAAATTGGCTCCGGCCACCACTGGATCGCGGTGCGGGTGCCGGACGACAGCTACGCCATGGTGGCCAACGGCCTGCGGATCCACGGCGTCAATCTCGACAGCGCCGATGTGCTGCACTCGCCCAAGCTGCTGGAGTTCGTGCGTGAACACAAACTGCTGGATAACGCCGACCCGAAAGAGTTCAACTTCGCCAAGGCGTTCGGGGTCATCGCTGACCCATATAATGTGGATCGGGAGTGGCTCGGCCAAAAAATGCTGACCGCCTCCCACAAACAGGCGACCCGGCAGGCGCAATATCCGCTCTTTATGAAGCCGGATGCCCCCATCGCCGTGCCGGACGTGGCTAGGCTGCTGAGCGCCACCTATGACGGTACGCCGCTGGCGGGCAAGGCGGAGCGGCCTATCCGCGTCGATCGCCAGCTGGAATCCCACGTCATCCAGCTGCGCAAGGAGATGCCCAAAGAGCTGCAGGGATTGATCTGGCAGAGCTACGGCGTGCTGGCCGAATCTGTGATGGTGCCGCTCTACAACACCCTGGAAAACTATCCCCTGCCCTATCGCACCGGCAGCGACAGCTACTCCGATGATTCCGCCTACTGGCAGTTCCGCAGCCTGACTGCGCTGGCCAGCGCCGATCCGGACAAATACCTGCCGCTGCTGCGCGGCGTCTGGAGCAAGGAGAGCAACAAGCTCTACAAGGAGGTCGCCCTGCTCGACAAGAGCCTGAAACAGGCCTACGCCAGCGACAAGGCTACCGCCATCGGGCTGGCCGCCGACTACTCCTATGGCCAGTTGGAGCAGACCTATCAGATGGCCAAAGATCTGCGCTACAAGCTGATGACGGATCTCACCAAGCGCACCGAGAAGAAGTATTCGCCGGAGGAGTTCAAGAAGATCATGAGCCTCTAATTGGCTCGCCAATGCAAAGAGGCTCCCTTGGGAGCCTCTCTTATTTCATCCGCAGCAGCCATCAGCGACGGCTGATATTGAGCGGGCCGAAGGTCTGCGCCACCGGCATGATCTCGATGCTGTTGATGTTGACGTGGGCCGGTTGCTGGCTCACCCAGAGCACGGTATTGGCGATATCTTCCGGCTGGATCGCCTCCACCCCCTGATAGACGGAGGCCGCCTTGGCATCGTCACCGTGGAAGCGCACGTTGGAGAACTCGGTGCCGCCGCACAGGCCCGGCTCCACGTTGGTGACGCGGATGGCGGTGCCCGCCAGATCGGCGCGCAGGTTGAGGCTGAACTGCTTCACGAACGCCTTGGTGGCGCCGTAGACGTTGCCGCCCGGGTAAGGGTAAGTGCCCGCGATCGAACCGATGTTGATGACATGGCCGCGATTGCGCGCCACCATGCCCGGCAGCAGCAATCGGGTGAGCAGAGTCAGACCGCTGATGTTGGTGGCGATCATCTGCTCCCAATCTTCCAGATCCGCCTTGTGGGCCGGCTCCAGCCCCAGCGCCAGACCGGCGTTGTTGACCAGCAGATCCACCTCGCTCCAGGCGGCTGGCAGGCCAGCGATGGCGGCGCGGGTGGCCGCCTTGTCCTGCACGTCGAACGCCAGCGGCAGAAACTGCTCGCCCAGCTCGTCGGCCAGCGCAGCCAGCCGCTCGGCACGGCGACCGGTACCGATCACCTTGTAGCCTGCCTGCACCAGCTGGCGGCTGATGGCTTCACCAAAACCGGACGAGGCGCCCGTTACCATTGCAATCATCTGAACCTCCATATCTACACCGATATTGTTATTTATCTATTTGAATCTATTAAGATTCATTCATCGCTCAATTCACGTCCGGTCGCCTTGCGCCAGACAAATACCACCAGATGGAGCAGCAACAAGCCCGAGCCACCCAGCGCAAACAGCAGGCCGGTGAGGGCGTTGACCGAGGTGTCGGCACCGCACCACCACCAGACCAGCCAGCCACTCAGGCCGATGATGAAGGTCTGGATGGCGCAGACCGGACAGCGCCCCAGCTTTGCTCTGATAGCGGTGGCAAGACAGTTGTCGCAGCTCATCCTGCTCCTCGATTCTGCTCGTTCAACATGATCAGTTGGCCTGCGCAGAGGGCTTGCGCGCCTGAGTGCGAGCCACTCTGCGCCGCTCACGCTCCTCGTCGCTCACCAGCGGCAGCACCAGCCGGTGGGCGTGCTGGTCGCGGCCATAGTAGTCCGCCAGCCGCTGCTGGGGACGAAATCCCAATCCCTGATAGAGCGCCAGCGCCTCTTCGTTGGCGTCCCCCACTTCGAGGCGAATCGCCCCCCAGCCAGCGGCCTTGCCCTCGCGGATCACCTGCTCCAGCAGACGGCGGGCCCAGCCCAGACGACGCACCGTCCAGCGGATGGCAAGCGCCTGAATGACCAGCCGATCCCAGCCTCTGTGCTCCAGCAGGCAGAGATAGCCCATCAGCTGATGTTTCTCGTCCAGCAGCAACAGGGTGCGCCCCTTGGCGTGGGCCAGCAGATAGTGCCAGCGGCTGCGGCCAAAGGCGACTTCGGGAGGAAAACAGTAGCGTTCCAGATTAACGATGGCGCCCAGATCATCGGTTCGGGCCGCACGTACGGTCAACACGGGGAGTCCTTGTTCGGTTATTTATCCTCAGCACCAAAAATGCGACTTGTATCACAAGTTACCAAGGCGTCATATTAGGCACTGTAACCTCTTGTTTCCCCTCGCGCCATTGTCGTGCTTGTCGGTGCATCGAAGCCCACTGGGGATCCTGCCTGTTCAGGCAGTCTGATCTGTGGAGCCGAAAATATGAGTACCTATGTCATCGTCGAAGAGCTGGGCGACTGGCCTTGCCATGCCGATTATCTGCTGACCGCCCGCACCTATCTGCAACATGGCGTGCCGACCACCGGCGGGAGGCCCCGCATCATCAACCTCTGCCGCAATCTGGAACACCTTAGCGCAGGCTACTACTGCTCGCTGCTGGCCCAGGCCCGCGGCCACCACTGCCTGCCGGGTCTGCAGGCCATCAGCCGACTGCAACCCCAGCAGCCACCGGCCAAGCTGTGGCGCAAAGCGCAAGGGTGGCTGGCCCAGCAGAGCGAGGATCGGATTAGAGTCCGCGCCATCTTCGGCCAGTGTGAACAGAGCGAGCTGGCGGGGCTGGCCCGCTACTACTATGGCCTGAGCCAGTTGCCGCTGCAGGAGCTGACCCTCAAGCGCGGCCGCCACGGCTGGTCGGTGCGCCAGCAGCAGAGCCTGTCACCGCTGGAGCTGAGCCCAAGCGAGAAAGAGTTGATGCTGCACCACGCCCAGGCACTGGTGGGGACCGGTGACGAGGAGCAGGCGGCGCCGCTCTACCAGCTCGCCATTCTGGTGGATCCCGATGATGGCCGTGCCAGCAGTGACGGGTTGGCGCTGGAGCGCTTTATCCGGGCTGCTGCCGCCCAGGGCATCCGGGCCGAGATCCTGCCACCGTCAGCCATAGAGCGGCTGCCGGAGTTCGACACCCTCTGGCTGCGCGCCGAAACCGCGGTCGGCCACTACACCTTCGAATTTGCCCACCGTGCCGAACAGCTGAAGATGCCGGTGATCGACAGCTCCCGCGCCATCCTCGCCTGCAGCAACAAGCTCTACCTCTACGAGCTGATGGTGCGCAGCGGCGTGCCCATGCCGCCCACCATGGTGGTCACCCGCCGCGGCCGCCACCATGTGGATGAGCTGGTACAGCGGCTCGGCCTGCCGCTGATGGTGAAGGTGCCCGACGGGGCACAGGGGCGCGATCTCGCCATGGCCAGCGACGAGCAACAGCTGGCCCGCCTGCTGGACGAGGGGCTGGGCCGCTCCGCCCTGCTCTTGGTGCAGAGCCGGATCCCCGCCGAGTTCGACTGGCGCATCGGCTTTCTCGATGGATCTCCGCTGTTTGCCTGCCGCCGTTTCCGGCCCGAGCCCGGCAACCGCATCCGCCGCCGCAAGCACCCTCTCGACATGAGCCGGATCGAGGCGCTGCCGCTTAACGAGGTGCCGGAGCGGGTACTGCAGACCGCCCGCCGCGCCGTCCATCAGCTCGGCAATGGCCTCTACGGGCTCGACTTGCGCCAGCAAGGGCGTGACTGCGTGCTGCTGGAGATCGTCGACAACCCCTGGATCCGCGGCGATATCGAAGACAAGGAGGCGCAAGATCTCTACGAGCGACTGGCCCGCGCCTTCCGCCAGCGGCTGGAAAACCGGGGCCAGACCACCGCATAACCCGCCATGACTTTGTCACCCACAATGACAGAGAGGGCCCCGCGATGGGGCCCTCTCTCATATCAAAGCGTGCTGTGGCTGACTTATTGCAGACGCAGGAAACGCCCGCTCAAGGGCGGTATCTCCACCGTTACGCTGCTGCCGCCGATAGCCAGACTCTCGCCGCTTTGCAGATCCACCAGCGCGCTGCCGCTGCGCAGTTTGCCCGTCGGCAGGTTGTAGCTGAGCGCCGTGGTGGAGAGGTTGAGCAGGTAGACTATCTGCTCCCCCGCCGTCTGCTTGATGTCACCATAGAGGCTGCCCTCGGCCACCAGTTTGACTCGCTCCCCCTGATAGAGGGCGGGGTGGGCGGCACGCATTGCCAGCAGCTGGGCCAGCCACTCTTTCAGCTCGGCCTGTTCGCTACCCGGCACAAAGCCGGTGACAGCGGGCACCTTGCCATCGCTGCGGGCCACATGATCGTCGCACAAACCCTGCGCTGCGCAGTCACCACCAACCTTGGCGGCAAAGCCCGGCACCTCGTCGCCAAACTCCTCGCCATAGTAGAAGGTAATCGGGCCGGAGCGAGCCGCCATAAAGCTGAAGGCCGCCTTGTGGCGCTGCCAGTACTCGGTCAACTTGAAGTTGCCGCGCTCCAGCAGATCACCAAAACGCACCAGATCGTGGTTGCCCAGCATCAGGTTCGGCATGGCATGATTCGGGTAGTTCTCCACCTTGTTCCAGCTGGCATCGAGCACGCTGGCCCCCTGCCCGCCCTTGCCGGACTCCTCCACCGCCAGCGCCTGCACGATGCCGTAGCGCAACGGGAAGTCAAAGGCCGAGGAGAGCGCCGGATTGTCGCTGCTGCCGTAAGCCTGGGCGCGAATGTCGTCAGCCCCCTTCCACACCTCGCCCACCATGTAGCCAAGGGTGCCCCACTGCTGCCCTGCCGCCTTGCGCGTTGCGCTGGCCTGCTCCACCTCGCTGCGAATTGCGCGCCAATCATCCAGCCCAAGCTGATAGGCCTGATCGAGGCGCCAGCCGTCGATACCGTACTGCTCGACCCAATAGCGGGCCACCTCCTTGAAGTAGGCGAGGCTCTCCGGCTTGCTGTAATCCACCAGCTGGCCGGGATAACCCGCACCGCCGCTGGTGAGGGCTGGCAGACGCCCCTCTGGCGAGGGCTTGCTCACCCCCACCTTGTTGACGTGGCCAAACACCCCGTCGAGGAAGACATAGAGGCCGCGCTGGTGCGCCCCATCCACCAACTGTTTGAGCTTGGCATTGCTGCCGAAGTTGGGGTCTACGTTGAAGAAGTCGCAGGCGAAGTAGCCGGTGGCATCGAGCTTGTTATCGCCGCCTTGCCCCGCGCAGGAGTCGAACACCGGGGTGAGCCAGATAGCGTTGACGTTGAGACTCTTGATGTGGTCGAGACTATCGATGATCCCCTGCAGATCGCCGTTGTGCTGGGAGGGGCCATAGCCGACGCCGTAGTTGGCGCTGCCGTCACCATCGGCAAACGACTCCACCATCACCTGATAGATGCGCAGGTTGCAGGCGGGTTGATCGTCGCCATAGCAGGCACGACTGGCCGTCGCGACCGGAGGGTGGGTGACCGGCGGATTGACGACGGGGGGAGAACTCTCTCCACCTGAACTACCGCTGCCGCCGCAAGCCGCAAGTAACAGGGCGGCCCCGAGCAGGCCGCCATAGCGTAACGTTCCCTGTTTCATTGTTATGTTCCCGCTGTGAGAGCAGGCGTCTGATACGCCTGTTTTTCACCATGATAGCGATGCTCACACAGCGGTGTCTGTGACTGAAAACGTTATCTGACTCAACTGGTTAGAGCACACCGGCCGAGGCAAAGCGGTAGTTGACAGAGAGCCAGTAGGAACGACCCGGCTCGGGGATGCGGCCGCTCTGCTCATAGCCCAGCCCCGCCTGACTGGCGTGCACTGACTTGGAGAGGTGCTCGTAGTAGAAGGTGTCGAACAGGTTGTCTACCCCGGCCGAGAGTTGCCACCCCTTGGCAAACTGCCAGGCGCCGCTCAGGTTCATGGTGAAGAAGCCCGGGGTCTCGCCCTGATCCTGACCGGCGACCGTGCCGGACCAGAGATCTACCCGATCCTGCGCCGCCACGGCGCGCCCCAGCAGGGTGAAACTCAGCGCTTCGTCCGGCTGCCAGCCCAGCGCCAGTTTGCCATCGAGCGGTGGCATCTGGGCCAGCGGTTTGTTGTCGCTCTGGTTTTCGCCGTAGACCACCGCCAGACCACCATCGAGACGCCACTGCTCGGCAAACTGCCAGCCCCCTTCCAACTCGCCACCCCGGGTCTGGACATCGATATTGCGCACCTTGTTCGACTTGCTGTTGTAGAGCAGGTAGTCCTTGATATCGGCGCTAAAGATAGAGAGGGTCAAGTCCAGCTCGCGACTGCGCAGGGCCAACCCCGCATCCCACTGGCGACTGCGCTCCGGGTTGAGGGTGAACGGAGTGCTGTCCTTGCTGCGCTCCCAGTAATCCGGCGCCCGCTCTGCCTGCCCCCAGGCCAGATAGCTGGACCAGCGTTGCGACCACTGATATTCGTAACGGCCAAACCCGCTGTTAAGACTCAGGGTATCGCTGTAGAGGGTCTGTTCACCGGCGCCATAGCGAGTTGTCTCGACCCTATCCTGACGATAACCGCCCTTGTAGCTGTGAGCCCCCTGCTGACGACCCAGTTCGGCGAAGCCGCCCTGCTGCTCGAAACGCAGGGTGCGCTGGCGATCCTTGGTGGCATAGTCGACCCCACTCCGACTGCGGTGCTGATCCCGGTTGCTGTCGAGCCCGGCGGTCAGCAGCCAGTCTGCTGGCAAGGCGATGTCGTTGGCCCAGCGACCGCCGGTGTTGCGGCGATCCGGGTTGGAGAGCATCTTCATGCCGCTGTTTTGCCGCAGGCTGAAGTTGTCCATGATGTGGTCGATGTAGTTGTCCCACAGGGTCAGCTCGCTGCGCTGCCAGTGAGTGGTGATCTGCTCCTGCTTGAGCTTCAGCCCGAAGGATTCGCGATCAAACATGGGGCCATCCATGGTGCGATCCGCATAGGCGGCACGGGCATTGCTGCGCTCGGCGGTGAGTTCCAGCCAGGTGTGCTCCCCCGGCGTCCAGCCCAGCTGGGCGGTGCCGTTCTCGCGGCGATAGAAAGAGCGCACCTTGTTACCGTGACCATCGCGGTAATCGTCGCTGTCGGAGTGGGTGAACTGACCGCGCAGATAGCCATCGGTCGAACCCGCCGTCATATCCACCATCTGGTCATCGCGGCCGAAGCTGCCAAAGAGGGCCGAGGCATCGGCCTTGAGGCCCGGTGCGGTGAACTCGGGTCTGTCCCGCTCGAACAGCACGGTTCCCGCCAGAGTGGCCCCCTGCTCCAGGGATTGCGGCCCCTTCAGCACCCGGATCCGGTCAAAGGATTGGGGGAACACATAGGCCGTGGGCGGGTCCATCCGGCCACCACACCCACCGGCCAGCATGCCGCCATCCATCTGCACGTTGAGACGGGACATCCCCATCCCCCGCAGCACAGGGTCGCCACCGAGCCCCCCTTTGCGCACCATGCTCATGCCGGTGACATTCTTCAGATAACCGGCGCCGTCGGCAGCGGGCATGGGGGAACCGGGCTTCTTGGGATCCAGCGTCACTTCAAGTGTGCTGGCGGGGCGGGTTGCCACCACCACCATGGGATCCAGCTGTTGCACCGATTCCTGACCGGCAGCGCCGTGACAGGCGAGTCCACCAACCAGCAGGGCAAGGGGTGTGCGCATATGACAAGCCATACATTTTCCTTATGTATTTGTTTGTTTTGTTATTTTCATTCAACCAATCAAACCTTTCAGCAAGGGAAAGGTTTGCCGTCAGGCCGCAAAAAAGGCCTGCGGCGCGAAAGCGGCAAGCCTCTGTCAGGTGAAGCGAAGGCAAGTTGGCAAAATGTTGCGCAGGTTTTACCCAAGTTGGCTCAGAAAGGCAAACAGGCAAACATTCCAGTAACAGGAACCTGGAGTTAGCTCACAAAAAATGGGGATTAGCTGAAGGCTTCCCGCTCATCAATGGGAGAGATGAGGTGATAGACCTCATGAGCGGATAGCGTGCAGCCAACAGGCCACTCCAGCTGGTGGTGACGGTTGATGAAGACCCGGGCGCAGTGACGCTCGCTCTCCAGCTTTGCAAACAGCGGCTGGGTTCGCCAGGGGGTCAGATCCAGCACCCCCGTGGTGCCATCCGATAACACCAGAAACAGGCGCCATCCCCGCACATACTCGACATCGATAAAGACCGGCATCCCTTCGGCTCCGATTGAGATAATTCGCGGCAATTATAAACACCCATCCCCCATCCATACGCGCTTTGGCTCACATTTTATCCAGCAGGTTATGCTGTGCTCATTAAGCGCGCGACATCACATTTTTAGATGATAAATGTGTTAATTCCGGCTTTTAACAAAATTGAATGCAACCTTAACCAGTTCGATCTGTCATAACCTCACAACAAGTAAAAAACGTCTGTGGACAGGCGCTTACAGTCTCATTCAGGAACAAAAATGACAGATCTAAAACAGCGACTCGGCCCGTTCTGGCCCTTCGCCATCTTCTGCACGCTCGCGCTTTTCTCTCTCTCTTTCAGCCGAATCGCCCTCGGTCTCTGGCAACTGGAACGGGTGGATGCCGTGGCCGGTTGGCAGGAGATGCTGCTGCAAGGGATCCGGGTCGACTTTGCGACCCTCTGCTGGGTCTGGGGTGTCCCCGCCATGCTCACTCTGCTGCTGGCAGGCCCCCATGCCATCGGCCGGGGCTGGCTGCAACTGATGCGCGTCTGGCTGACCGTCGGACTCTGGCTGATGCTGTTCCTCGAGATCTCCACCCCCTCGTTTGTCACCGAGTATGGCGTGCGTCCCAACCGCCTCTATGTGGAGTACCTCATCTATCCAAAAGAGGTGTTCGCCATGCTGTGGGCGGGCCGCAAAGCCGAGCTGCTGCTGGCGGTACTCTTCAGTGGCGCCGTGCTGGCCGGTGGCTGGTGGCTGAGCGGCCGTCTGGTGCGTGGCCTCAGCTTCCCCCGCTGGTATCTGCGTCCTGCCTTCGCCCTGCTCATTCTGGCCATAGGTTTTCTCGGTGCCCGCTCCAGTCTCGGCCACCGCGCCCTGAACCCGGCCATGGTCGCCTTTGCCGAAGATCCGCTGGTCAACTCGCTCACCGTCAACTCCGCCTACTCCCTCTTCTTTGCCATCAAGCAGATGGGCGCCGAGGAGGATGCCGGCCAGTTTTACGGCGAGATGACGGAGCAGAAGGTGCTCGAGGTCATGCGCAAGGAGAGTGGCCGTCCGGCCAGTGATTTCAACTCCGAGCTGCTGCCCAGCCAGACCTTCAATGAGGCGAGTTTCCAGGGTAAACCGAAGAATCTGGTGATCCTGCTGCAGGAGAGCCTGGGCGCCCAGTTTGTCGGCTCCCTCGGCGGCCTGCCGCTTACCCCCAACATCGACGCCCTGTCGCAGCAGGGCTGGGCCTTCGAGCAGCTCTACGCCACCGGCACCCGCTCGGTGCGCGGTATCGAGGCAGTACTGACCGGCTTCACGCCTACCCCAGCACAGGCGGTGGTCAAACTCGGCAAGAGCCAGACCAACTTCTTCACCATCGCTGATCTGCTTAAGCAGCGGGGTTACGACACCAGCTTTATTTATGGCGGCGAGAGTCACTTCGACAACATGCGCAGCTTCTTCCTCGGCAACGGCTTCACCACCATTGTCGAACAGAAGGATTTCGACAATCCGGTATTCAAAGGCTCCTGGGGCGCCTCCGACGAGGATCTGATGGCCAAGGCCGACGAGACCTTCAAGGCGCTGCACAAGGAGGGCAAACCCTTCTTCAGTCTGGTGTTCAGCTCCAGCAACCACGATCCGTTCGAATTCCCGGACAACCGGATCGAACTCTTCGAGCAGCCCAAGCAGACCCGCAACAACGCGGCCAAGTATGCGGATTACGCTATCGGCGAGTTCTTCAAGAGGGCGAAACAGTCCGAATACTGGAAAGACACCCTGTTCCTGGTCATCGCCGACCACGACAGCCGGGTCGGTGGCGCCAGTCTGGTGCCCATCCCCCGCTTCCATATCCCCGGCGTCATCATCGGTGACGGCATTGCACCGAGGAAGGATCCGCGCATCGTCAGCCAGATCGACATGGCGCCGACCCTGCTCTCCCTGATGGGGATCAGTGCCGACTACCCCATGCTCGGCAAGGATCTGACGCGCATGCCCGCCGACTGGCCGGGGCGCGCCATCATGCAGTACGACAAGAACTTCGCCCTGATGCGCGGCAAGGATGTGGTGATCCTGCAACCGGAGCGGGCGGCAGAGGGCTATGTCTACGACAATGCCAGCGAGAAGCTGACCCTGGCAGCGCAGCCGGACGCCTTGAAGGAGGATGCGCTTGGTCTTGCCCTGTGGGGCAGCATGGCCTATCAGAAGAGTCTCTATCAGACGGCCAAGGATGAACGCACCGCAGCCAATTGAGCCGCTCGTGCTGCTTCAACCCATAGCAGAATGGAAAAAACCGCCAGCTGGCGGTTTTTTCTATCTATCCATACTGTCGGCCCACTGGCCGTTATGGCTGGGGAAAGCAGGGAAGGGAGCGGCTGAACTTGTGCTCGAATACCAGCGAGGTTTCGAGGTGCACCACCTCCTCGCGGGAGGTGAAGTGATCAAAGACGAAGTTGCGCAGGTGCTCGGTATCGGAGACACACAGGTGCACCAGAAAATCATCCTTGCCCCCCATGTGGAACAGACTGATCACTTCGGGCAGCGCCAGAATGGCATCTCGGAAGGCATCGATGATCTGGCGGCTGTGGCGGGCAAACTGCAGGGAGACCATGGCCTGAATGTGGCCACCGAGGGCCTGATAATCCACTTCGCAGTGCGCTCCCTTGAGCACGCCATCCTGCTGCAGCTTGCGCACCCGCTCCAGACAGGTGGAGGGGGCAACACCGACCAGCGCGGCCAGATCCTTGTTGGTCATGCCCGCATCCCGAAACAGATGGGCCAGGATATCCAAATCCAGTTGATCCAGGTTTCTCATCTTAACTCCTTGAACCGCTCAATTTTTTAGACTCTGCCCGTAAACCGGGGCAAACACAACGGCCATTGACATCCCCCCTGCCCCGCCTATCCTTGGCACCATTCACCGGCCGCAACCCTGCGGCCACCACGCGAGGATCCGCCATGCACCCGTATCACCCCTTCTGGAGCCTTGAGGTTCCCCGTGTCGATGGTCAGCTGCTGCTGACCCCCTGCCCCGGCACCCAGCAGGTGCCGCTGACCCTGGCGCTCGATCAACTGCGGTTGGCCGGTGCCCACGGAGTGGTGACCCTGATGACAAGCGCCGAGTTGAGCCGACTCGAACTGGCGCAGCTCGGCCAGCAGGTCGAACACGAAGGGATGCGCTGGTTCCATCTGCCCATCGAGGATGATCTGGCCCCCGACACCGACTTCGAGGCTGCCTGGCAACAGGCGCTGCCGCAGTTGCGCGAGCTGCTGGGAGATGGCAAACATCTGGTCATCCACTGCAAAGGGGGCAGCGGTCGTACCGGTCTGGTCGCCGCCGCGCTGCTGATGACCCTCGGCCAGCCACAGCAAGAGGCGATGGCCGCCATCAAGGCCCACAGACCCAAGGCGTTTACCCTGGCCTGCCACCGCCAGTGGCTCGACCAGCTGGCCGAGCGGCTGGCGCAGGGCGACTGACTACTTGCCTCCCTGGTCGTAGGTAAAGACCTTGCCGATATCTTCCACCCGATAGCTGGTGAGCTGATAAACGTAGTAGTTGAGCCAGTTGGCAAACAGCAGATGACCGTGGCTGCGCCAGCTGGCGCGCGGCGTCCGGCTCGGATCGTTATTCGGGTAGTAGTTGACCGGAATGGCCGGGTCGAGCCCCGCCGCCAGATCCCGCTGATACTCCCCGTCCAGCGTCAGGGCATCGTACTCCGGGTGCCCGGTGACAAACACCTGACGACAATCCTTGGTCGCCGCCAGATAGACTCCCGCCTCTTCTGACTCGGCAAAAATCTGCAAGTCGGTCTGGGCACGGATCAGATCGCCATCAAACGCCGCATAACGGGAGTGCGGGGCGACGAACTCGTCATCGAAACCACGCAGCAGCGGCTCATGCTCATCGAGACGATGGTGGCGGTAAACCCCCGAGAGCTTCTCGCCGTGGGTCTGCTTCTCCATACCATACAAGGCTTTCAGCGCCGCCTGCACCGCCCAGCAGAGGAACAGGGTGGAGGTGACATGCTGATGGGACCACTCGATGATCTCGACGATACGCGGCCAATAGACCACCTCCTCGAACTCCACCAGCCCGAGCGGCGCGCCGGTAATGATCATGCCGTCGTAGTTGTTGCCACGCACCTGCTCGAAGTCGTGATAGAAGTTCTCCAGATGGGCCTGCGGCGTGTTCTTTGACTCCCTGTCATCAATGCGCAGCAGATCCACATCCACCTGCAGCGGCGAGTTGGAGAGCATCCGCATCAGCTGGATCTCGGTCTCAATCTTCTTGGGCATCAAATTGAGGATCAGTACCCGCAGCGGGCGGATGTTCTGGGTGACGGCCCGGGATTCCGTCATCACGAAGATGTTCTCCTGCCCCAACACTTCGGCTGCGGGCAACTGATCCGGGATCTTGATCGGCATGCTTACTCCCTGTACTGCATCGGTAAATATGTCTGGACATCCAGAAGCCTATAATAAAGCTCCCACCCTGTCATCAGATACCTTTTGTATTCACTCTCGCCTTTGACTAGCATACGGCTCAGTATCTCCCCTGCATCCAAGATAATGACCGGTATCAAGATTTCCGTAGATCGACTGCAAGTCGGCAACTATGTCTCCCTGCCACTGGGGTGGCGCGAACACCCGTTCCTGTTTTCCAGCTTCAAGATCAAGAATGAAGAGGAGATCGAGCTGATCCGCCGACTCGGTCTGAAACTGGTCACCATCATTCCCGACAAGAGCGACGTTCCGCCCAAGCCCCTCAATCAGGTACAGCCTCAACCACAAGAGAGCGCAGACGCCGCCCAGCGCCAGGCTCAGATGCAGCAGGAGAAGGACCGCCGCATCGAGCAGTTGCAGCAGTATCGTCGCAACCTGCAGCAGTGCGAGAAACAGTTTCAGCAGTCGCTGGCCCAGGTGCGCAGCGTGATGAGCAAGCTCCAGTCCCGCCCCCTCAATGCCATCGGCGAGGCGCAGGAGCTGGTCAACGCCATGACAGAACAGCTGCTCTCGGTGGACGAGATGGTGCTGCACCTGGTCTCCGACAGCGAGGATGGCAACAACCTCTACTTCCACTCCCTCAACGTCAGCGTGCTCAGCATGCTGCTGGCCAAGGAGTGCAACATGTCGGCCGACCAGATCCGCCATATCGGTATGGGGGCCCTGTTCCACGACATCGGCAAACTGAAGATCCCGAGCCAGATCCTGCGCAAGACCGAGCCGCTCACCAGGCCGGAGCAGAACCTGATGGCCCAGCACCCGCGCTACGGGCTGGATCTGCTCAATCTGGCCAAGGATTTCCCGTCGGAAGCGAAGGGGATAGTGCTGCACCACCACGAATATCTCGATGGCAGCGGGCCGGAAGGGCTCAAGGGCGGCCAGCTCGATCAGCTCACCCAGATGGTGTCGCTGATCAACGAGTACGATAACCTCTGCCACATGCAGGCCAAGGTGCCCTACTCGGCCCTGAGCGGCCTCTACAAGCAGCGCAAGGCGCAGTTCAATCCGGAGTACCTCAGCATGCTGATCCGGTTGATGGGGATCTACCCCCCCGGCAGCGTGGTGCAACTCTCCAACGGTCAGGTTGGGCTGGTAATGTCGGTCAACGCTTCCCGCCTGCTCTACCCCTCGGTGCTGGTGTACGATCCGCGCATTCCCCGTCAGGAAGCCGCCATCATCGACCTGCAGCAAGCCGAACTGTCGATCGCCAAGGTGATCCACCCCAAACGGCTGCCGCCCGCCGTGTTCGAGTACCTCAATCCGCGTACCCGGATCAGCTACTACTTCGAGCACAACAAAGCCTGATTGTGTTGGCCCAAGGCCAACCGTTGCCACCCGTTTAATCCAAGGAGCCTGCCATGCGTATCGAGATCATCAGTACCGGAGACGAGATAGTGACGGGTCTGGTGGTGGATACCAACGCGGCCTGGCTCAGCGCTCTGCTGCTGGAGCAGGGCTGGCAGGTGCGCCGTCGCCTGACGGTAGGGGACAACCTCGCCGACCTGAAAACGGTGCTGCAAGAGAGTGCCCGCCGCGCCGAGGTGGTGTTGGTGTGTGGCGGGCTCGGGCCCACCGCCGACGACCTCACCGCTCAGGCGGCAGCCGAGGCCTTTGACCAACCGCTCACCCTCTTCCCCGACTGGCTCGCTACCATCGAAGCGCGCTACGCCAGCCGTGGCCGCCCCATGGCACAAAGCAATGCCAAACAGGCCTGGCTGCCACAGGGGTGCGAGATCCTCGACAACCCGGTCGGCACCGCCTGCGGCTTTGTGGTGCGAAGTGGCCAGAGTCAGCTCTTCTTCACCCCGGGCGTGCCGTTCGAGTTCAAACAGATGGTGCGTGAGCAAATTCTGCCGCGCCTCAAACAGCTGGCCGGTGCGCAGATCGATACCGAGCTGCGTCGCTTTTACACCTTCGGCATCTCGGAGTCGGCCCTCAGCGATATGCTGGATGCCGAACCCTGGCCAGCCGGCATCGAGCTGGGTTACCGCTCCTCCATGCCCCTTATCGAGCTGAAACTGATCGGCCACGGCGCCAGTGCCGCTGATATGGAGAGTGCCGAGCGCCGACTGCTGGATACGATCCGCCCCTGGCTGGTTGGCAGCGGAGATACGGAACCGGCGCAGCAGATCCTTGCGCTGCTGCAAGACAAACCGCTGACTCTGCTGGAGGGGGAGAGTGGAGGTGCGCTGCTGGCGCTTTGTCACGGCCATCCCCAGCTGGAAGCACGCTTCAGCACGCAACTGGCCGATGAGCTGGCGCAACTGCCGACCGCCGATGCGGGCCTGCAACTGACCATAGGGCGCGAGGGCACTGAGGGTGTACCACTGCTGCTCTGTGCCGATGGCATGCACATCGGTCAGACGGTCAAGGTCCGCCACCCCGACCCGGAGAGCCGCCGCAAGATCCTCGCCTTTGCCGCCCTCGACATGCTGCGCCGCCATATGCTGGGTGAGCCGGTGCTCGGCGATTACCTCACCCTGGCCAGAACAGCCCAGCGCAGCTGATAACCCCCCCCCTGCCAGCGACCTTATGTCGCTGGCGCTGCGATCCGCCTTTTCACTCCGTTTCCAAACAGCGCCCACATTTATCTGGCCGCCATCACCGATTTGACTTCAATTCATTGACCATTCAGAGGAAATATCTGAATACTGCCCACTCTCAGGGTTGGCGACTCGCTTTATTAATCATTGAGAGATTAAATGACAGTAGAGGAGCGAGCCGATCGTTCCGTTCTCATCCAGCAAGGAGATGCGGTGTTAAGCAAAGAGTGGTTGCTGCTATCAAGCGATATGGAACTGGTCTGCCTGCGGATTGCCGCCGGTCTCACCAAACCTGTCACGGAACAGGATGTGCAGGCTCTGCTGCTCGCTTCCAACTGTCGCCGCTATCAGCCGCTGCCCGAGGGGATCAAACAGGCCATCAGCCTGCTCAATACCCTGCTCACCAACCCTGCCGCCCCCGTCCCTGCCAACCCCATCCCCATCGGCAAGCGTCAGGATGCCCGACTCGCCGTAATCGTGGAGAAGGATCGCATGAGCGCCATCGCCCAGATCACTGCCGACTGGGGGGGCAAGTATGTGACGCTGGAACAGCTGAAAGAGGCGATCGCCATCAGCGAAATCAAACAGGGGGTGAGTGAGCAACTGCTCACCGCTGCCATCCAGTCAGCCAAGGAAGCCGCCCCCGGCAGCCAGCTCAAGCTGGTGATTGCCAACGGCCAGCCAGCCGTCAATGGTCAGGACACTCGCTATGAGCGGCTGGTGGAGACCCCGGCCGAACGGATCCTCAAACCACAGGAGCTGGGTCATGGCAAGGTCGACCTGCGGGATCTCGGCTCCATCGTCACCGTCAAGGCCGGCGCTCCGCTGATGCGCCGTCATCCGGCCACCGTCGGGGTGCCCGGTTTTACCGTGACCGGTCAGGACCTGCCCGCCAAGGATGGTAAAGACAGTCCGATGAGTGCTGGTGAGGGCACCTTCATCTCCCCCGACGATCCCGACCTGCTGATTGCCGGTCGGGCGGGCCTGCCCTGTCAGGAGAAAGCGGGCATGAAAGTGGACGAGGTGCTCAGCGTCAAACAGGTGGATGCCCGCCACGGTCACATTGATTTTGAAGGGGGCTTAATCGTCAGCGGCGACGTCAACCCGGGTATGAAGATCCGGGTCAGCGGTGACATCGTGATTGGCGGCTTTATCGAAGGGGGCTGGATCGAGGCAGGGGGCAGCATCACGGTACGCCACGGCATCATTGGCCGCCGCAACGAGCAGGGGGAGTACCTTTGCCAACTCAATGCGCAGGGGGAGATCCACGCCAGCTACGCCCAGTATGCCCAGCTGGAAGCGGGGGGGGATATCCAGATCCAGAGCCAGCTCAGCCACTGCTACTCCCGCAGCGGACAAGACATCAAGGTGGGCGATAGCAACATGCGCAAAGGCACTCTGCTAGGGGGCACCAGCATTGCCAATCGCCTGATCATGGCCCCCAGCCTGGGGGCCGAGGCAGCCAACCATACCCGGCTGCAGATCCTTGGCGGCTACTTCACCCACAAGGAGCAGGAACACCAGCTCAAGCTGCGCCAGCAGGCGTGTCAGGCCCAGCTGGAGAAAATCAAGGAGCTGGTCATGAAGTTGCTGCAACTGCCCAGTGACAAGCGCAATCCGGATACCCTGCGCAAGCTCAAACCGATCCGGGACCATCAGCTGGCCGAACTGGCCCAGCTCGATGAGCAGCTCACCGCCAACCAGGAGGAGCTGCGAAACTTGATGGCTCAGATGGAGGTCATTGCCACCCAGCACCTCTACTCCGGCATCGAGGTCGAGATGGCCAGCTTCAAACGCAAGGTTACCATTACCCGAGGCCCTACCCGCCTGACTATTCACGACGAGCAGCTGGAGATGACCCCTTACGAGGGGCACAGCTAGGTGAACCATCCGCATCGACCGTGATCCCGCCGTCGATTTTCGCTACACTCGCCACTTCCTTGGCCCCACCGGGTGGGCCAGCCAGACTCAGGTAGTGAGAGATGTACAAGCTGATCGCATTGGATATGGATGGCACCCTGCTCAACCCGCAGGGCCAGATTACTCCCCGCACCCACGCCGCCATCAGCGCCGCGCGCGCCAAAGGGGTAACCGTTGTGCTGGCCTCCGGCCGCCCGCTGGAAGGGATGAGCCGCTATCTGGAAGAGCTCGGCCTCACCACAGAGCATGACTACGTCATCTGCTACAACGGCGCCCTGGTGCAACAGGTGGCCGATCAGCGCATCATCCGCAGCCAGCTGCTGACCGGCAGTGACGCCAGCGCCGTCGCCAAACTGGCTGACGAGCTGGAGGTGAACGTTCACGGTTTCTCGGTCACCCAGGGCCTCATCAGTCCCCGTGTCAGTACCTACACCGAGCACGAATCCCGCCTGATCGGCATGCCGATCAATCTGATCGACTTCGCCACCCTGCCTGCCGACGAGCAGATCATGAAGGTGATGATGATCGACGAGCCGCCCCAGCTCTCCCGCGCCATCGAGCGACTGCCTGCAGAGCTCTATGAGCGCTATACCGTGGTACAGAGCGCCCCCTTCTTCCTCGAGTTCATGAACAAGCAGAGCAACAAGGGAACCGGCGTGGCCGCACTGGCCGAGCACCTTGGCCTGACCGCCGATCAGGTGATCTGCGTCGGGGATGCGGGCAACGATCGCCACATGATCGAATACGCAGGCCTCGGGGTTGCGATGGGCAATGCCACCGACGAGATCAAGGCTCTCGCCCAGCACACCACTGCCCGCAACGATGAAGATGGCGTAGCTCAGGTGATCGAACAGTTCGTACTGAACGCCTGACCGCAATCGAGCGCCGCTGCGTCCGATAAGGAAATAAAAACGGGGAGGCTGTCAGCCTCCCCGTTTTTTCTGGTCAGTTATCTGCGTGATGAGCGGTAATTCGCTCACATCACTGGTTCGCCAGACACTGGGTATGGGAGCCCGGTTGCAGGTAAGGCGTCAGCAGGGGAGCCATCCCCTTGAGCACCTGCACCGGCAGCGCCGAGGTGAAGCGGAACTTGTCAGACTGGCTACCCGGTACATAGGCGGTCAGGGTACCGAAGTGATCCTCACCCAGATAGAAAACGAAGGTCGCGGTGCGGTTGCGCGCCAGCGAGCTGGTCACGTTGCCATAACGACCCACGGTTTCAATCCGGTTATCCCCGGTCCCGGTCTTGCCCCCCATCTGCAGCACAGTGCCATCCGGCAGGGTAAAGGCACCGGCGATACGTCTTGCCGTGCCCCCTTCAACCACCTTGGAAAGCGCACTGCGCAGGGCGGCCGCCACCTCTGCCGGCATCACCCGGGTACCCTCGGTGTGCTGCGGCTCAAACTCGGTCTCGAAGGGCGTCCCCTTGGCGAACGAGAGGTGCTCGATACGCAGGGTTGGCGAGCGGACACCGCCATTCTGGATAATCCCCATCAGCTCGGCCAGTGCAGCCGGGCGATCGCCGGAGCTACCCAACGCGGTCGCCAGCGAAGGCACCAGATGGTCGAACGGGTAACCGAGCTTGGCCCAGCGCTGATGGATATCGAGGAAGGCTTCAACCTCCAGCATGGTGCGGATCCGGCTGTCACGGGCACTGCGATGACGGGTCTTGAACAGCCAGCTGTAGACCTCTTGTCGCTCGTCACGACTGGCCGCCACCGCGTCGGCAAAGGTCGCCTTGTCGAACTCCTTGAGATAGGCTAGCAACCACAGCTCCAGCGGGTGAACCCGGGCGATGTAGCCCTGATCCGGCAGTGAATACTTGCCCGGGCCATAGCTCACATAGAGCTGATTGACCCGCTTGGCGCTCAACTTCTCCCGCGGCAACCGCTCCGCCAGGAAGGCAGCAAATGCGGCTTCGCTGGCTTCCGGCATCAGGTAGCGGTGAACCGCCGCCAGACGTACCGCACTCGGCTTGAGACCGTCAAGGAAGGTATCGAGCTGCTCCTCGGGAGTCTTGCCGCGATATTTGCGCCAGAAGCGCAGCAGATAGGTCTGGCCCTCTTTGTCAGCAAATTTGGCCAGATACTCCTGACGACGGGGATCCTTGTCATCCTTCAGCAACTGGGCACGGTTGCCCTCCTTGTAGAGGCTGTAGCGCACGATATCGCGCATCAGCCGCACAAAGGGCAAGTTAATCGACTCACGCAAAGAGTCACGCAACGTCGGAATACGATTGTTATCCTCGCGGCGGAAGTTGTTGAAGGTGTGCATGCCGCCACCGGTAAAGAACCCTTCGTTGGGGCTGGCGGAGTATTTGCGATCCAGCGCCGCTTCCAGCATCACAGGCAGGCTCTTGTCCTGAGCCGTCATCAGATAGGAGATGGCCCAACGGCTGAGGTTGTCCTGAGAGACGGCAGCCAGCTTGCGCAGATTCTCGACCGGCATCCCGGCATAGTTGTCGTGCAGCTCGGCCACGATCTCCAGATAGGTGGTCAGCACCCGCAACTTGGCGGTTGAGCCCAACTCCAGCTTTGAACCTTCGTTGATATCGAACGGCTGATCGGTGTTGTCGGTCTGCACCCGCACCTTGAACCCTTCCGGCGACTTCTCGAACAGGGTGAAGCTGTAGCGCACATCGCCGGTCTTCTCCGGCGAGAGCAGGCGCTCACCAAACAGCCCTACCTGAGCGGCAAACGTCGGGTCGGCCAGCTGTTGCAGATAACGGGAGATTTCGTTCTGCAGCGGCATGTTGAGGCTGGTATCGGCGGTCAGATCCATCCGGTCGAGGTCATAGAGCTGTACTCCGAGCTGACGGCTCAGGCGAGTACGGGCAACCTGCAACCCCTTGTTGTTGTTCACCCGGGTGATAGCCGGGGACTGCAGGAAGTCACGAAACGTAATCTTGGCCTTGAGCGCCGCCTCCATCAGAGGTGGCGTGATCATTCCCTCCTGCACAAACAGGCGCAGGTAGCTGTCGGTCAGGGTAGCCAATGCCTCTCGCCCTTGAGCCAGATAGTAAGAGGGACGGCGGTGCGCAATCATCAGCGAGACCACCTGACGCAGGGCAAGCCCCTGTTCGGCCAGCGGTGCGTTCTGGTTTCGGGCGGGGTCCAGCAGACGGTTCACGTCATCGACATTGGCACCAAACCAGACCCAGAGACCATCTCCCAGACCATGCACTTCACCATATCCCGGCGCAGCCGAGAGCGGTACCGAGTTGAGGTAGGCCCAGGCGACCAGTTTGCGCGCTTCGAGGGTTTCCGGCCCGAGACGATAAGCCCGCACGCTGGCAGAGGCCATCTGACGGATCTTCTCGGTCGGCGACAGGGTCAGGCCATCCGGCGAGTGGCGGTACTTCTCCACCTGGGTCGCCAGGGTACTGCCACCGGCAGATTGATCCTGCATATCGAGCGCCTTGCCCACTTGAGAGAGCGCGGCCTTGGCAAAACGGGGCCAGTCGACCGCCGGGTTGGCCAACGGCTCTTCGTTGCTCAGCAAGTCGCGGTTCTCGATAAACAGCAGCGACTGGATGACAAGAGGCGGAATGGAGTCAAAATCCGGATAGTGATGGGTCGGATACTTGAATTGATAGAAAGGTTCTGCGCGGCAATCGTGCAACGTCAGGCCAGCCTGCACCTTCTCGGTATAGGGCACGAAGAAGCCACGACTGGCGTAGTCATAGAGCGCGTCGGAGAAATGCACCTGCTTGCTGACTTCATAGCCCCGCTGAAGCAAACGCTCCTGCATCATCGGCAGTTGCACATAGCCGAGCCGCTTGTCGAACGGGCCATCCTCAGGGAAAGCGATCTGCTTGCTCTGGCCTGGCTCGACCTGATAGGTGAGCTTGGCGGCATAGCGGGAGATCTCCTGAGATTGCAGCTTCGAGGTTTTCATCTCATAGCCAACCAGAGCGATCACCGCCCCCAAGCACAATAAAAAGAGAAAACAGAACAGCCAACGCCACCAGGGACGACGCTTGCGCTTTGGGTTCCCGTCCGAGGTCTGGACAGATGAATCTTGAGATGCCACTTGTGTCAAATCCGTCTGTTCTGATGCGCCCATATCAGCCCCACCATGGTTGCGCAATTTATTGTGTTTCACTCAAGCTTAGTCTTTTCAAGTCAATGGCTTGAAACTATTGACCGCTTTGTAGTGATGGTAACAGGGCAATTCTAAAAAGGGGAGCCGATTGTTGCAGGAGTGGCAGAGATCCGAGCTGATAACAAAACACCGGCCAGTGGCCGGTGTTTCTTAAGCGAAAGCGCAACGCTTATTTGTGAGAGCTCATGCCCTTCAGCTTGGTGCTCAGCTCTTTACGCTCTTTGGAGAGCTCGGCGTTCTTGATGATGTGGTCATCCACGCGCTCTTCATAGTCGGCACGCATGTTGGCGATGATCGCCTGCACATCATCAATGCTCATGCCCGGCTTGATATAGTCGCTCAGGTTGTCGAGCAGCAGCACGCGCTTCTGGTTGTCACGGATCTTCTTCTCGTTATCCGCAATTTCACGCTTGAGTTTGTTCTGGCGACGGGACATACGCACATATTCCAGTACATCGCTGAAGGTGGACTTATTTACTTGTTCCATATCGATACCACTGACTTAAGGTTGATAAAAACTGGCCAAGTTACACCTGGAGCCCGACACACTCAGCGCGGGACAGGCAAACTCAAGATGCCCTTACTCTACCGAGTTATAAACGAGATACAACCCTAATCGCGCGCCATGAACAGAGTTTGGCCAAAAGTAAACCAGTTAAAATGGCCAGTAATCCATCAGATAAGAGCTTGATATAGATAGAAAATGGAGGAGATAACAGGGTTTTAGTTCTCTTCCTTCAGATAAATGCTAACACTGGCTGTTTAACACGCTAAAAACACCAAAGCCCGGTCGTGAGACTGGGCTTTGACGTTCATTCTGGTGTGCAACCATCGGAGTCAGTGGGTAAAACCGCCCATAGCAAAAAGGCCTTCCCAATCGGGAAGGCCTTCAAATTAGTGGCGGAGCGGACGGGACTCGAACCCGCGACCCCCGGCGTGACAGGCCGGTATTCTAA
>NZ_JAAKOE010000006.1:0-236303 GCF_049171255.1 Aeromonas sp. 603757 | reverse complement strand
GAAGCGAGCCCTGAGATGAGTCATCCCTGACCCCTTGAGGGTCCTAAAGGGCCGTTGGAGACCACAACGTTGATAGGTGGGGTGTGTAAGCGCAGTGATGTGTTGAGCTAACCCATACTAATTACCCGTGAGGCTTAACCATACAACACCCAAGAAGTGTTTCGAGCCTTGTAACGAATACGAAACTACTTACATCAGCTTTCTCAGATTGAAGAATTTGCCTGGCGGCCATAGCGCCGTGGAACCACCTGATCCCATGCCGAACTCAGAAGTGAAACGCGGTAGCGCCGATGGTAGTGTGGCATTCGCCATGCGAGAGTAGGACACTGCCAGGCACCCAATTAAACGGTGATGTGAAGAATGACGTCACTGGCTGCGAGGATGACACCTAACTGACGCGGCAAACAATTTAGCGAAAGCTAACCGAATGCGGAGCGGTAGTTCAGTCGGTTAGAATACCGGCCTGTCACGCCGGGGGTCGCGGGTTCGAGTCCCGTCCGCTCCGCCACTAATTTGAAGGCCTTCCCAGATGGGAAGGCCTTTTTGTTATGGGCGTTTTTATCAAGTGACCCACAGGTTTGCATACCAGAACAAATACCAAAGCTCGGCTTCATGACCGGTCTTACGACTGGGCTTTGATGTTTTTTTTAGCCTGCTGGTGAGCTGCCGATATCCCGCCACGATGGCAATACCTTCCCCTATTGGTGTTCTTGCTCCTGTTTCCACCTCTGTATCGCAACACATCCCATCTTGGCCATATTGTTCCGCTGCGAGCTGATAGAGCTTGAGGATTAAACCAGGCCATCTTGCAACGGTACGTCATCGCTTCCACTTGTTTGTATAATCCCCTTTTTTACTTATGGATTTATTCCATTAAAGCAGTCTCTTATCAAGAATGAGCTGTTTTTCAGCAGGAATGCCATGCAATACAAATGATAATGATTATTGTTTGAATGATCGGGTCGGGGTCGTTACAATGCGGGCTGATTAATAAAGTGCTTTTCAAATGAGCCTTTTCTAATGCTGCGTCTGGCCGGATGCCAGGGCGTTGTAATGAGTGAAGTAAGGGAATACGTCACCTTCCTACTAAAAATGTTCAGGCTAAAACATGACAACAGTGAAACCGAACAAGCTTGCCTTGTTGATCTGCTCCCTTCTTGCGACCCAGGCCTATGCTGCCGAACAAGAGGTGATGGTCGTCACCGCTTCCGGCTTCCAGCAGAAGATTGAAGATTCTGCCGCCTCCATCTCCGTGATTACCCGTGAGCAGCTGGAGAAACGGGCATATCGCGATGTGACCGATGCCCTGAAGGATGTTCCCGGTGTTGTGGTGACTGGCGGTGGCAGCAGCAGTGATATCAGCATTCGCGGTATGGGGTCGAAATACACTCTGATGCTTGTTGATGGCAAGAAGGTGGATAGCCGTGGCACTCGCCCGAACAGCGATGGTCCGGGTATCGAACAGGGCTGGCTGCCGCCACTGCAGGCGATTGAGCGCATTGAGGTCGTCCGTGGCCCCATGTCATCCCGTTATGGTTCCGATGCCATGGGGGGCGTGATTAACGTGATTACCCGCAAGACCACCGGTCTGGCCTGGCAGGGCTCGGTTCATGCTGATTCTACCTTCCAGGAGAACAAGGATGCTGGCAACAGCTTCCAGACCGATGCCTATACCGCAGGTTCACTGATCGATGGCGTGTTGGGGCTGCGTTTCAATGGTCAGCTCGCCCATCGTGGTGAAGACAAATTTATCCAGGGTTTTGCCGAGCAGGAGACTCGCAGTGGCACGGCGGTGCTCAGCTTCAAGCCTGATGACCATAACCGCTTCGATCTGGAAGCCAGTCGCAGTCTGCAGGATCGGGATCGCACGGCCGGCAATTCGCTGGCTGCCAAGGCGAAAGATAGCCTTAACCGATACGAGCGCACCAACTATGCGCTGACCCATGATGGTCAGTATGATTTCGGCTCCTCCAGCAGCTATCTGCAGCAGGAAACCAACACCAACCCCGGCCGCAAGATGGAGCTCACCAACACCATCGCCGATACCCATACCCAGTTTATTCTGGGGGATCACTACTTGAGCGTCGGTGGTCAGTATCGCTATGAGGATCTGCACGATCAGGGTAATACCCTGAAAGTGGCCAACCCTGCCGAGCAGCTGACCCGCTGGAGCTGGGCGATGTTTGTCGAAGATGAGTGGTCACTCACTGACAGCTTTGCCCTGACCGGTGGCGCACGCATGGATCGGGATCAGAACTACGGTTCTCACTGGAGCCCTCGCCTCTACGGAGTTTGGCATCTGGATGACAGTTGGACCTTGAAAGGAGGCGTCTCGACCGGTTACCGCTCTCCTGACTTGCGGATGTCAGCGGCCAACTGGGGTCAGGTCACCGGTGGCGGTAGCCTGGATGGTATGCTGGTCGGTAATCCTGATCTCAAACCCGAGACCAGCGTGAGTGAAGAGATCGGCCTGCTGTGGAATGGTCATCAGGGCTTCAACGCCGGAGTGACCCTGTTCAACACCGACTTCAAGAACAAGATATCCGAAGTGCGTCGTTGCACCAGCAAGAGCGATCCCGCCTGTACCCTCAATGGTCACAGTTATGACTTCATCAGTGATCGGGTCAACGTCGACAAGGCGAACATGCGCGGTGTCGAGGGGATGATGGATTGGGCCATCAATGAGGATTGGTCGGTCAGCTCCAGCTACACCTTTACCCAGTCTGAGCAGAAGAGTGGTCCACTGGCGGGTCATGCCCTCAACCAGATGCCCCGTCACATGTTCAACGGCAGTGTTGACTGGCAAACCACCGAGGATCTCAGCCTCTGGTCACGGGTCAACTTCCGTGGCGAGACCTCCGAGTACCTGAGCCGGGTCAAGATGGCGGAAGGGACTCCTTCCTACACCTTCTTTGACATGGGCCTGGTCTACAAGGCCAACAAGCATCTGGATCTGACTGCCGGGGTCTACAACCTGTTCGACAAGACAGTGGATTACAGCAGCTATGGCACTGTGCTGGATGGTCGCCGCTACAACCTGGGCGTGACTTACAACTTCTGATAGGGAACCTGTCATGCGGCCGCCATCTTCCGATGGCGGCCGTTTTTATTGCGTGTTCGTCAGGGGACTATGCCTGATAGGCGGCGGCTTGCCAGGTATTGCGCCCCAGTCCCTTGGCCTGATACATGAGGGCGTCAGCCTGCCGCAATAGCTGGTCAGCATCTGCTTCTCTGTTTGCTGCTACCCAGACTGCACCTGTGCTGATGGATAGTGTCACTGCACTATTGTTGGTGTACAGGGTTTGTTGATTGCACTCCTGACAGAGGCGTTTGGCCCACTGCTCTGTCTCTGCCAGCGTGGCCAGCGGCAGCAGCAGGCAAAACTCCTCGCCGCCGATGCGGGCCAGCATAGCCTCTTCGGGCAACAGGTTGGTCACAGTCGTGGCCAGCTTTTCCAGCAACAGATCCCCGATGCCATGACCAAAGCGGTCATTGGTCTCCTTGAAGTGATCCACATCGAACAGCAGTAGAGCACAGGGCTCCCCGCTTGCCAGTCGTTGCTCCATGGCAGGCATGAATGCCCGTCGGTTGAGCAGGCCGGTCAGGGGGTCGGTACTGGCCTGCTTCTCCAGTCTGGCGTTGGCGCGGCTCAACTCGGTGGTACGGCTGGCAACAGCGCGGCGCAGTTGCACTATGTAGGCCACCATGATTAACACTCCGGCCAACAGCAGCCAGGGACCGAGATGGATGGGGTAGACGGTTTCGACATGCATCCATTTGCGGATGATCCGCTCCCGATCGCTCTCTTTGAGCTTGGCGAACCCCTCTTCCAGCCGGTTTAACAGGGCAAGGTCGCCCTTTTTCACTGCAAAGCGGATCTGGTCGGTATAGAGGTGGCGAACCGGAATAAAGCGGGTGGGATCGTCCGAGGTATAGATGTAGAAGTTGGCGACCTGCAGATCGGCGATAAAGGCCTTCACTTCACCCTTGAAGGCCGCAGCCAGCAGGGTGTCATTGTCATTGAAGGTTTGCAGTCTGGTGCCGGGGAAGTAGCGTCTGGCGTAATACTCCTCGTAGCCACCGGCTACCACACCGACCGTTTCATGGAGCAGGTAGTAGTGGACATCGGTGCCGCGCAATTCGCTCGAGAAGAAGAGTTGGGAGTCGAGCTGGGCGAGAGGCCGGCCATAGTCGAACAGTTTGTCCCGCTCCGGTGACCAGAGCAGTCCGGCGTGAACGTCCGCTTTCCCCTCATGGAGCAGGTCGAGGGAGCCTTGCCAGTCGACCAGCCTGAACTCGATCTTCTGGCCGGTCACTCGGGCATATTCACGCCACAAATCGATCAGCAGGCCATCCGGCTGGCCCGACTCATTGATATAGGAGAAGGGCTGCCAGGCTTTGGAGTTGGTAATGATGAGCGGCTCTTCCGGGGCTTTGGCCCAGGCAGGTAGGGCAAGGGCGAGCAGCAGGAGCCCCCACCCGATACTGACTATGACTCCTGTCCTGGAAGAGGCCATCCTTGCTCCAATCCGTTGCCGTATACCGTCCCGTGGTCACCGATTATCACCGTCTTTCTCATCGAAGAACAAGCGCTCAAATGATGAAGTTTGCATGATGCAAATGGCGCCATGACAAGGCTGGCGGATAGAGTAACTACTTACAGCGGCAGGCTGATCCGCGCCTCCAGTCCCCCCTGTGGCCGATTGAGCAGGGTCAACTCGCCGCCGTGCTGATGCACCAGAGTGCGGGCAATTGAGAGCCCGAGCCCCACGCTGCCGGACTCGGTGTTGCGCGCTTCATCGAGCCGCACGAACGGCTTGAACACATCCTCGAGCCGCGCCGGATCGATCCCCGGCCCGTTATCGCAGACCCGGATCAACAGCTCCTCCTTGCGCCGCTCCAGCGACACTTCGGCGCTGCCGGCATATTTGATGGCGTTGCCGATCAGGTTCTGCAGCACCCGGCGCAGGGTGTTGGCTCGGCAGGCGTAGACCTCTTTGCCCTCCGCCAGACAGGTGACCGGCTGGCCGGTATCGGCATAGTCATCGCACAGGCTGACCAGCAGGCTGACCAGATCCAGCTCGCGGGTGGCCTCCTGCTGCCCCTCCTCGCGGGCAAAGCTGAGGGTGGCCGCCAGCATCTGCTCCATCTGCTGCAGGGTCTGCTGGATGCGCTCCTTGTCCTCGCCATCGGCCAGAAACTCGGTGCGTAGCCGCAGGCTGGTGATGGGGGTGCGCAGGTCGTGGGAGATGGCCGCCAGCATCCGGGTTCTGTCCTGCACGAAGCGGTCGAGCCGGGTGTGCATCCGGTTGAAGGCCTGAATCGATTCGCGGATCTCGGTCGGTCCCTCTTCTTTCAAGGGTTCGATATCCTCGCCCCGCCCGAGCCGCTCCGCATTGCCTGCCAGCTGCTTGAGCGGGCGGGTGGCACGGCGAAACAGCAGCACCATCAGCCCGATCACCAGACTGGCGACCAGCATCAGGTTGAGGGTGGTCTGCCACGACCAGCTGCCCGCCTCCTTGTCGACCAGCGAGCTGAACTGCAGCCAGCCCCCCTGGGGCAGTTCGATGGAGCCATAGAGCCGCATATCTCGTGGCGGGGGCGGCCCCTTGCGATCCCGCATCATGCGGGCGTGATGCTCCCAGGCTTTGCTGCGCTGGGCATCCTCTTTCAGCTCGGCGCTGATCTCTATGGTGAGACCCTGCGGGTAGCCGAGCCGAGAGCGCACCAACTGCTCGAAGCGGGGGCTGCGATTATCCGGTTGCAGTGGTTCGTCTGAGAGGCGCAGCAGCAGGGTTTCGCTGCGGCTCGCCTTGAGGATCTCGTCATAGAGAGATGGGGGTGATAGAGAGAGCAGCCTGACCACAGAGATGATCCGCTGCATGGCGTTGCGGCTGTTGACGAAGCCAAGCGCCTCCTCCCGATCCGAGCGGTAGATCTGGATGCTGAGCAGCTGGATCAGGATCAGCCCCGCCAGCGCCACCAGAATGATCTGGCCTGTCAGCCCCTTGGGCCATATTTTTGCCCACAGTCGTTTCAAAAAGGTCACCGCTTATGCCTGCGTCACGTCGGCGGAGAACATATAGCCGCCACCCCAGATGGTCTTGATCAGCTCCGGATTCTTGGGATCCCGCTCCAGCTTGCGGCGCAGTCGACTCACCAGAGTATCGATGGCGCGATCGAAGGCCACCGCCTCGCGGCCACGGGCCAGATCCAGCAGTTGATCCCGGCTCAGCACCCGTTGCGGGCGTTCGAGAAACACCTTGAGCAGATCGAATTCGGCGGTGGAGAGGCTGAGGCCCACCCCATCCTCATCGACCAGCTCCCGGCGATTGACGTCGAGCAGCCAGCGATCGAAGCGCAGATCCCGGGTCAGGGTGTCAGCGGCAGGTTGTGTCTCGGCTTGGGTGCGGCGCATCACCGCCTTGATCCGCGCCAGCAGCTCGCGCGGGTTGAAGGGCTTGGCCAGATAGTCATCGGCCCCCATCTCCAATCCGATGATGCGGTCGGTCTCTTCCCCCATGGCAGTGAGCATGATGATGGGCAGGTTCGATTTGACCCGCAGCTCGCGGCAGAGGGTCAGACCATCTTCACCCGGCATCATCAGATCCAGCACCAGCAGGTCGAACTCCCGCTCCTCCAGCAGTCGCTTCATCTCCTTGCCATCCCGGGCGCAGCTGACCCGCAGGCCGTGCTGTTCCAGAAAGCGTTTCAAGAGATCGCGGATCTCGCTGTGGTCGTCGACCACCAGAATGTGGGTGTTGCCCTGGTTCATGAATACCTCCCCTTCTTGGCGTTGGCCCGAGTATACGAAAATCCGGACGGCGGTTTGTGTCAAAGTGTGCCAGATCCGCACGATGCCACACTCTGCTACAAAAAAGGGCGATGCTGGCAAAGTTCAGACACCGATAGGGTGTTTACTTGAGGGCAAGGCAAGAGCGCCGAACCAGAATCATCCCTACAGGAGATAGACCATGAAAAAGCTGACCAAAACCCTGCTGACCGCCACCCTGATCCTTGGCCTGCCGCTGGGTGCCTATGCAGCCAGTGAAGCAGCCCCCACTGGCCAGCCCGGTGCCATGGTGGATTGCCCGATGGACGGTGGTGGCATGATGGGTGGCAAACACCACGGTGGTCGCCACGACAAGATGGCCCGCATGCAGAACATGACCCCGGAGCAGATCCAGGCCAACCTGCAGCAACGTTATGACCGCATTGAAGATCCGGCCAAGAAGGCGGAGTTTATCAAGAAGCTCAACGAGCGTGCCGCCGGTATGACCAAGCACGCCGAAGCGATGAAGCAGTTCGCCGAAGCGAACCAGTAACAGCGCCAGCTGTTATCAACCCAAGGGTGGCCGAGGCCACCCTTTTTGTGTTTACTGCGTTGAGTAGCAGATTGGTTAAACGCTGGTGATAGCCAATAAATGAGGGGAGCCTGATGCTCCCCCTCTTGCTATCTGTGCCGGTGCGGGTGTGCAACCGACTTCACCGGACGAGCGAACTTAGCCCTGAGCCTTGTCGGTCAGGTCTACTTTCTTGACGGTTTCGCCTTCGAACTTGATGACCACGTTTTTCTTGGCTGCGTCGGTATCTTTCAGCAGGGTTTTGGTGGTTTCTGCCAGCAGCGGAGAGGCCTTCTTCAGGGCATCCAGGTCATAGGTCCACACTTCCAGACCGGCCTCGGTCTTGGTAGAGGCAGGAGCGCCCAGTTTCTCTTTGACTGCCTGCTTGTTGGAGCCGCCTTCTTTGATATCCAGCGCCTTTTTGATGGCTTCGTTGGATGCGCTGTCCATGGCACCGGATACGGCAGTGCTGGCCGCATCCTTGACGCTGCTGGTGACGCTGTCGGTCAGCGAATCCATCAGGCCGGCATTGGCAAACAGGGGCAGGGTGGTGAGGGCAACCAGCAAACTCTTTTTCATTTTCTACAGCTTCCATGGGTTCAATGAGGCGGCTATGAAATCAGCAAAGATATTGGGCGTCAAGTGAGGCATGCAATTAACATTTCTGTTAACTGGATCTCATTTCTCACCAGTTGCAAATAGTTTTGGTATCTCCCGCACCAGCCAGCTTTTGGCCTTGCCCATGGTGTCTCGCCGCCAGGCCAGCACCACCTGCAATTGATGGCGATATTCGGGGCTGATCACCTTGAGCCGACCGGCCCGGATGTCTTCCTCAATCCAGCTCTGTGGCATGGTGCCGACGCCGATCCCTGCCAGCAGGGCATCCCGTTTCTCCGTCATGGTGCTGACAGTGAGGCGCGGCTGCTTGTCCAGCAGGCGGTAGGTGAGAACCGGTTTGCGCAGGGCTGTGTCGGCCACCGCGATGGCGCGGTAGCGGCGCAGGGTCTCGTCGGCCAAGGGTTCGGGCTCCTGATGCAGCGGGTGATCGGGATGGGCGACGTAGAGCATCACCTCGTCCTTGATCACCTGATGCTTGATGCCGGTCATCATGATGTCGGGGTTGATGGAAGAGATAAGCAGGTCGGCGCGACCATCTTCCAGACACTCCCAGCTACCCGCCAGCACCTCGGCCCGCAGCCGCAGTCGGGTATCGGTCTGTTCGGCCAGCTTCTCCACCAAGGGGTAGAGGGCCTGCACCGGGACCAGCGCATCGACGGCGACTGTGATGTCGGTCTCCCAGCCACGGGCCAATGCCCGGGTCTCTCCCACCAGATGCTCGGCTGCCTCCAGCAGGACCCGGCCGCGCTCCAGCAGCATGCGCCCCGCCGGGGTGAACTTGGTGCGGTGGCCGCTGCGGTCAAACAGCATGGCATCCAGTTCGTCTTCCAGCTTCTGCACCGTATAGCTCAATGCCGAGGGCACCTTGCCCAGCTCGTCGGCCGCCGCCGCAAAGCTACCGCGGCGGTCGATGGCATCCAGCACCCGGATTGCCTCCAGGGTCAGCGCCCGCTCCTTGTTCGATTCCTTGGCCATTCCTCACCTTCAATTTTTTTGAATATGTTTGCCAGTTTATCTCGCTAACAAGTTAGGTCATGTCACTTTAATATTCAATCAACGCTTAGGCAGGAACGTCGAGCGGCCAAATATGCGGGTAGTTCCGCACTGTGACACACCAAATCGGTCTGTCTGACGTCGGTGAAAGAACAACACACTATTTGAATAACCTCTTGCATGGATGCATTGATTCTGGCCGAAAAGGCCTTGGCAATGACATATAAAACAAGAGAGTGAATGAACATGAAAAACGTAATCAAGATGCTGGCCGTTGCAGGCCTGATGACCACTGGTTTCGCCCAGGCTTCCGTACCGGCTGACTTCAATGCCATGCCCGGTGTGCTGTTTGTGAACTGGAACGCCACTGCCGCAATGGATGGCAAAGCCAATCCGATGCTTGAAGTGCGTGACGAGTCTGGCGATCTGCTGGCATCGGTCCACGCCAACCTGACAGGCACCCAGCAGGTGCGGATCCCGAGCCGTACCCAGGGCAACCTGACCGTCAGCCTGGCTGACCAGAGCAGCGAATACCGTATTCCGTTCGGTATCGGTAGCGGCAAACAGCGTTAATCAACCGTCCCGGTAGATGAGGAGCACACCATGATGCAATTGAGAGCCGCAGAAGCGCGGGGCAAGGCCAACTTTGGCTGGCTGGACGCGCGCCACAGTTTCTCCTTCGGTCACTACTATGACCCGGAGTGGATGGGGCACTCGGTACTGCGGGTGATCAATCAGGATCTGGTTGCGCCGGGTGGCGGATTCGCCACCCACCCTCACGCCAACATGGAGATCCTCACCTGCGTGCTGCAAGGCACCATAGAGCACAAGGACAGCCTCGGCCATGCCGAGCAGATCCCGGCAGGGGATTTCCAGCTGATGAGCGCAGGCAGCGGGATCCGCCACAGCGAGTACAACCCCTCGCAGACGGATCCTCTCTCCCTGTTGCAGATCTGGATCGAGCCGAACGAGTTCGGCACGCCACCCGGGTATCAGCAGAAGAAGATCGAGTCCAGACCGGGCATGACGCTGGTGGCGTCACCGGATGGCGAGGCGGGATCGCTGCGGATCCGCCAACAGGCCCGCGTATGGCGGCTGGAACTGGCCCCGGGCGAGGCGCTCGAATGGGCACTGGCTGGCCGACACGGTTACCTGCAGATGATTTCAGGGGAGTTGACCGCCAACGGTCTGGCTGCCCGACCCGGCGACGGGGTACTCAGTCGTGATGAATACCGGTGGGAGCTGGTTGCGACCAGTGCCAGCCAAGCTCTGTTATTTGACCTACCCTGAAGCAGTCAGCGGTGATGTGACACAAACGAGGAATATGAAATGGACAAGATGAAAGATGTAGCGCTGCTGGCGGGTCGTGTACTGCTGGCGCTGATGTTCGTAATGGCGGGCTGGAGCAAGATCGGCGGCTATGCCGGTACTCAGGGCTATATGGAAGCGATGGGCGTGCCGGGCTTTATGTTGCCGCTGGTGATCCTGCTTGAGCTGGGTGGTGGCCTTGCCGTCGTGCTGGGTCTCTTTACCCGCAGCCTCTCCGTGCTGCTGGCCGGTTTCACCCTGATGGCTGCCTTTATTTTCCACTATCAGCCTGCCGAACAGATGCAGATGCTGATGTTTATGAAGAACGTCTCAGTGGCCGGTGGTTTCCTGGCGCTGGCGGCGGCCGGAGCAGGGGCTTTCAGTGTGGATGCCCGTCTCGGCAAAAACTGGTAATGCCCTGAAGAGTCAAGTTTTCCAATGCCTTTTGGCCGGTGCAACTGCACCGGCTTTTTTCTGTCTGCGTTTTCCGGATAGGTGAGGCGGTGCGTCAAATCTGCGGCGCCCCTCATGGTTCAGCGGTTTACCCGCCTGCTGGCCACAAGAGCCTTTTGCATCTTCCCCCCCGATCCCTGACAATTCCCTCTCTTGTGAAGTGATGGAAATGGCTCGCCTTTTCCCTCGCCCCCTCTCATCCACAGGCGGGAATTGCTCATGTTTACCCTCTACCACTCCAATCAGCTGGATCTGCTCAAAGAGCTGCTGGTGAGCCGCATCCGGCAGGCCCCTCTCTCTCACCCCTTAGATCGGGAGCAGATCCTGGTGCAGAGTCCGGGCATGGCCCAGTGGCTCAAGCTGGAGCTGGCCAAAGCGTTCGGCATCGCAGCCAATATCGACTTTCCGCTGCCCGCCAGCTTTATCTGGGAGATGTTCACCCGGGTGCTGGCGGATGTACCGCGCCAGAGCCCCTACAACAAGGGCTCAATGAGCTGGCAGCTGATGACCATTCTGCCCGCCTTGCTGGATCGCCCCGCCTTTGCCCCGCTCGCCGCCTATCTGGGCGGGGGAGATGAGGAGGAGCCTGCCAAGGAGCCCGAGCAGGTGCGGTTGTGGCAGCTCTGCCAGAAGGTAGCGGATCTCTTTGACCAATATCTGGTCTACCGGCCGGACTGGATCGCCCGTTGGGAAGAGGGGGAAGGATTGAGTCAGGAGCTGGCCGGGGTGAGCGGTCAGGATTGGCAGCCGGAGCTGTGGCGCGAGCTGGTGGCACGCACGTTGGCGCTCTCTCCGAGTGGCTACCACCGCGCCAACCTCTACGAGGAGTTTATCCACGAGCTGGAGCGCACCGCCGATCTGCCGGGCAAGCTGCCGCAACGGGTCTTTGTGTTCGGCATCTCGGCGCTGCCGCCGCGCTATGTGGAGGCGCTGCTGGCCCTCGGCAGCCGACCGGAGGTGGAGGTGCACCTGTTCGTCACCAACCCCTGTCGCTACTACTGGGGGGATCTGCTGGATCGCAAGACGTTGGCGCGCCTCGAAAACAAGCTTAAACCCGGCACCGACATCGAGACACTGCAGGGCCCCGCCAACCCGCTGCTCGCCTCCATGGGCAAGCTGGGGCGCGACTACCTGCATCAGCTGATGGAGCTGGAGGTGCCGCAAATCGAGGCCTTCGTCGATATCGACGAGGTGGATAGCAAAGGCAATGTTAGCCTGCTGCGCGCCATCCAGAAGGATGTGCTGGAGCTGGCAGAACGGGGCGCCGGTCAGTTCGATCTCGACAGCAGCCGCCACAAGAGCCCCATCGATCCGGCGGATGGATCCTTGCAGATCCACGCCTGCCACGGCCCGATGCGCGAACTCGAGGTGCTGCACGACCGGCTGCTGGCGCTGTTCGAACAGGATCCCACCCTCACCCCGAAAGATGTGGTGGTGATGATGCCGGATGTGAACAGCTACGGCCCCTACATTCAGGCGGTGTTTGGGGCGCGCGGCCAGATCCCCTTTGCGGTTTCGGATCGGGCGGCGAGTCAGGAGAGCCCGCTCCTGCAAAGCTTCCTCGCCCTGCTCAGGCTGCCCAACGCCCGTTTCGGGGCCGGGGAGCTGCTCGCCATTCTCGAGGTGCCCGCCATGCTGCGCCGTTTCGAGCTGGATGACGACGAGTTCAACCAGCTGCGGGTCTGGGTGCAGGAGACCGGCATCCGCTGGGGGCTGGATGACGGCTATCCCGTCCGTTTCGATCTGCCGCCCATGTCCGGCAACAGCTGGCTGTTCGGCCTGCGCCGCATGCTGCTCGGCTTTGCCATGGGGGATGGCGAACCGGTGGCGGGCATTCTGCCCTACGCCGATATCGAGGGGCAACAGGGGCTGGCACTCGGCAAGCTCGCCTGGTTCGTCGACTCGCTGGCCGAATTCCTGCCCCGCCTGCAACAGGCGCAGCCGCTGGCCGAGTGGAATGCCTGCCTGCTGGCGCTGCTGGAGCGCTTCTATCTGGCCGACGAAGATGAAGAGCGTCAGCTCCAGCTGATTCGCAGCCAACTGGCCGAGTGGCAGACCCGGCTTGGTGAAGCCCGTTTCGAGCAGCCCATTACCGCTGACCTGTTGCAGGATTACCTCGGCAGCGTGCTGGGGGAGTCCCGCTCCAGCCAGCGCTTCCTCGCCGGTCAGGTCAACTTCTGTACCCTGATGCCGATGCGCTCCATCCCCTTCAAGCAGGTCTGCCTGCTCGGCATGAACGACGGCGTCTACCCGCGCACCCTGGCTCCCATGGGGTTCGATCTGATGGCGGTGGCGTCGCGGCGGGGGGATCGCTCCCGACGCGATGATGACCGTTACCTCTTCCTCGAGGCGCTGCTCAGTGCCCAGCAGGGGCTCTATATCAGTTATCAGGGCTTCAGCGCCCAGGACAACAGCGACAAGGTGCCGTCGGTGCTGCTGGCGGAGCTGATCGACTATGTACGACAGGGCTTTGTGCTGGCGGGGGATGAGGATCTCGACGACGAAACCTCCGGCAAGCGGCTGCTCAACCACCTGATGGTGGCGCACCCGCTCACCCCCTACAGCCGCAGCTACTTCTACCCGGAGGCGGGTTCGCGCCTCTTTACCTATGCCGCCGACTGGCTACCCGCCCTCAATCCGGTGCGCGGCGCGGCCAACTTCCAGAGCGGCGAGCTGCCGCTGCCCCCCGAATGGGGCAAGGAGCAGGGGCTGGAGCTGGCGGAGCTGCTGCGCTTCTATCGCCAGCCCACCAAATATTTCCTCAACCGTCGCCTCAAGGTGTGGTTTGAACTGAACGATGCCAACATCGAGGACAGCGAGCCGTTCGAGCTGGATGGCCTGCAACATTATCAGCTGAAAGATCTGCTGCTCGATGCCCATCTGGCGGAAGGGGATAGTACCGAGCGTCGCGAGCGATTGCAGCTCACCGGCCTGCTGCCGCAAGGGTGGTTCGGCAGCCTGCTGCTGGACGATCTGGATGCCGAGATGGGCAAGCTGGCGGATCGGCTGCGGCCATGGGTTGCTGCCAGTGAGTCAGAAAAGCAGGCGGTGGAGATCGATATCTCCCTCACTCAGGGTCAGCTGCAAGGGTGGATCGACACCCAGAAGGGGCGCTTGCTGGTGGTCAAACCCGGCAGCTTCAACGGCAAGGATCTGCTGCTGGGCTGGATCCAGCACCTCTGCCTCTCATTGAGCGGCGCTCCCGGCGACACCCTGCTGTTCGATGCCAAACAGAGTCTGCGGTTAGCCAAGCTCTCGGCTGACGAGGCACGCCCCAAGCTGGCGGCGCTGGTGGCGTGCTGGGCGCAGGGGATGAAGCGGCCGCTGCCCTTCTTCCCCAATACCGCCTGGGATTGGCTCAAGGCGGTCGAGAAGGATCCCGACAAGCCGGAGGCGGCCGACAAGGCGGCTCTCACCCGTTTCAACGGCGGCTGGATGATCAATGGGGAGGGGCAAGACGTTTACGTCGCCCGCTGCTTCCCCGAACTCGATGACGAGGTGCTGGGGCAGTTGCAGGCGCTGGCCCGTGAACACCTGACCCCGCTGCTCAAGACCCTGGAGGAGCTGAAATAATGGCTAACCCGCTCAATACCCTGCGTTTTCCCCTCCATGGTGAACGATTGATCGAAGCCTCCGCCGGTACCGGCAAGACCTACACCATCGCCGGTCTCTATCTGCGTCTGCTGCTGGGCCATGGCCCGCTCATCGAAGAGGGGGCTGATGCCGGTCAGCCGAGTGCACACGAGCGGCCGCTCTCGGTGACCGAAATTCTGGTGGTGACCTTTACCGAAGCGGCCACCGCCGAGCTGCGCGGGCGGATCCGCGGTCGCATTCACGAGGCGCGGCTCGCCTTTATGCGCGGCCATAGCAGTGACACCCTGCTGGCCCAACTGCTGGACGAGGTGGCGGATCACGAGTTGGCGGCCCGCCGCCTGCTGGCCGCCGAGCGGCAGATGGACGAGGCGGCGGTCTTTACCATCCACGGCTTCTGCCAGCGGATGCTCAAGCAGAACGCCTTCGAGTCAGGCGCCCTCTTCGAGACCGAATTTCTCACCGACGACAGCCAGCTCAGGCTGCAGGCGGTGAGCGACTACTGGCGTGCCGAGTTCTATCCGGTGGATAAAGCCCTCGCCAGCGCCGTGCGCGCGCTCTGGCCGAGCCCCGCCGCCCTGCTGCGGGAGATGGGCAGCTGGCTCGACAACAGCGAGCTGGAGATCCATCCCGCGCTGGGGGATGAGACCCTCGCCGCCCGCCATCAGGCGGCCATGAGCCGCATCGCTGCGGTGAAGAGCGAGTGGCTGGCGCAGACGGACGAGATCCGCCGCCAGACGGATGGGCAAGTAAGCCGCTATACCGGCAAGAACTACGAAGGCTGGCTTGCCAAGATAGCCGACTGGGCGCAAGACGAGGCCAGTGGCTATGCCATCCCCAAGGAGCTGGAGCGCTTTGGCCAGACGGTGCTGGAGGAGAACCTCAAGAAGGGGGGCGCTGTGCCGACCCAGCCGCTGTTCAGTCAGATAGACGAGCTTCTGGCCAGCCGCCCCGGTATTCGGGATCTGATCCTGCAACGGGCCGCCAAGGTAGTGCGCAGCCGGATGCAGGCCAGCAAGCGGCAGGCCCATCAGCTCTCGTTCGATGACCTGCTCAAAGATCTCGACGGGGCGCTCGGCTCCAGCCTTGGCGAGCGGCTCTGCGAGCGGATTCGCGCCACCTACCGGGTGGCGATGATCGATGAATTTCAGGATACCGACCCCCAGCAGTACCGCATCTTCCATCGCCTCTACGGCGGCCACACCGACACGGCGCTCTTGATGATCGGTGACCCCAAGCAGGCCATCTATGGCTTTCGCGGCGCCGACATCTTTACCTACATTCAGGCGCGGCGAAATGTGAGCGCCCACTACACCCTCGGGCGCAACTGGCGCTCCAGCAGTGCGCTGGTAGGGGCGGTCAATGGCCTGTTCGAGCGGGCCAAGGATCCCTTTATCTACGAAGCGGATATCCCCTTCTTGCCGGTGGAGGCGCAGGGCAAGAGCAAGGCGCTGCTGCTCGATGGCGTCACCGCCCCCGTGCTCCACTGCTGGCAGCTGACCGGCCAGCCCACCTTCAATCGGGGGGATTACCAGAGCAAGATGGCCCGCGCCACCGCCGCCGAGATCCACCGCCTGCTGACCCTGGCCCGCGAGGGCAAGGCATTGATCGGTGACAAGGCGGTGAAGGCCGGGGATATCGCCGTGCTGGTGCGAACCGGCGCCGAGGGCAAGCTGGTGCAGCAGGAGCTGGCGCGGCTCGCCATCGCCTCCGTCTATCTGTCGAACCGCGAGAGCGTGCTGGAGCAGACGGAGGCGCGGGAGATCCTGCTGATCCTGCATGCCTGCCAGAACCCGAGCGAAGAGCGCAGCCTGCGGGCGGCGCTTGCCACCGGCCTGTTTGACCTCGATGCCAAGGCGCTCGATGGATTGGCCAGCGACGAGCGGGCGTGGGAGAGCGCGGTGCAGGAGTTTATGGAGTATCGCAAGATCTGGCACCGCCGCGGCGTGCTGGCGATGTTGCGGGCCCTGTTGCACCGGCGCAATCTCGCCTCTTCGCTTTTGGCGAGCCCCTATGGCGAGCGGCGGCTGACCAACTTCCTCCATCTTGGCGAGCTGCTGCAACAGGTGAGCAGCGAGCTGGACGGGGAGTACGCCCTGCTGCGCTGGCTGGGGGAGGCGGTGAGCCGCCCCAACGGCCAGGATGCGGAGCAGGTACTGCGCCTCGAATCCGAGCGCAAATTGGTGCAGATAGTCACCATCCACAAATCCAAGGGGCTGGAGTATCCGCTGGTGTTCCTGCCCTTTATCTGCAGCCACAGAACTGCCGAGACCCCGCTCTATCACGAGGCGGATGAGGCGGGCAATCGCACCATTCTCGATCTGACCGGCGCCGAAGGGTCTTTGGCGGAGGCAGACCGCGAGCGCCTTGCCGAAGATTTGCGGCTGCTCTATGTGGCGCTGACCCGGGGCGTCTATGCCACCTGGCTGGGGTTGGCGCCGGTGCGGGCGGGGGCTGGCAAGTCGGAGAAGACCGACCTGCACCACACCGCCATCGGCTACCTGCTGCAAAAGGGCGAGGAGGGGGATGCGCAGACGCTGGCCACCGCGCTGACCGAGCTGGCACAGGCGCTGCCCGGGGTGGCCGTCGGTGAGCCCTCGCTCACCCGTCCGGCCCCGCTGCCGCCAGAGGAGGAGCAGTTGGGCGAGCCGCAGGTGCGCCACTTTAGCGGTTCCCTTGAGCGGGACTGGTGGATCAGCTCCTACTCTGGGCTGGCGGCGCAGGGCCACGGTCACAGCAAGGGGGTCTTGGCCAATCCCGGCTTCGATGACGAGGTAGTGACCGAGGCGGCCGCATTGGCTTCCGAGCAGCCGGAAGAGGCGCCCCAGCCCTCCATCTTCACCTTCCCGAAAGGGGCGCGCCCCGGCACCTTGCTGCACAGCCTGTTCGAGACCATCGACTTTCAAAGCGCCGCGGGCGAGCCGCTGGCAGAGCATATCGCCAGTCTGTTGCTGCAAGACGGCTTCGACGAGAGTTGGGCCCAAGTGCTGCAACAGCAGGTGGAGGCGGTGCTGGATACCCCGCTGGAAACGGGCTTTGGCGAGCCGGTGCGGCTGCGGGATCTGGCCCCCGAGCGCAAACAGGTGGAGCTGGAGTTCTTCCTGCCCATGGGGCGGGTGACGGCTCCGGCGCTGACGGCCCTCTGCCAGCAGCACGACCCGCTGTCGCGGGGCAACAAACCGCTCAGCTTTGCCACCGTGCAGGGGATGCTCAAGGGCTTTATCGATCTGGTGTTCGAGTGGCAGGGGCGCTGGTATCTGCTCGACTACAAATCGAACCACCTCGGCATGAGCCCCGCCGATTACAGCCGTCCGGCGCTGGAGCGGGCGATGGCCGAGCACCGCTACGACCTGCAATACCAGCTCTACTCGCTGGCGCTGCACCGGCTGCTCACCCTGCGCCTGCCGGACTACGACTTCGAGCAGCACTTTGGCGGCGTCTTCTATCTGTTCCTGCGCGGTATGCCGCAGGGGGGCATTTTCCATACCCGCCCGAGCCGTGAACTGGTGTCGGGGCTGGATAAGTTGTTTAGCGAAGGTTGTGAGACACCCACAGCAGGATCTCATCCATTGAACGAGGTAGAGGCATGAGCGGCACCATGATCAGCACCGCAGCCAGCGCAATGATGGTTGAACGGTTGAAAACACTGGCGCTGGCTGGCCGCATCCGCCAGCTGGATCTGCAATTTGCCAGGCTGGTGGCCGACCTTGGCGGCAGCCCCGAGCTGGTGCTGGGGGCGGCGCTCACCTGCTTCGAGCTGGGGCGCGGCCATGTCTGTCTGCCGCTGGAGATGCTCGCTGCCGGATCCCTGCGCCCGTTCGGACTGGATCCCCAGCAGAGCCGGGATCTGTTGCTGGATCTGGCGGATCCTGCCCGCTGGCCCGCCCTGTTTGCGGCCAGCCCCTTGGTCGGCTGTGAGCAGGATGACGGGCTCGTCCCGCGCTGGCCGCTGCGGCTGTGGCACGGGCGGCTCTACCTCACCCGCTACCACGATTTTGAACTGGGGGTGGCCCGCCATCTGCGTGCTTTGAGCGAGCGAGCCGAATGGCCGGAGATTGCCCCGGCCCTGTCGCGGCTGTTTGCCCGCGACTACGCTCTGGTGTTCCGGGCTCTGCTCAAAGCCCGCCTCTCCCCCGACTTCTCGGCCCGCCACTTTATCGAGAAGTATCTCGATCTGGTGTTCCCGAGCGAGGTGGATTGGCCCGCCATCGAGGGGCTGCTGGCCAGCGCCCAGGCGGCGAGCGACTTGAGCAAGCTGGATACGCTGGTGCCCGAGGCGCTCTGCTGCAACGGCCAGAAGCTGGCGGCGGCCACCGCGGCGGCGCGCCCCTTTGCGGTGATCTCCGGCGGCCCCGGCACCGGCAAGACCACCACGGTCGCCAAACTGCTCGCCATTCTGGTGGAGACCGGCCTGCAAACAGGCAAGGCCCCGGCGATCCGGCTGGTGGCCCCCACCGGCAAGGCGGCGGCGCGCCTCACCGAGAGTATCGGGTCTGCCCTGCAGGCCCTCGATCTGCCCCCCGAATGGGTGGAAGCGATCCCCACCGAAGCGGGCACCTTGCACCGGCTGCTCGGGGTCATTCCGGGGCGCAGCCAGTTCCGCCACCACAAAGGCAACCCGCTGCACCTCGACTTGCTGGTGGTGGATGAGGCCTCCATGGTCGATTTGCCGATGATGGCGCGCCTGCTTGATGCGCTGCCAAGCCACGCCCGCCTGATCCTGCTCGGCGACAAGGATCAGCTCGCCTCGGTGGAGGCGGGGGCCGTGCTCGGCGATATCTGCAGCTTTATCGAACAGGGCATCAGCCCGGCGCAGGCGGATTGGCTATCCCGCCAGACCGGCTACCGCCTGCAGGGCACGCCCGCGGGGGCACCGGTGCGCGACAGCCTCTGTTTGCTGGCCAAGAGCTGGCGCTTTGATCAGCATTCCGGCATCGGTCAGCTGGCGCGCGCCTGCAACAGCGGCGATGCCGCGGCGGTGGAATCGGTCTGGGGCATGGGCTTTAGCGATATCAGCCTGCACCCCTGGGCCGGAGAGGCTTACGACGCCCTGATTGCCCAGGGGGTAGCCGGTTACGGTAGCTATCTGAAGGCGGCCCGCGCGGGGGAAGCGCCCGCCGCCGTGTTCAAGGCATTCAACAGCTTCCAGATCCTCTGTGCCCTGCGAGATGGCCCGTTCGGGGTGCTGGGTCTTAACGAGCGGCTCGAACTGGCCCTGTCACGGGCTGGCCTGATTGCCCGCGACGGCGACTGGTATGCCGGTCGCCCGGTGATGGTGGTGCGCAACGACCACGGGGTCGGTCTCTACAACGGCGATATGGGGCTCTGCCTGCCCGACGAAAGTGGCCGGCTCAAGGTCTGGTTTGAGCAGCCGGACGGCACCTTGCGGGCGCTGTTGCCCAGCCGTCTGCCACCCCACGAGACGGTCTACGCCATGACCATCCACAAATCCCAAGGCTCCGAGTTTGCCCATACCGTGCTGGTGCTGCCCGACAGCCCGAGCCCGCTGCTGACCCGCGAGCTGGTCTATACCGGCATCACCCGCGCCAAGGCGAAACTCGATCTCTACGGCGATCGCGCCCTGCTGGCACAAGCGGTTCGGAAAAAGACCGAGCGTTATTCTGGATTGGCGGAGAGGTTGGGGGAGTGATGGATTGGACGGCGGTAAGGGGAGATTGCCGCAGAATGTAATGAGTTACGAGTTTTTATTGCCAATGCTTTAAATAAAGAGGAATGTTTATGCAAACAGAGTATATAGATGTTCTTAAATTAATATTGTCATGGCCAACTATAGTGCTAATCGCAATTCTTGTACTAAGAAAACCAATATTGGATATCGCATCGAGGTTAACTTCCAGTGATAATGCGAAAATAAAACTAGGTGTAATTGAGGCAGATCTAGGCACGCTGACTAAAAAAGGAAATGAGGTCATAGATAATTTGAATAGGCTAAATGTGGTGATGGCAGAAAGTAGGTTGTTTGAGCTAAATGTAACTTGTGATAAATTAAAAACTATGTTTAGTGAAGAAGAACACGAAAGAATGCAACAGCATATATCTGCTCTACAAGAGCTACTGTCTCGCGTCAATAAGGTTGAAAAATGAAAGTGTTATCATTTTCAAATCGAGTGGTAATATCTTTTTATCCTTTATTGAAAATGGTAATGGATATTAGATTTTTGGATAAAGACCATCAAGTAAAATTGTATGATGAAAACATGGAATTCGAGGCTAGTTATAACGTTGGTCTCCCGGTCTTATCTATGTTTCCTGATGTAATCAAGAAAAATGAATTCTTCACTAATTTGATAAATAATGACTTTATTAAGTCGCTTACTCATAAACAGTCTCTTTTTTCAAACGCACTTGCTATTTACCCTGAATTAATGGATGTATTTAGAACTTCACCGACATTAGCATGGCTGATTTGTGTCAAGTTATATGATGAGTCATCTGCACATGTTATGCATCACTATGCAAGACTTAAGAGAAAGGAAATTTTAACAAAAATAGTCGGCTCAGAGGTGGGTGAGCGGCATGTTAAGTTTGTCGGTAAAATTAGAATATTAAATGGCAGTGAACATGAGGCTGATGAAATAATTAAGGCTATAAAAAAGGATGATCTTGTCGATTCATTTAAGCACGAAGAGAAAGTATTTGTTTCTGATATATATGTGCTTAATAGTTATCCATCTTTGATAGGCTCTAAAATAATACATGGTTTTAATAAAGGTATAGATAATAGACTTGGAACCTATAAAATTGGTGTCAATAAAATCAATGAATTATATATGGACACTATAAATATCGGTGCTCATATTGGGATAAAAAATAGCTCGCATATCGTCAGGTCATGCAAGTCTGCGCAAGAATTGCTTAAAGTTCATGATGGTTGGGTTGATATTTTAAACAAGAACAAAATGTTTTTGGAGCATGATGAGCCTCTTCCAATTTTAGATATTGAACATCCAGATTTTATGTCCCAGATCTGCTCTATCAATCAACTTATTCAAGAAGGAATTGAAATGGAGCATTGTGTTTTTACATATTTAGATAAGTTGAGAGATAGAACCTCATTCATCTATAAGGTTATGGCGGGAGAGCGGGTGACAATGGAGGTTGGACTTAGAGGAAAAGAGGTTTATATCAAGCAGATTAAGCTACGGAAAAACAAAGACCCATCGTTAAAAACAACTAATATGTTGTTCGAATTAGTAAAAGAGATAAATAAAAGAACAATATAATAGCAACTTAATTTGACATTTTCTGAAGTCATATCTTCGCGTAGAGCTTTCTTATGTTGGGCTTCGCAGGCTCAGCACCAACCTACCGATCGTGTAGGTTGGTGCTGAGCGCAGTGAAGCCCAACGTTTACCGCGAAATCTCTTTTTCCTTTCCCTTATCCCCAGCCCTTCTCCTCCTTTTTTAATAAACGGGAGAAGGGAGCAATGCCGTTACCGTTGTCCGATTACGCTTCGCTAATCGAACTTACGAGAGGGCCAGGGTGAGGGGAGCATTCAGGGATTAGATGGTCAGCTCCAGCCGATTGCCTTCAGGGTCGAGGAAGGTGCTCTCGTAATAGCCGTCGCCGGTCCAGCGGGGGCCGTCCAGGTGTTTCACCTCGGCGCCCTTGAGCAGCTTGAGGCGGGCGGTCATCTTGTCCACTTCCTCCACGCTGCCGAGGGAGAAGGCGAGGTGGGCCAGCCCCTGCAGCGGGTGCGGCAGGTGCAGATCCGCCGGAAACAGTATGGGGGTGTGCATCAGCTCCAGGCTGGCGCCCCCTTCGAAACGCACGAAGTAAGAGCTGAACTGTTTGCTCGGGTTGTGATAGCGCTCATTGGCCTGCCCGCCAAACAGGGTGCAGTAGAATGCCTTGAGTGCCTCCAGATCCTGCGCCCAGATGGCGACGTGATGGATATGCATGGCTGGTCTCCTGTGACTCGATGCCCTTGATGCTATGCTGGGGCCTGTCCCTTCGACATGGCTGAGCCCGTCCTGATGATGTCTGAAACTGCCAACACCGAGATTATCGATGTCTCCCCCGACTGCCGCGAGCAGATCTGCTGTGACAGCCTGTTGCCGGCCCTCGCACAGGAGCAGGTGTGGCTGGCGGGCTATTCCCGTCTCAAGAGCCGCTACCGCATCGCGCGCCGCTTTGCCGATATGCACTGTTTTCTGCTGACCCTGGGCGGTGAGGGGGAGGTGCAGGTGGGCGATCGCCGCGAGCGGTTGCAGGTCGGCGAGTGGGCGCTGATCCCGGCCGGGGAGCCAATCTGCTATCAGTTGAGTGAGCCGTTGAACCAGCAGGTGAATAAGGGGAGTGAGTGGGAGCTGGTGTGGCTGCTGCTGCACAAGGATTCCCCCTGGGATGCCTTCGCCAGCCACCCCCGGCTCGGTTGTACCTCCCAGCAGGCCACCGTACTGCGCACGATCGAGAACCTCTATGCGGAGCAGGAGCGCCATCAGGACCCGCTGCTCAGCGCCCTGCTGGTTGAGCAGCTCGGCTTTTACCTGCGCCGTCTGTTGCAAAAGGGGGAGGGGCAGCGGCGTGGCGAGCGGCTGGCGCTGCGCCTCGAATTGCTGCTCAAAGAGGCGCTGACCGAGCCGTGGGACATAGCGCGCATGGCCGGCGCCCTGCATCTCTCCGAGCGCCAGCTCTACCGGCTCTGCCAGCAGCACTTCGCGCTGGCGCCCATGGCGCTGCTGCAACGGCTGCGGCTGCAGCGGGCGGCGCTCTTGCTGGCCAGCCGGGCCGACCCGGTGAAGCTGCTGGCCGAGCAGTGCGGCTTCAAGAACGAGTACCATTTCTCCACCGCCTTCAAACGCCAGCATGGCCTGGCGCCCAGCCACTATCGCAACCTGCATCATCCTGCCTTTAAAACCGGACAAGGGTGAAATATTGAGCCACACTGGTTGCTAATGTTATTCAGACGAACCCGATGGCGGCCGATAACCGGAACAAGTAGTGGCGGTTTTCATCGATCAACGGATAGCGGACTGTGCAGCCGTCTGCCGCTATCATTTCTCAACATCAGGCTGGAATGCCCCGCGCCCCAGCGGGGCGGCAATACAAGGATGGTCTCCCATGCTGCAGGACAGCGACACGATCAGGATCTCGGATGTCAGCGAAGCCGTGGTACATGGCATTCTCGAGGTGATCAGCGATGGCATCTGGGACTGGAATGCCAACACCGGTTTCGTCTATCGCAACCCGGGCTGGTACCGGATGCTGGGCTACGAGCCCCATACTCTAGGCAACAATGTCTTCACCTGGGAGAGTGTGATCCACCCCGACGACATGGATCGGGTGATGGCGAGCTTCGATGCCTATCTGAGCGGCGCCGCCCCCGACTACCGTGTCGAGTATCGCTGCCGCAGTCGCGGCGGAGACTATATCTGGATCGAGGATTGCGGCCGCATCATAGAGCGCAATCCCGATGGGTCTGTGGCGCGGATGATCGGCGCCCATCGCAATATCCACGCCAGCAAGTTGCTGCTGGAGCAGCTGGAGCTGCGCAATCAGTCGCTGGAGCAACTGGTGGCGGAGCGCACCGCCGAGCTGGTGCGAGTCAACGAGGCACTGCAACAGAGGGTGGAGGAGAATCGTCAGCTGGCGGAGACTGATGCCCTGACCGGTGCCGCCAGCCGCTATCGGCTGGAGCGGGCGTTGCAGCTGGAGTGCGAACGGGCGCGCCGCTTTCACTTGCCTTTTACCGTGATTGCCATGGATGTGGACAACTTCAAGCAGATCAATGACAGCTATGGCCACAATATCGGGGATCAGACCCTGATCAACATAGTGGCGCTGGTGCGCGACCATATCCGCGAGATTGATCTGCTGGCTCGTTGGGGTGGCGACGAGTTTATGGTGCTGCTGCCCAATACCGGCCGTGAAGATGCGTTGGTGGTGGCGAACAAGTTTCAGGCGTTGATGGTGACGAACCCCATCTGTCCCCGCGGTGTCACCACCATGAGCTTCGGAGTGGCGGAGTATCAGCAGGGTGAGCAGAAGGAGAGTCTGATGGTGCGTGCCGATCGGGCGCTCTATCAGGCCAAGCAGCAGGGCAAGAATCAGATCTGCTGATGGCACATCAGCCAATAGAAGGGCCGCAGGCGTGAAACCTGTGGCCCTTTTGCATTGTTACTGACGCGGCGCGACTTAGAAGTGGTAGCGCAGACCCAGCTTGAGGGTATCCAGAGAGTAGTGCTCATCACCCAGGCTCAGGGCGTTGAACTGGCGCTCGTAACCGATACCGGCAGAGAAGCTGTCGTTGAAGGCGTAGTCCAGACCCACTTCCAGATTGGGGTGTACCTTGCTCTTGGTTTCGCTGCCACTTACCTGACCGCTCATACCGAGGATGGTGGCATTGCCGACAACTTCCACTTCGGTGCGAGTGTAAGCGATACCCGGTTTGGCATAGGCGCTGAAGCCCCAGGCCAGCGGATGGCTCAGCTTGGCGGCCAGGCTGATGCTGCGGGTGTCGATGGTGGTGTCGGCAAAGCCGGTTGCAATCGGGGAGGTCACCCAAGTCAGCTGATCCATCTGCTGGGCGTGCAAGCCACCTTCAATGGCCAGCCAGGGTTTGAAGCTGTAACCGACGATCAGGCTGCCGCCGTCGAGCTGGTCGTCGATCACTTTGGCGTCATAGGCGCGCTGGAGGTCACCGTCGAGATCCATCTTGGAGGTGGTCAGATCCAGACCTGCATACCAGCCTTCGGCATGGGCGCCGCCATTCATGGCCAGAGCAAGCAGGGAGAAAGCGGCAATTTTATTAAACTTGTTCATGGATAAATAACCTTGTGTTGCGTGAACTGCGTGTAATTTATATTGCTCAATCCATGAAGCTTTTTATATTTCCGTCATCGCTCAGCTTTCACAGAGGGGCCGCAGTATAGTCAGCACATTTCTGAATAACAAGAGAGTGGTTTCCCCATCATTATAAATATGACTGGCTGCAAGCAGGGCCATTTTGTTTAATAAATGGTGTTATTAGAGTTTTAGCTTTATTGAGGTTTAAATAATTAACTGGTGAGGCAAATGACCGGCTGCGAGTTCTATTTTGATTCTATGTGATTGATTTTTATCAGCATTGAATTTTCATTCGAGCGTGGCCATGATGAGCCGTCTAAAAATTGGCATCTCAGATGTCACTGATTGGCATCAGGTTCTTTTCGATGATTTTTTGAACGCATCACAAGGTGAAACCGTGAGAAAAAAATTTCTCTCTTTGCCTGTTTTTTGCTCTTTTTGAGGTTTGGGATTGTTCCCATTGTAACTTTTGGTGGTCTTTTGAGGCTGTTTTTGCGTGGGCTATGCTACCCACCAGATACGCGAATGGGCGCTTGTGGGTGGCTTTTCTCTTCACCCGGTAGCAGTTGTTGGGGTGGGCATGGGGTGTGATAAGCAGATATGGGGCGTGCGGCCCGATTAATTTTGTTTGCTTATATATGCAAGCCATTTAAAAGATAAGTTTTTGATGTTTTAAATTACTTGATTATATTTGTTTTTATATTGAGTGAAGCTTTCCAAGTAAGCCATTTAAATATATTTAATGGCAATGAGACGGTATTAAGGATCGTTTAGGATACCTTGCCAGAGAGGTCGTAGTGGCTGGCGCATCAGTGGGCGGCGGGTGGCCTGTGACACTTCCCCTTGCCGGGGCCCTTGACCTGACCTGCGAATTCAGGGAAAAGAAAAGGGCGGTGCTATCAGCGCCGCCCAATGCCAGGAAAGAGAAAAAACCTTGCGGTTTAAAAGATAAAAATTTGGAAGCAAACAATCGATTTCTCAACCAGGAAGGGTCTTGAATTCGATACGTTTCGATTATGCGCGATGTTCTATGCAGCACTAGCAAAATGTTTGCGGGTTGAAAGATATGCACTGTCTGGTGTCAGATTTTGCGACCTCATCGTTCAACTGGTCTGTCCTGATGGGCGTTGTAGGCGATTTTTTCTCTAGGCTGTTTTTTCGGTGTCAATATCTGAGCCTTGAAGGTAAAAACAGGTCAGAAGCTGACTCGGCATAACCATGCAATGAAAGTGCGATAACAAGGAAGAGTGGCATGACCTACAGCCAGACCCTGGCCAACAATATTCTCGACACCCTGAAGAAGACCCTGACCGACAAGGGGATCCGCTATCAGACCCTGGCAGAAGCCATGGGTGTCTCCATCGCGACCGTGAAACGGATGATGAACAAGCCCTCGCTGCCGTTTGATACTCTGCTGGAGATCTGCCATCTGGTGGGTCTCTCGTTCGAGGAGTTGCTGGATCGCACTCAGGACGCCCAGAGCCGCCGCGCCGTCTTTACCCAGGAGCAGGACGAGGCGTTTCACAATGAGCCGGGGCTCTACGCTTTTCTCGCCAATATCTTCTGGCGCGACAAGACGCTGATCGATCTCAAGCGGGAGTACGGCCTGACCGATGCCTCCTGCTACCTCTATCTGCGCAAGCTGGAGAAGCTCGGCATTTTGCAGCTTGGTATCGACAACAGTTACCACTTCCTGATCAGCGAGCGGATCAGCTTCGAGCAGCACAGCCGTTTCGCCCGCCAGCAGGCACGGCAGGCGATGTCGGTGCTGGGGGAGTATCTGGTGGAGAACATGCACAAGTCGAACAACTATATGGCGCTCTGCCAGTTGCACCTCAACGAGGGGGAGGCGATGGCGCTGATCGACCGGATGAAGGAGTACTGGCATCAGGAGATCAAGCTCAACCGCCCCGCCATCGGCCAGCAGGAGCACGCCAAGACCTACACCATGTCGCTGCAACTGGCCGACTGCGGCTACCAGAGCTTCGACGACATGATCCCCAATATCGACAACTGATCCCGGCGGATCCTGCGGGATCCGCCATGTTGGAGTTTGGTTATTCCGTGAGTTGAACGGTATGCGATCTGCTTGCGACCGGTTGCAGCACCCGGTTATCGAGGCAGATGCGGATCGCCACTGTGCTCGACAGTGCTCTGGATATTTTCCCTAATCGGCGACCCGGGTTTGTTGCAGCTTGCCTGCGAGCGGCTGCAATGCTCGCGTATCCAGACAAATGCGGATGGCATCCGGCCGCCAGTGCTCGATATCGCAATCCACCAGACCGCCTCGCTCGTCGTAGTTGACCCGCACCAGCCGCAGCACCGCGCTCCCCTCCGCCAGATTGAGGGCGCGGGCGATGGCGCCGCGCGCCGCCGAGGGGGTGATCTCGAGACTCGCCCCACCCTGGCCTATGCCATAGCGCTGCTGATAGAGCTCGGTGAGGGAGCTGGCCAGCGGCGCGCTGGCGATATCGGGAAAGCGGCTCGCCAGCAGGTGGTGGCTGACGTGGAGCACCGGGCGACCGTCGATCAGGCGCAGGCGGCGGATCTCATAAAGTGGAGTGAAGGGTTCCAGCCCCATCCAGCGGCACAGTTCGCTGCTGGCAAGTTCGCTGCCGTGGGCCAGCACCCGGGTTTCGGCGGTGCGTTGCTGCTCGCCGATCCACTGGTGAAAGTGGGTGTGGATGGCGGGATCGTAGGTGAGGCGGGGTGGCGCCACAAACCAGCCGCGCCGCTCGGCCCGGTAGATAAGGCCGTCCGCTTCGAGGCTGGAGAGCGCCTCCTTGATGGTGATGCGGGTGGTGGCGAAGCGTTCGCTCAGGGCCCGTTCGGCGGGCAGCTGCTGCCCGGCCCCCAATTGGCCGCTGCCGATATAGCGGCGTAGGGTCTGGCAAATCTGTTCGCACTTGGAGGAGGAGCGGCCATCGGCCATGCTCTGTTCGTTCACTCTCTGCTCGCTCAATCTCGGCTCGGTCACACTCTTGTCCCTGTTGCTTATTCAGAAGGCGGGTGGCTGGCCAATCCCTTACTGGAGTAGTCCAGCCTCACTCGGGTTCAGAGTTGTAACCGCTGTGGATGACAGCGCCATGACAGGGTGATTGTCATCAAACTGCCATCAAAGCGCCCCGCCACCGTCACAATTCCCCTCTAGCATCCCTCTCGAACCTTAACTGACCTAGTCCAGAGGGATGGGATGATGAAAAGCGTGATCGCAAGTGCACTGGCCATGGTGGCCATCAGCCAACCGTTGTTTGCCACAAATAGCTATGCAGCCGAAAATATCGCGGATCTCGAAAAGGCCGCCCGTGGCGAAGGCCAGCTCCACAGCATCGGCATGCCCGACAGCTGGGCCAACTGGAAGGATACCTGGCAGCAGCTCGGCAGCATCTACGGCATCAAGCATCAGGATACCGACATGAGCTCGGCGCAGGAGATCGCCAAGTTCGCCGCCGAGAAGGCCAATGCCACCGCCGATATCGGTGACGTGGGCGGCGCCTTCGGTCCGGTTGCGGTCAAGCAGGGGGTCACCCAGCCCTACAAACCCTCCACCTGGGCCGATATTCCCAACTGGGCCAAGGATGCGGACGGTCACTGGATGCTGGCCTATACCGGCACCATTGCCTTCCTGATCAACAAGGATCTGGTCAAGGCCGCCCCCACCAGCTGGCAGTCCCTGCTGGGTGGCGACTACAAGGTGACCCTGGGTGATGTGGGCGTAGCTTCTCAGGCCAACAACGGCGTGCTGGCGGCGGCCTATGCCACCGGCGGCAGCGAGAAGAACCTCAAGCCCGCGCTGGAGCTGTTCGGCCAGCTGGCCAAGCAGGGTCGTCTCTCCCTGAACGATCCGACCATCGCCAACATCGAGAAGGGTGAGGTGGAAGTGGGTGTGCTGTGGGACTTCAACGCCCTCAACTACCGCGACCAGATCGACCCCAAGAAGTTTGATGTGGTGATCCCGAGTGACGGCTCCGTCATCGCCGGTTACACCACCATCATCAACAAGTGGGCCAAGAACCCCAACGCCGCCAAGCTGGCCCGTGAATACATCCTCTCCGATGCCGGTCAAATCAACCTGGCCCGCGGCTATGCCCGCCCGATCCGCAGCAATGTGACCCTGCCGGATGACGTGAAGGCCAAGCTGCTGCCCGCCGAGCAGTACGCCAATGCCAAGCCGGTGCAGGATCACGCCGCCTGGGAGCAGAGCTCCAAAGCCCTGCCGCGCCAGTGGCAAGAAACCGTCATGATCAACATGCAGTAAGGGAATCCAGTGCAACACAAGGTGATAGTGGTACTTGTGGATGGTCTGGCAGCCGAGGTAGCCCACACCATGGGCTACCTCGGTGGCATGGTGGAGGCGGGGCGGGGCCTGCATACGACCCTGAATGCTGCCCTGCCGTCTCTCTCCCGACCCCTCTACGAGTGCATCCTGACCGGCGTGCCGCCGGTGGTGAGCGGCATCACCCACAACGGGGTGAGCCGTCTCAGTCTGCATGACTCCATCTTCCATCTGGCCCGCGCCGCGGGTAAACGCACCGCAGCGGCGGCCTACCATTGGGTGAGCGAGCTCTACAACAAGAGCCCCTGGCTGGCGGCCCGCGATCGCTTTACCCACGACGAGCAGCTGCCCATCCAGCACGGCAGCTTCTACTGGGATGACAACTATCCTGACAGCCATCTGCTGATGGATGGGGAATGGCTGCGCAGCCAGTACGATCCCGATTTTCTGCTGATCCACCCGATGGGGGTGGACGATGCAGGCCACAAGTTTGGCCTCGACTCCCGCCAGTACCGCAATCAGGCGCGCCGGATGGACAGCCTGCTGGCCGATCTGCTGCCCCAGTGGCTGGCGGAGGGGTATCAGGTGGTGATCACCTCGGATCACGGCATGAACAACGATCTGAGCCACGGCGGCACCCTGCCCGAAGAGCGCACCGTGCCGCTCTGGCTGTTTGGCGATGCCTTTATCGAACGCTGGCCGGATGGGGTAGTGATCGCCCAGACCCAGCTCTGCGCCCTGATGGCGGATCTGTTGGGCATTCCCCACGACAAGCCGGCAGCGCCACCGCTGCTCAAGGCCGCCTTTATGCGTGAGGTGCACTGATGATGCCTGCCACCACCGAGATCCTCGCGGATCAACCTGTGGCAACCAAGCAGAAGGTGCGCCGCCACTGGCTGCCCGCGCTGGTGCTGCTGCCGTTTATCCTCTTGATGATCCTGTTCCAGCTCGCTCCCATGGTGTGGGTGCTGGTGGGCAGCTTTCAGACCCCAGATGGTTGGGGCCTTGACTACTACCGGGAGATTTTGAGCTCCCCCTTCTACCTGCAATCGTTCGGCAACTCGTTGCGCATTGCCGGTATCGCCAGTCTGGCGGGGCTTGCCATCGGCACCCTCGGGGCGGCGGCGCTGCGCCACAGCGGCGAGCGGGTCAAGCGGGTACTGTTGGCCTTCGTCACCATGACTGGCAACTTCAGCGGGGTGCCGCTGGCATTCGCCTTTATCATCATTCTCGGCATCAACGGTGCGGTGACCCTGCTGCTGAAATCCTGGGGATTGATCGACGGCTTCAACCTCTACTCGGGTAGCGGCCTTATCCTCATCTACACCTACTTCCAGATCCCGCTCGCTCTGCTACTGCTCTATCCGGCGTTCGATGCGCTGCAGGATGAGTGGCCACAGGCTGCCGCGCTGCTCGGCGCGAGCAAGGGACAATATGTGTGGCACGTGGCACTGCCGGTGCTGACACCTGCGCTGCTCGGCACCCTGATCATCCTGTTTGCCAACGCGGTGGGGGCCTATGCCTCTGCCTACGCCCTCACCACCGGCAACTTCAATCTGGTGACCATCCGGGTGGCCAGTCTGGTCTCCGGCGATATCTTCCTCGAACCCAATATGGCGGCGGCGCTGGCGGTGATCCTGATGGTGCTGCTGGGGGTAGTGACGGCCGCCAACCAGTGGCTGCTGAAAAAGAGCTATGTGAACAAGGGGCAATCCCATGCATGATTTGACGCCGCGCTGGCCCAAGTGGGTGCTGGGTGGGCTGGTCGCCACCCTGCTGCTGCCGCTGCTGGCCACGTTTCTCTACTCCATCTCCACCCGCTGGGGGGCGACCCTGCTGCCGGATGGCTTCACCCTCGACTGGTATCTCAAGCTGTGGGGCGATCCGCGCTTTCTGGCGGCGTTTGGCCGCAGCCTCCTGGTCTGCTTCGCCACTCTGCTGCTGGGGACCCTGGTGCTGGTACCGACCGTGCTGGTGGTGGCTTACTACTTCCCAAAGCTGGATCCCTGGATGAACCTGTTGATCCTGCTCCCCTTCGCGGTGCCACCTGTGGTCTCGTCAGTGGGGCTGCTGCAGATCTACGCCGATGGCGTTCTGCCCATCATCGGCACGCCGTGGATCCTGATCGGCACCTGGTTCACCGTGGTGCTCCCCTTTATGTATCGGGCGCTGGCCAACAGCCTGCAAGGGGTACCGCTCAGGGATTTGATGGATGCCGCCCATCTGCTGGGGGCCAGTAGTCGGCGCGCCTTCCTGCTGGTGGTGATCCCTTGTCTGCGCAAGGGGCTGCTGGCGGCGCTGTTTCTCTCTCTCTCCTTCCTGCTCGGCGAGTTCGTGTTTGCCAACATGCTGGTGGGCACCCGTTACGAGACCCTGCAGGTCTACCTCTACAACATGCGCGCCACTTCTGGCCACTTCACCAGTGCGCTGGTGATGAGCTACTTCCTGCTGACCCTGCTGCTCACCTGGGCGGCCAATAGATTTCATCGGTGATCCAAGATGTTTCATTTAGAAGTCAATCAGTTGCATAAATCCTACGGCGATACGCCGGTGTTCGAGGGGATCGAATTCGGCATTCGCAAGGGGGAGCTGGTGACCCTGCTCGGCCCCTCCGGCTGTGGCAAGTCCACCTTGCTGAGGGCGCTGGCCGGGCTCACTCCGGTGGATGGCGGTCAGGTGCGGGTGGCCGGTGAAGATATCACCTGGCAGGAACCCCAGAAGCGGGGCATTGGCATGGTGTTCCAGAGTTATGCGCTGTTCCCCAACATGACGGTGTGGGACAACGTAGCCTTCGGCCTCAAGATGAAACCCCAGCCGGGGCGGGAGCTGGCGGCCAGCGTGAAAGAGGCGCTGGCGCTGGTGGAGCTGACCGGTTTCGAGCGCCGCTATCCGGCCGAGCTCTCCGGCGGCCAGCGCCAGCGGGTGGCGCTGGCCCGGGCTCTGGTGGTGCAGCCACGGATCCTGCTGCTGGACGAGCCGCTCTCGGCGCTGGATGCCCGCATCCGCCGCAGCCTGCGCCAGCAGATCCGCGAGATCCAGCAGCGCCTTGAGCTCACTACCATCTTCGTGACCCACGATCAGGAGGAGGCGCTCACCATGTCGGATCGGATCTTCCTGATGAACAAGGGCTCCATCGTGCAGAGCGGCACGCCAGAGCAGATCTACACCCGTCCCGCCAGCGAGTTCGTGGCGGGCTTTATCGGCAACTACAACCTGCTGGGTGGCGAGCAGGCCAAATCCCTGTTCGGCCCGCGCTTTCGCGGCAAGCTGGCGCTGCGGCCGGAGTCCATTACCCTGCTGCCCGCCGGGGCAACCAGCAGCGAACCCAGCCTGCCCGGCATCGTTCGCCAGCAACAGCTGCTCGGCAACGTGATCCGCTATCAGGTGGAGTGCGAGGCGGGGCTGTTGACGGTGGATTGCCTCAACCGCTCGGCTGGTGATCTGCTGGCCACCGGCAGTGCCGTGACCCTGGTGGTGGCCCGGGATCAACTCTGTGAGGTAGCATGAGGCCGCATTTCATTTCCATTTTCACTGCGAGGAGCGCCCATGGCACTGGCACTGTTTGATCTGGACGAGACCCTGATAGCGGGGGATTCTGCCAGCCTCTGGCTGGAGTACATGGTGGCCGAGGAGCTGGCCCCTGCCAGCATGATCGCCGAGGAGCAGGCCATGATGTCCCTCTACCATCAGGGCAAGATGGACATGCACCAGTACATGGCTTTCACCCTGCAACCGCTGGCGGGCAAGACGCGCCAGTGGCTCGACTCGCTCTGCCACCACTTCGCCGAACAGGTGCTGCGCGAGCGCCTCTACCCCGAGGGGTTGGCGCGCATCGAATGGCATCGGGAGCGGGGCGACGATCTGGTGCTGATCTCCGCCTCCGGTGAGCATCTGGTGGCGCCCATGGCGAAGATGCTGGGGATGGATCACTGCGTCGCCATCCTGCTCGATGAGGAGGAGGGGATGCTGACCGGTCAGACCCGCGGCACCCTCAGCTTTCGCGAGGGCAAGGTGGCCCGCATCAACCAGCTCTTTGCCGGCAGGGACCACCTCTGGCAGGGTAGCTTTGGCTACAGCGACTCCCACAACGATCTGCCCATGCTGCGGGCGGTGAGCCATCCCCATGCGGTCAATCCGGCCCCCGCGCTGCGCCAGCAAGCCGAGGAGCTGGGCTGGCCGGTGTGGGAGTGGCAGCGCTGAGTCGCGTGCTCAAACAGGCTTAAAGCACGGCAAGAATAGCGACATAAACAACAGAGAGAGGCAGTTGCCTCTCCCTTGTCTCCTTCCCCCGGTTGTGCTCACCCCCCCTCCGGCCGGGGGGGGCGTCGGGTAGAATCAAGGTTAGGGGAAGGATCCTCTTCCGTCACGTCGCAGGTGCGACGCTGGGGGAAGCAGATGCGATTTTTTCCCTCCCGCTTGGCCTGATAAACCCCGCTGTCGGCCAGTTCTATCAGCTCCTTGGTCGAGAGCCCTGAGTGGCTCAAGGCCACCCCGCCGCTGAGGGTAATGGTCAGTTCCGGCTCTCGCCACTCCAGTTGAGTGACCGCAAGTCTGAAGCTCTCCAGCAGCGAGGTGGCCTCACTCATTTGCATCTCCAGGCGCAAGATCAGCACCAGCTCCTCGCCACCGTAACGACAGAGCCAGCCCCACTGGTCAAACATTTTCATGCCCAGCTTGCTCACCCGTTTGAGCACTATATCCCCTGTTTGGTGGCCAAAGGTGTCGTTGACCTGTTTGAAGTTATCGAGATCGAACATCACTACTAGGAAGGGGGCACCGCTGCTGAGCTGTCTCTGCAGGCACTCGTCGAAGAAGCGGCGGTTGTAGAGACCGGTGAGTTTGTCCTGGTTGGCTTGCTGGCGGATCTGGGCAAAGTCCTGACTGGCGGCATCCATCTCTTCATAGACCTTGGCCAGCTCCAGCATGCGGCTGCCATGATAGGCAATCCCGCCAGAGCGGCTGGTGCGGATCAACAGGGTAATCTCCCCCAGCATGCGGCGGAAGTAGCGGGCCCAAAGCAGGGCTAGCAGCAGATAGAAAAAGCAGGCAACGGCAATCATCAGCTGCACGTTGATGGAGACGCTGTCGATCACCTGCTGCATGCTGGCGGTGGGCTCGACACTGAGCAGGAACCAGCGCTGCTCGGGGACACGGTAGTAGGAGACCATCATGCCGCTGGCATCGTCGAGGAAGAAACCTTGCGGCTGTTGCATGTGTGTCAGCCATTCAGGGTGGGTGAGCGGTTTGAATACCTGTTCGCGATCCGGGTGAGCCAGCACCAGCCCGTCATGGTTGATCAGGATCTGATAGCCCTTGCCCAGATGATGGCTCTGTTCATGCCGGTTGTTGAGCCAGTTGGCGAGGGGGGTGAGCTGGGTATCGAGGGAGAGCACCCCCACTCGCTTGCCGTCAGGGTCTTGAATTACCCGAGCCAGCGCCATGGTGAGGGTACCCAGAGTGTAGTCGTAATAGGGATCGGTCCAGACGATCCGGTTCGGGTGGCTGGCTGCCAGCAGATACCAGGGGCGAGTTCTGGGATCGAACTTCTCGTCCGCCTGCCAGGTGGGGTGGATCAGCATCTGGCGATGCTCGGTTCCTACATAGACGTAGTCGAGCTCCATCACCTCGTGATAGGCCTGCCACTGTTGCAGGTAGCGCTCGCCGTTACTGATCGCTGGGCCGCTGAAATCCTGATAATTTACCTGCTGATAAATAAGCGTAAACTGGCGTTTGAGGGTCTCCAGATAGGGTTCGAGCAGGGTATGGAGATATTGGGTGTTGCGGGCAATCAGGTTTTGTTGCTGCTCGAGGCGCAGGGTACGTTCCATATGCAGGTAGTAGATGCTGCCGAGCAACACTACGGGAATAAAGAGCAGGAGGAGGCCCAGCCGCATGCGGGTGATTAAAGACCAAGTGTGCTTGGGCTTGGCGGGGGACATGCACAGATCCTTTTCAGCTCGGGTGTCACCAGCATATATGATGCCGTCCCGCCCGTCTAAAGGCAGAAAATGAGATCCGTTCAATGCTGAACTCCACGTTGCTCCTGATGGCTCACTACGGCGGCATCATGCTGTTGATCCTGGCGCTCTGTGTCGAGTATCTGATCTTTCGTCGCGGCCTGAATATGTTGCGGGTGCACCGTCTGCTGCTGGCAGATGCGGTGGCTGCGCTGGCGCTCTTCTCCATCTTTGCCACCGGTTGTCTGCTGGCCCTCGAACACGCCAGCTCGGTGGCGCAGCTCTTTGCTCATCCTGCCCACGGTCTCAAAGTGGGGTTGTTTCTGCTGATTGTCGGCTCCCTCGACTATCCCAGTCGCCTCTTCTATCGCTGGCGTCGTGCCCTGCGTCTGGGCAAGGCGCCGATGATCTCGATCCAGCAGTACTTCCGGGTGGTGTGGATCCTGCGGGGCAATCTGGTAATGGTCGCCCTGCTGGCCGTGCTGACAAAACAGCTATCGCTCTAAAGACAAGAGGGTAGGGAGGCAGGTATCTTGGATTGGATAACCCGTCACGCGCCGATTTAAGGAAGAATCGCCATGCGCTCCAATCTGATGTTGCTGATGGCTGCCACCATCTGGGGTATGGGCTTTGTCGCCCAGCGCCTCGGGATGGATCATATGGGGCCCTATACCTTCAATGGCCTGCGCTTTCTGCTCGGTGCCTTCTCCCTGCTGCCGCTGCTCTGGTGGCTCAAATCCCGTCAACCAGTGGTCGCCACTGGCGACCATCGCCAATTGCTGACCGGTGGTGTGCTGGCCGGACTGGTGCTGTTCTGTGCCGCATCCCTGCAGCAGGTGGGGCTGCTCTATACCACTGCCGCCAAGGCCGGTTTCATCACCGGGCTCTACATCATTCTGGTGCCGGTACTGGGGCTGCTGCTGCGGCACAAGACGGGTACCAATACCTGGATTGGAGCCCTCATTGCCCTGAGCGGGCTCTATGTGTTGAGCGTGACCGACGAGTTCACCATCGGTTTTGGCGATCTGCTGCAGGTGATTGGCGCCCTGTTCTGGGCGATCCATCTGCTGCTGGTGGATCACTACTCCAACCGGGTGGCCCCCATCAAGCTGGCTTGTGTGCAGTTTGTGGTGTGCGGCCTGCTCAGTCTCGCCACCGCCTTTGTCATCGAAACTCCGACCGTGGCTGGCGCAGTAGCTGGCTGGCAGGCGCTGCTCTATGCCGGGCTGGTGTCGGTCGGGGTGGGTTATACCCTGCAGGTGCTGGGGCAGCGGGGCGCCCATCCGGCCCACGCCGCCATCATCCTCAGTCTGGAGACCGTCTTTGCCGCCGTGGGGGGCGTATTGCTGCTGGATGAAACGCTGGACGAGCGTGCCATTGCCGGTTGCGCCCTGATGCTGGCGGGGATGCTGATCTCCCAGATCCGGCTGCGCTGGTGGTGGAAGTCGCGCCGGGACAAGGTGCCTGCGACCAAGTAAACCGCGCTCGCTGCATAACAAAAACGCCCCGACTATCGGGGCGTTTTGCATGGCGGCTGTTCGGTCAGGGGCGCTGATCCAGCTCGTGCTCCAGCTCTACCGCCTTCTGACGGGCCGGATGGGTATTGAGGCGTTCCCAATAGGCTTGCAGATGCGGGAAGTGGGCCAGCTGGCCGCTTTGCGCCAGCAGATCCACCAGGAAGGAGTTCATGATGTCGGCGCCGGAGAGGCGATCCCCCACCAGATAGTGGCGATTCGCCAGTACCTCATTGAGGTAGCCCAGTACTTTGGCACACTCCGCCCTGGCGTAGTCCGGCAGGAAGCGCATCGGGCTGCCATCCTTGCGCACAAACATGTCGAGCAGCAGCGGCAGAATCCCCGAGCTCTCGGCAAAGTGGAGCCACTGCAGGTATTCGGGATACTCCGGGCTATCTGGTGCCGGAGCCAGCCGATCGGCGGCGTAGCGGGCGACCAGGTACTCGGTGATGGCGCCCGATTCTGCCAGTACCCGGCCGTCGAACTCGATGACCGGCGACTTGCCGAGGGGGTGGATGGCCTTGAGCTCGGGCGGCGCCAGAAAGGTGGTGGTGTCGCGCTGATACGCCTTGATCTCATAGGGCAGGCCCAGCTCTTCAAGCAGCCAGATGATGCGTTGGGAGCGGGATTTGTTCAGGTGGTGCAGGACTATCATAATGACCTCGATTCGGTGGCAGGATGGGGTATACGAGCGGGTGAGGAGGGCGGTTCACCGGCAGTAAAAAAAGAGCGGGCTGATGCCCGCTCGCTCAACACCAGACTCAGGCCTCCAGCGCCTGATCCAGATCTGCCAGAATGTCCTCGATCGCCTCGATCCCTACCGAGAGCCGGATCATCTCAGGTTTGACTCCAGCCTTGGCCTGCTCCTCTTCGCTCAACTGGCGATGGGTGGTGGAGGCGGGGTGGCAGGCCAGCGACTTGGCGTCACCGATATTGACCAGCCGCTTGAATATCTTCAGTGCATCGTAGAAACGCACGCCAGCCTCGTAACCATCCTTCAGGCCGAACGAGAGAATCGCCGAGGGGCGACCGGCCATGTATTTCTCTGCCAGCAAGTAGTGCGGGTGACCCGGCAGACCGGCGTAGCTGACCCATGCCACCTTGGGATGATGCTTGAGGTGGTTGGCGACCCGCAGGGCGTTGTCGACGTGGCGCTCCATACGCAGGCTCAGGGTCTCCAACCCCTGCAGCAGCAGGAAGGCGTTCATCGGCGCCAGCGCTGCGCCGGTATTGCGCAGCGGCACTGTGCGTACCCGCCCGATAAAGGCAGCCGGGCCAAAGGCCTCGGTATAGACCACTCCGTGGTAGGAGGGCTCGGGTTTGGTCAGCTGCGGGAAGCGCTCGGCGTGATCCGCCCAGGGGAACTTGCCCGAGTCGACGATGACGCCACCCAGCGAGTTGCCGTGGCCGCCGACATATTTGGTCAGGCTGTGGACGACTATGTCAGCGCCATGTTCGATCGGTTTGCAGAGCACCGGGGTGGCGACCGTGTTGTCGACGATAAGCGGCACGCCACGGGCGTGGGCTGCCTTGGCCAGCGCGGCCAGATCGACGATGTTGCCCGCCGGGTTGCCGATGCTCTCGCAGTAGACCGCCTTGGTCTTGTCGTCGATCAGGGCGGCGATGGCTTCGGCGCTGTCATCCTTGGCAAAGCGCACCTCGACCCCGAAACTCGGCAGCATGTGGGCGAACAAGGTGTAGGTGCCGCCATAGAGCTGGGGCGTGGAGACGATGTTGTCACCGGCTGCGGTCAGCGCCTGAATGGCGTAGGTGATGGCGGCGGAACCTGCCGAGACCACCAGTGCGGCGATCCCCCCTTCCAGCGCGGCCATCCGCTGCTCCAGCACATCATTGGTGGGGTTCATGATGCGGGTGTAGATATTGCCCGGCACCGCCAGATTGAACAGATCCGCCCCGTGCTGGGCGCTCTCGAACTCGTAGGCCACCGTCTGGTAGATGGGTACGGCAACGGCTTTGGTGGTGGGGTCGTTGGTAAAGCCATGGTGCAGGGCCAGGGTCGCATCTTTCATCACACACTCCTTGTTGGATGTTGCTTATGGCAGTTATAGATGGATAGACGTCCAATCTATCAGGCCCGTGGCCGATGTAAACAGCAAGATCCGGCAAAGCAATTGCTCCCGCAGGGGATGCGCGTCCCGAGTGGCGGGCACGGCTCGCACTCAGAGGCGGCGGCGATACTCCTTGTCGTCGATCTGGTTCATATCCCACTGCATCAGGCGGTTGAGCTGCTGCATGGGATCTTCGATAAGTGGCAGCGGGCGCGGCAGGATCCGCTTGAAGTAACGGTGCAGGATCTGCTGGATCCGGTTCGGTTTGGGCTCGATGTGATGGTTCATGGTGAGGCTCCTTATGTTGTTGCTCAGCGTCATCGTCAGTATTGAGTTAAAATGCGGAAGTAAAAACTGATGACTTTTGAATGAAGGATTTCCTCTTTTATGCCGACCGGTCGCCTCTACCAGCAATTTCAACGGCTCGCCCAGCAGCTTGGCTGCGATGAGCAGGAGATCAGTCTCGCCGAGGTGGCGGAGCTGCTCTGCTGCACCCCGCGCAACGCTCGTCTGCTGCTGCGACGGATGCAGGATCAGGGCTGGCTCAACTGGACGGCGGAAGCGGGGCGAGGGCGGCGCTCCCGGCTCACCCTGCTCGACAGTCAGGAGAGCCTGACCCGGCGCCGCTTGCGGGATCTGCTCAGTGAGGGCCAGCTGGCGCAGGCGGTGCGGCTGGCGGAGGATCGCCTCGATCTGCTCACCCCGCTGCTGCTCGAACAGCTCGGTCAGGCCACCCGCGAGGGGCGCCAGATCCTGCGGGTGCCCTACTACCGGCCGCTGCCGCAGCTGCTGCCTACCGGCCCGATGCGCCGCTCGGAGGTGCATCTCAGCCGCCAGATCTTCAACGGCCTCACCCGGCGAAATGAGGAAAATGGGGAAATAGAGGGCGATCTGGCTCACCACTGGGAACAGGTTGGCCCCTGCCACTGGCGCTTCTATCTGCGCCCGGCGGTGCGCTTTCACCACGGCCGCGAACTGGTGGTGGAGGATGTGATGGAGAGTCTGCTGGCCCTGCGGGATCGCCCGCTGTTCGCCCATCTGGCGCGGCTGGAGAGCCCCTGGCCGCGCACTCTGGATCTCTATCTCGACAGCCCGGATCCTCTGCTGCCCGACCTGCTGGCCGAGCCGGTAGCGGCTATTTTGCCGCGCGAGCTCAAGGGGGAGGCGGGCTTTGCCCTGCAACCGGTGGGCACCGGCCCCTATCGGGTGATCGCCAACGACCCGCTGCAGCTGCGCCTCGCCGCTTTTGACGACTACTTCGGCCTGCGCGCCCTGCTCGACGAGATCGACATCTGGATGTTGCCGGAGCTGGCGGAGCGGCTGGAGAGCCACCTGCAGCTGGGTCGTGATAGCCCCGAGCTTGGTACCATGCGTGGCGAGTCGGAGCTCGAATCGGGCTGCTACTTCCTGCTGCAGGACGAGCGCTCCCGCGCCTTGCAGGATCCTGCTCTGCGTTACTGGATCATTCAGCTGCTCAGTCCGGTGGCCCTGATGGCACGGGTTGCCCCCGAGCTGCAACGGGGCTGGACCAGCGCCCTCGGCATGCTGCCCCACTGGCGCGAGGCGCTGCCACCGCCGCCGCCCCGGCCACATAGCCTGCCACAGCGGCTGGTGCTCGCTTGCTTCAACCAGCATATCGAGTTCAACGAGTGTGCCGGTGCCATGGCCGACCTGCTCGGGTCGCAGGGAGTTGAGCTGGAGGTACGTACCCTCGACTACGGTCGCTGGGTGAGCGGCGAGGATGAGGATGTGGATCTCTGGCTTGGTACCCTCAACCTTGAGCATGAGGGACCTTTTGCCCCCTACGGCTGGTTGCAGGGCACTCCGCTGCTGCGCCGGGTGTGGGGCAGCCAGCTGCCGTTGTGGCAGGGGTTGACGCAGTGGCGCGCCAGCGGTGCCGAACCCGGCCCGCGCGCCCTGATGGCCCGCGTGCAGCAGCAGGGCTGGTTTGTACCGCTGTTTCACCACTGGCTTGAGCTGGAGAGCCGCACCGGCGTGCACGGGGTGCGGATGACGGCGCTCGGCTGGTTCGATTTTCGCAGCGCCTGGCTGCGACCCGAGCTGGTTGGTCAGGCACAGGGCGATGGCGGGGAGCTTGAGTCCTGATGCGGGGCGCGTTAGCCTGAGCGCGGTTCAACGACAAGGAGTCGCCAGCCATGCTGGAAATGCAGATCCAACCCCGCTTTCAGGAGACAGATGCCCTCGGTCACATCAACAATACGGTGCCGGCGGTCTGGTTTGAGTCGGCGCGGGATCCCCTGTTCCGGATCTTTTCGCCCGAGCTGGATGTGCATGACTGGCACCTGATCATCGCGGGCTACACGGTGCAGTTCAAACGGGAGCTGTTCTACGGCCAGCCGGTCACCATCAAGACCGGTGTGCGCCGCATTGGCAGCAGCTCCTTCACCATCTGGCAGGAAGCCTGGCAGCAGGGGGAGCTGGCCGTCACCGGCGAGACGACCCTGATCCATTTTGACTACCGGGCCCGCCAATCCCTGCCCCTGAGTGATGCTCACCGGGAAGGGCTGCGGGCCTGGCTGACAGAGAGTTAACCACGGGCCGGATGGCCCATCACAGGAGTGTTATGTACAACTCAATGCGCAACACAGCGATCGCGCTGACCCTGGGATTCTGCTCCCTTCCTTCTCTGGCCGCTTCTCTCGCCGAGCAGTTTACCCTGATGGAGAAGGGGGCCGAGAGTGCCCTCGATACCCGTCAATTCAGCCATGACGGCGTCGATATCAAGGCCTGGATCGATGGCGCCCCGGTCATCATCGCCGTGCCCATCATGAACGAGCTGGGCAAGCTGGAAGGGGAGAGCCGCTACTACTTCAAGGGCGGCAAGCTGTTCGGGGTCAAAGAGCCCGCCGCCCAGTTCGCCTTTGATGACAGCGGCAATCTGACCCAATGGTTGGATGAGAAGGGCCAGCCCGCCGAGTTCGTCAGCAAGATGAGCATGCAGCAGCGTCAGGAGTGGCTCACCAAGCGGGCTGCCGAGTTGAGCAAGCTGTTTGTGGTGAGCGCGGCCGAACAGAAGGCGGCCAAGGGGGGCGTCAAGCTGAAGGGGGCGGATCTCGCTCACTGGCTCTGCAACGGCAAGCTGATGGATCTCGCCCACGGCGACAAGGTGATCTTCGAGCAGGATAAGCTGAAGATTGGCGAGCAGGGGATCGAGGGGGAGGTCTCCCTGCGTCAGGATAAGGGGTGGCAGGAGCTGAGCCTCAAGTGCGAGGTGCAGGGCACCCAAGTGACCCGCCTCACCTGGCAGCCGCTGCCGGGTGCCAACAAGCCGCAATAAGCGCAGTAGCAAGGGGGCCCATCGCGGGCCCCCTTCTCATTCGGTGTGTGGCTCCCCCAGCTTGAGCCGGGTGAGTGCCTCGACCCGGCGCCACTGTCCGGGCTCGAACCAGCGTGCCAGCAGCTCCTGCTGCTGTTCGGCCCGGGCCTCGTTCGGTAGTTGCCTGAGCTCGGTCAGAAAACCGCTGAGCTGCTCCTCGAACCCTTGCCGGTTCTGCTCCAGCTGGCGCATCCGATCCACCGCTTCCGGCCCCCCTGTCTCCAGCAGCAGAGCCTCCCGTTTGGCCGGGTCCATCTGCGCCAGCCCTTGCAACTCCTCAAGCAGACGGCTGTTGGCCTCCGCGTCGCGAAACCAGCCCGGTTGCTCCGCCAGCCAGAGATCCAGCTCGCTGGCCAGCTGCGACTTGTCGCTGTCTCTTGCCTCCGCCAGCGCCCTGCGGCGCAGGGTCAGCTGCTCCATCAGTCGATCCTCGGCAAACAGCTGGGCCTGCTCGGCCGGGGTAAAGCTCTGCTGGCGCAGCTGCTCCCGCTCGTCAAACAGGATCTGCAGGCTGGCGAGGGAGATCTCGGTGGGCACCGTCAGGCTGCTCTGGGCGGAGACAAAGGTGCGATAGCGCGCCTGCAGGGCATCGGCGGTCTCCTGCTCGGGATCGTGCGGGTGGCTCTGTGCATGCTGATTGGTTTGAGCCTGTGATGAGTCTGCCGTCGGTGCTGTGGGCCAGAGCAACACCCCGCCAAGCAGCAGGGTGATGGCGCAGGGCACGACGAGCAGGGTGGCGATCTTCATAGTCCCAGCTCCTTGAGACGGTTGGCATGCTGGCGATAGAGGGTGACCGGATCGGTCTCGAACAGATGGTGGATGCCGAATGACTGGTTCACTTCGTCCAGATGGTTCATCCGGTAGTCGGTGCCGATCACCTTGCCGAGGTGACTGCTGCAGACTCCGACCAGCCCGTCATTGGGCTCCTTGAAGAAGGCGCCGGTCAGCGCCAGCGCAGGATCCACCGGATCCAGCAGATTGGTCAGGTTGCCGCGCCCGCTCCAGGAGAAGTAGTAGACGCCGTTGCTGGCCTGCATCGGCCCCTCGCCGCAATAGCGGCTGGGCAGCCCCTCCGGGTAGCGCTGGTTGAACTGGCTGGCCCCCTTGCTAGTGAGGGCATCGAGGGCGGCGACCGGATCTTGCGGCAGCTGGCTCCCGCCCGAGAGCAGCGAAATCATGTCGGAGAGGGCGTGGGCTGCGGCGGCCGCCAGCTTCTCAGCGGCCGAGCCGGGGGCGGCATTGGCCCGCACCAGATCGGCAATCTCGGAGCCGTAGTTGACCCCGCCGACGCTGGTGGCGGAGGCGACCAGCTCGGGGGCGACCGAAGCGACATAGCGGATGGTGGGGCCGCCATGGGAGTGGCCGATCAGGTTGACCTTCTCGGCGCCGGTGGCGGCCAGCAGCAGTTCAATCTGGGCGAGCAACTGCTCCCCCCGCTGCTCGGAGCTGGCGGTAGCAGATACCTGAGCCACGTAGACCTTGGCGCCATCGCGGCTCAGGGCTTGCGGAATGCCGTAGAAGTAATCGACCCCGAGCAGCTTGTCGAAGCCGAACAGGCCGTGCACCAGCACTATGGGGTAGCGGGTCTGGGTGTATCCGCTGGCGTGTGCCAGCATGGGCAGGGTGCAGAGCAGCACCAGAAGCCATCTCTTCATCATCAGCATCCTTGTTGAATCGTGAGGAACAGATTGTGTGGCGTACTCCATGTTCGCCGGTGCCAGTATGGTGGCTGCTGACGGGAGAGGCTGTGAGGGGGATCGCAACTCGGGATTCAAAAGGGATTCAGGGTGCGGGCGGGGAGGCTGTGCTCCCCGCCCTGTGGCTTATTGCCACTCCACCAGGTGATACTGCTTCTTGCCCCGGCGCAGCAGCAAGTAGCGACCAAACAGCCGATCAGTGGCGCTCAGCTGATCATCTTGCTTGAGCACACCATTGAGACTGATGGCGCCCGCCGCCAGCAGCTCACGGGCGATACGCCTGGAGTTCGCCAGACCGCAGCTGACCAGCAGGCTGACCAGATCCGTCTCGCCGCTGACGGTGCTACACGGCATGCCATCCTGCGCCAGCTGTGCCAGATCGCTCTCGCCGAGGCGGGTCACGTCGCCGCTAAACAGCAGCTCGCTGATGCGCTGCACCGCAGCCAGCGCCGCCTTGCCGTGCACCAGCTCGGTCAGCTCGTTCGCCAACACCTGCTGGGCCTGCTTGCGCCCCTGCCGCTTCGCGTCTTCCGCCTCCAGTGCATCAATCTCGCTCAGCGACATAAAGCTGTAGTAGCGCAGGAAGCGGTAGACATCCTCATCCGCGGTGCCGAGCCAGAACTGGTAGAAGGCGTAAGGGGAGGTGAGCGCCGGATCGAGCCAGACCGCGCCCCCTTCGGTCTTGCCGAACTTGGTGCCGTCTGCCTTGGTGATGAGGGGCAGGGTCATGCCGTGCACCTGCGCCTGATGGAGGCGACGGGTCAGATCCATGCCGCTGGTGATATTGCCCCACTGGTCGTTGCCGCCAATCTGCAGGGTGCAACCGAGCCGCTGGTGCAGCACCGCAAAGTCGTAGGATTGCAGCAGAGCGTAGGAGAACTCGGTGAACGAGATGCCCTGATCCGGGCGAGCCAGCCGCTGACGCACCGACTCCCGCGCCAGCATGGCGTTGACCGAGAAGTGCTTGCCGATATCCCGCAGAAAATCGAGGGCGGACATCTGCCCCATCCAGTCGCCATTGTTGACCAGTTGCGGGGCCGACAGGCCATCATCGGCGGGCAGCAGCGCCCTGATTTGGGCCGACAGGCTGGCGACCCAACCCTGCACGTTATCGGCACTGTTGAGGCTGCGCTCGGTCGCCTTGAAGCTGGGATCGCCGATAAGGCCGGTTGCCCCGCCCACCAGTGCCACCGGGGTGTGCCCAGCCAGCTGGAAGCGGCGCAGCATCAGCAGTGGCACCAGATGGCCGATATGCAGGCTGCCGGCAGTGGGATCGAACCCGCAATAGACGGTGCGCGGGGTGGCAAGATGATCGGCCAGGGCTGCCGGGTCGGAATTCTGGGCCACAAGGCCGCGCTCGGTCAGCTCATCGAGCAGGTGGGGGTTGATCATGGGTTCTCCAACAGCAGGGGGAAAGCCGTCATCCTCGCCGTTCTGGCTGGTGGCGGATATGTCCCCTCAGGGACAGTTTTGCCACTCTCGTGCTAGCATTCAGCCATAGCGGGGAATCGCTCCCCGTCACCGGAAACGTGCCACCATGACCCAGCCATTCACCACAGATGCCTTGACCCGCAGCATGACCGAGGTAGTCGATGCCCTGCACAGCAGCGCCTTTGCGGCGGCGCTGGTGCGGCTGATCCAGCAGCAGGTGGCGTTTGATTGTGCCCTGCTGCTCGGGGTGGGGCAGCGGCCCGTCTACCTCTACGACAACCTCAACCATCAGCGGGCTCTGCTGTTTGATCGCTACCTCACCAGCCACTTCAGTCAGGATCCCTTTATGCAGGCGCTGGAGCAGGGCTTGCCTGCCGGCGTCTGGACCCTGGCGCAGGTCTCCCAAGGGCGGCTCGATCCCGAATATCGCCACCACTTCTATCAGGCCACCGGCTGGCAGGAGGAGGTGGGGCTGATCCTGCCGGTGCGGGACGGACTGACACTGATGCTGTTTCTCGGGCGACTCGACAAGCGCAGTACCCTCAGCCGTGACGAGCAGGCAAGGCTGGAGCAGCTGTTCCCGCTGGTGCATTCGCTCTGTCGTCAGCAGTGGCGGCAGAGCCAGCCGCTGTTGGCCCAGAGCACTGCGCTGCCAGACAGCGCCAGCCTCCGGAATGCGGTGGAGCAGGCGATGGCGAGTGTCGGGGGGGATCTGCTCACCCGGCGCGAGCGGCAGGTGGCGGAGTTGCTGCTGCAGGGGCTGGATACGGAGGCGATTGCCGCGGAGCTCGGGATTGGCAGCGGCACGGTGAAGAATCACCGCAAGCATCTCTATGGCAAACTGCGGCTCGGCTCGCGGGCCGAGCTGTTTCATCTCTTCCTCAACCATCTGATCACCACAGAGGGAAGAGGATGAACCGGGGTTACTCGATCTTCGGTAGCGGCTTATCGCTTTGGGGAAGGTTACTGAGCCGCTGGTAGCGTTCCATCAACTGCCGGTATTCGCTACCGAGACGAACCTGATCGAGGGCTTGTTGCAACCGGGCGACCTGCTGCCGATCCGCCCGCGGGTTGAAAGCAAAGCAGTTGTCCTGTTCCTCCAGCACTGCGACAGAGATGAAATCTTCCGCGGCAAATCCCAGAGCTTTCAGTTGATGGAATAACATCACCTCGTTGCCTGCTACCAGATCTGTACGGGCCATGATGAGCTGGCGTACCACCTGCTCCATGCGCTCCACCGCCATCATGTTGCCCGGGCTGATGCCGCGGTTGAGCAGTAACTGCTCCCCCACGTCAGCCTGCATTACCCCTACCTGCAGTTTGGCCAGATCCCCCTTGCCGGTCACTCTGGGGGCATCCTGTTTTCGTCCGACCAGCGTCACTCGCGAGTGGCTGATGGGGCAAACCCATAGGAAATGGGGATCACGCTCTTTGGTTCTGGCGGTGGTAAAAAGAACGGCCTCCGGTTGCTGGGTCAGCAGATACCAACCGCGGGCCCATGGCAGAAATTGGATCGGTTGCTCCGGCTCCCCCAGCTCGCGCCACATCAGCCGCAGCAGCTCAACTGCCAGCCCGATGGGCTTGCCCTCCTTGTCCAGCCCGTTGAGGGGCATGTTCTGCTCCGAGTAATAGATAAAGGCGGACCGTGCGGGGAAGCTGGTCAGCAGGAGCAGGGCGATAAGGGCCGCGAGCAGGGATCGCATGGCGCACTCCTTGTGCAGGGAATTACCTATCAGTCTATGTGTCCTTGGCCGGAAGTTCATAGTCGGGTCGCGGATACCGCGACAGGCCACCTTGCGGTGACCTGTCGGTTTATTTTAGCAGGGCCTCCATCTCCGCCTCTGCCTTGGCGCGAGCCTCGGCTTCTGCTGCTATGGCGGCATCGGTGGCGCTCTCTCCGGCCGTATGGGGGGCGGTACTGACGGCCTGTTTGGCTGGCGCGGCAACAGCCTTGGTGGCTTCCTGTGTCACAGTAGCTGCGGCGGTGCTGACTGCCTGTTTGGCAGGAACGACAACAGCCTTGGTGGCCTCTTGCGTCGCGGTCGCAGCGGCGCTGCTGACGGCTTGCTTGGCAGGAGCGGCAACGGCCTTGGTGGCTTCTTGCGTCGCGGTCGCAGCTGCGCTGCTGACGGCTTGTTTGGCAGGAACGGCAACGGCCTTGGTCGCTTCCTGCGTCACGGTTGCGGCGGCGGTGCTGACGGCTTGTTTGGCAGGAGTGGCAACGGCCTTGGTGGCTTCTTGCGTTGCGGTCGCAGCGGTGCTGCTCACCGCCTGTTTGGCGGGTGCAGTGACTGCGGTGGTTGCACTACGGGTCAGATCGGTCGCGCTTTGGCTTACCGCTTGGGTGGCCTGCCCTGTGGCGTTGGCGGCTGCGCCGCTGATAGCCTGACTTGCACTGTTGGTCAGCGAGCCGGTGACGCCGCGGGTCACTGTGCCCAGAGCGCTGCCAAGGGAGAAGGGGGAGGCTCCACTCTGACTGGTTGCCGTACCGGTCAGGGCATTAGCCGCCGGGGTGAGCTGGTTGGTGGGGGTCTGCCAGCCCTGCATGGCGGTTGGCCAGGTCGGTGCCGTGCCCGCCAGATTTTCGCCGAAGGTCAGGGTGGTACCATCCCCTTTTTGCAGCAATACAGACATCTGGTTGGTTTGCGAGTTCCACACCATTCCCGCCTGCTTGGCGATATCCGGCACGGGCGCATACTCGGAGACCACATAGAAAAGCGGCCCCTCCTGCTGTAACTTGTCGGCCGTCTTGAGCAACTGCATGGTGCTTTCGTAGTTGGGGCCAAGGATAGCGGTCATCCGATCCTTGATCAGGGGTTGTTCGAACAGATTGACCTCGTTCGGGTCAAAGCCGACCAGCGGCTTGAGCAGGGCCCACATCAGCTGGCTGGTGGGGCTCATCATCAGCAATGGAGCAACGCAGGCGGACAACATCAGGCTCAGGCAGGCAGCCTTGAGCAACGGCATGATACGCATTGGGATAATATCCAAATAACGATTTGATAAATAAGGTTATATTTTGTCATGACGTGACAAATTCACCGGGAGTTTGCGCGTGGCAGCGAGAGACTGCCCGCAGGCGCTGGCAGGCTACCATATTGGTTCCACAATGCCAGCAGGCTGTATGATTATCCGTCAAGTAAACTCGGGGCCGGGTTGATTGCTGGAGTGGGCCTGAGAGTCTGGCGTTCCCCTGCGATGGTGCTGCCAGTGGCCACATGGCAGCAAAACCAGAAGAGGATTTCAGGGGGCCAGTGAGGCTTTTCTTGATCCAGCTAAAGACATGGACGTGATCCCTGTCGCATAATGCAGCTCCTTTCTACTCTTGGCTGGAACCTAAGAAATGGCTCGTCGCTCTTCCAATGCACAACGTCGTCGCAGTAGCTGGTGGTACAAACGCCTGTTGGCAAGGGAGCGGCAAGAGCGCGAAGCGCGTTCCGTCCGGGATTGATAAAGCATTGAAAAACGGAGCGTTTGCTCCGTTTTTTTTCACCTATGAAACTGGCTGAATGGCTCAGTGTGCAGCCCTGTCTGCCGACAATAAATCACTCTGACCGTGCCGGTTGTATGGACTGATGCGATGGATGATGCATGATGGACGTTTCGAGAAGGAGCCTCATATGCAGATTACCATCCGTCATGCCGAATCCGCCGATGCCCCCGCCTTGCGGGATCTCTATGCCATGCCCAATGCCCAGGCGGGCACTTTGCACTTGCCTATGTCTCCCCTTAGCCAGTGGCAGAAGCGGTTGGAGAGTGACAGCGTGGTGGCACTGGTCGCCGATGTTGACGGCTTGCTGGTAGGCCAGCTCTCGCTGCTGGTTGAGCCCAATCCGAGACGCAAGCATGTGGCCTGTATCGGTATGGGGGTACGGGATGACTGGGCAGGCAAGGGGGTGGGCTCTGCCCTGATGGCTGCGGCGCTGGATCTGGCCGATAACTGGCTCAACCTGCACCGGATTGAGCTGACCGTCTATACCGACAATGAGGCCGCACAGGCGCTCTATCGCAAGTTCGGTTTCACGCAGGAGGGGCTGGCTCGTGACTATGCCTTCCGGCAAGGGCGCTATGTGGATGTGTTCTATATGGCCAGAGTTGCGGGGGGCGTCAGTCGCTAACGGCATGGTCGATTATCAGGCCAGATTGCGCCCGGTGATCCGGGCGCTGGAGCAGAATCCCGAGCTCTGCCTCAGTGAGGCGGCCAGTCTTGCGGCGCTCTCCAGCTATCACTTTCATCGGGTCTTTACCGCCGTCACCGGTGAAACCCCGACCGAGATGCAGCGCCGCCTGCGGTTGGAGCGGGCTGCTCGCTCTCTCTGCTACAGTCGCGACCCGATCACCGAGATTGCCTTCTCGGCCGGTTTTGCCAGCTCACAGGCCTTTGCCAAGGCGTTTCGCAAGCAGTTTGCCATGGCACCGGGGATGTTGCGCCGCCAGCCGTCACTCTTGCAACTGAGCAAGAATGGACACGCGGCTGCCCGGGTCTCTGATTATGCTGAAGGCCGTTCCAGTGAAAGGAGGCTACAGATGAAAACCGAACAGATGGCTGCGCGCACTCTGGCCTATATCCGGGTCACCGGCCCTTACGGCATAGGCTATGAGCCGGTGTGTGACCAGCTCTATCAATGGGCTGTCGGGTTGGGCTTGGCCGAAGGGGAGTGGATCTTCATCTACCACGACAACCCCGAAGTGACGGCTCCCCAGCAGTGCCGCACCGATATTTGCGTCACCGTGCCGGCGGGCACCAGGGGAAGTGGCAATGTGGAGATCCAGCAGCTGGCGGGCGGCCGCTATGGCCAGTCACGTTTTACCGTGACCGACCCGGCCCAGTACCCCGCACTCTGGCAGCAACATATCGGTGAGGTGGTAGCGGCCGGTTTCGAATTTGATGATCGACCCTGTTTCGAGCTCTATCACAGCTTCGATCCGGTGACCAAGGTTGCGGATGTGAGCTTTTGCTCCAGCCTAAAGGGTTAGGGCACAACAAGACGTAAGGGATGGTACAGAGCATCGCGCAGAAATTAGAGAGCCGGACAGTGTCCGGCTCTTTTGCATCTGGCGGTTGGGCGGCGGTTAGCGCTGGAACCCCTTCTGGGCGAACTTGGGGCGGGCGTTCATGATCTGCTCCACCTGTTCGTCGCTCATCTTGCCACGCGACAGCCCCAGCACCTTGTAGGTGAGCAGCGGTCGGGCGGGCAGGGCGATCATCAGGGCGCGGATCTGGTTCTCGTCATCCTTATCTCGGGTCGGCTTGCCGTAGGCATAGGTGAGGACGCCGGCATCCATCAGGTTTTTGACGGCGGGCTCGGTGATCGGCAAGTTTATGACGCTTTTACGCTGTAGCACGAACTCGCGCAGCACCGCCTTTTCGTTGAAGTCGAGGAAGCCGATCATCTGGGCCAGCTGGTCCTGCTGACGGCGCGCCTGCCACTCTTCGCAAGCCCACTCCCAGGCGATCAGGAAGCCCTGACTGCAGAAGTAGGAGATGGCGATCAGCATGCCGACCCCCAGCCAGGCCGCATGATCCGCAGCCCACTGGCTGACGGCCCCTTTCATCAGCCCGGCCGGAAACAGCAAAATGATGCTGCAACAGAGCAACAACCAGACCATTAGCCAATTGAGGCGGCTGAGTTGATAGAAATGTTGGATCCACCGTTTCATTGTTCATCCTTCCCAAACTGTTGTGGATAGTGAACTACCTACAGCAATCGGTGTGCCAACAGCGTAATGGTGGCGGGGAGGGGAGGCTGGCGATACATTTCCTTACAACTTATTGAATGAGTTATCAGTAATTTGCCTTGTGAGGCGGCGGTCGAGTTGGTAAAACATCCCCTCAGTCATTGGGGAGTAGCAACCCGTCCGCATTCCGGGCCGGGCCCATGTCAACACTCTTGGATCCTCGTATCCATGGCATGGGCGGCGATAGGCACTATCGCTCTGCAAGACCTTTGGCCTCGATATGCACGCCAGCCGGGCGAGCCATGTCGGGTCCATCGGTTATTCTGCTCGCCTGGCGGTATCTATTATGTTGATTACCCTGCTGTTATTTCTCGTCTCTGCGGTCACTATCTACCTTGCCTGCGAATACTTCGTCAACGGCATTGAGTGGACCGGCCACCACTTCAAACTCTCCCAAAGCGCCACCGGCTCCCTGCTGGCGGCACTGGGTACGGCGCTGCCCGAGTGTATCGTCACCCTGACCGCTCTGCTGATGGGCAACACGACCGCCCAGCAGGAGATCGGCATCGGCGCAGCCCTTGGCGGGCCGCTGGTGCTGGCGACCATCGGCTATGCAGCGGTCGGCCTCACCCTGCTGCTTTGCATGGGGCGTACCGAGCGCGCCATTGATGGCGAGGTGCAGCGCGAGATTGGTCGGGATCAGCGCTGGTTTATGGGGATCTTTCTGGTGGCAACCGCGCTGGGGCTGGTCGCTTTCACCGGCAAGAGCTGGCTGGCCCCGCTCTTCCTGCTGGTCTACCTCGTCTATGTAAGGCGTGAGCTGAAACAGAGTGACAGCCACGAGGTCGAATTGCCGGAGCCCCTCAAGCTGGCTCCAAATGCCGGGATCCCGCCCCTTGGCAAGGTGTTGCTGCAGACGCTGGCTGCGTTGGTAGTGGTAGCGCTGGCGGCCCAGCTGTTTGTTCATCAGCTGGAGAGCATGGGCGAACTGTTTGGTCTCTCGCCGGTGCTGGCGGCCCTGCTGTTGAGTCCGGTGGCGACCGAGATGCCGGAGCTGATGAACGTGCTGATCTGGGTGCGGCAGGGCAAGAACCGGTTGGCGCTGGCCAATATCTCCGGGGCCATGATGATTCAGGGCACTATCCCCAAGGCGTTCTGTCTGCTCTTTACCCCCTGGCTGCTGGATGGCGCCATGATGGCCTCCTCGCTGGTGACGCTGTTGGCGGTCGGGTTGCTCTGGTGGGGGTTCAGAAAGGGAATCATGACCGCCGGGTGGTTGGCGCTGGTCGGTCTGCTCTATCTCGGTTTTTGCGGCTGGCTGCTGGTGAGCTGAAGCGGGAAGCGCGGATATGAAAAAGCCCCCTTGGCAGGGGGCTTTGTTGTATCGGTTGGGGCGTTGCTTACAGCGCGGCGATTTCGGCCTGCTGGGCTTCCAGCTTGGTCAGCTGGAGACGGTAATCTTCCAGCTTCTCGCGCTCTTTGGCGATGACCGCTTCCGGCGCCTTGGCGACGAAGGCTTCGTTGCCAAGCTTGCCTTCGATCCGGCCGCACTCGCCCACCAGACGGGCAACCTCTTTGGCCAGACGGGCCAGTTCGGCGTCCTTGTCGATGAGACCGGCCATCGGGATCATCAGCTCGGTCGCACCGATCAGCTTCTTCACTGACAGCGGGGCGGTTTCACCGTCCGCCAGTACGCGGATGGACTCCAGACGGGCCAGCGACTTGAGGAAGGCCTCGTTGTCAACGGCGCGCTGGGCATCCTTGGCATCGCACTGGAGCAGCACGTTGAGGGGCACGCTCGGCGCCACGTTCATCTCGGCGCGGATGTTGCGGATGCTGACGATGAACTCTTTCACCCACTCCTGATCCGCCATCGCGGCTTCGTCCACCTTGGCGGCGTCGAACTCCGGGAAGGCCTGAATCATGATGGTGTCGGCGTGTACACCGGCCAGCGGGGCGACCGATTTCCAGATGGTCTCGGTGATGAACGGGATGATCGGGTGTGCCAGACGCAGCAGGGTTTCCAGCACGGTCACCAGGGTGTGGCGGGCAGCGCGCTGCTCGGCCTCGGAACCCTTGGTCAGCACCGGCTTGGTCAGCTCCAGATACCAGTCACAGAACTGGTTCCAGATAAATTCGTACAGCACGCCAGCCGCGATGTCGAAGCGGTAGGTATCGAGGGCGGTACGGAAGTCACGGATGGCCACTTGCAGCTGGGACTGGATCCAGCGATCCGCCAGACTGAACTGCATTTCGCCACCGGCAAAACCGCAGTCCTGATCTTCGGTGTTCATAAGCACATAGCGGGAGGCGTTCCACAACTTGTTGCAGAAGTTGTTGTAGCCGTCCAGGCGCTTCATGTCCCAGTTGATGTCACGACCGGTAGAGGCCAGCGCCGCCAACGTGAAGCGCAGGGCGTCGGTACCGTGGGCATCGATCCCTTCCGGGAACTGCTTGGCGGTACGCTTGGCGATCTTCTCGGCCATCTGCGGCTGCATCATGTTGCCAGTGCGCTTCTCCAGCAGATCTTCCAGCGAGATACCGTCGATCATGTCGAGCGGGTCCAGCACGTTGCCCTTGGACTTGGACATCTTCTGGCCCTCTTCGTCACGGATAAGACCTGTGATGTAGACGGTCTTGAACGGGACTTGCGGCTGGCCGTTTTCGTCCTTGATGAAGTGCATGGTCATCATGATCATCCGGGCAATCCAGAAGAAGATGATGTCGAAGCCGCTCATCAGCACGTCGGTCGGGTGGAAGGTCTTGAGTGCCTCGGTGTTGTTCGGCCAGCCCAGAGTGGAGAAGGTCCACAGAGCGGAGCTGAACCAGGTGTCGAGCACGTCTTCGTCCTGACGCAGTACGGTCACGGCCGGGATGCTGTGCTTGGCGCGCACTTCATCTTCGCTGCGGCCAACGTAGACGTTGCCGGCGTCGTCATACCATGCCGGGATGCGGTGACCCCACCACAGTTGACGGGAGACGCACCAGTCCTGAATGTCGCGCATCCAGGAGAAGTACATGTTTTCGTACTGCTTCGGCACGAACTGGATGCGGCCATCTTCCACCGCCTCGATAGCGGTCTTGGCCATCGGTGCCACGCGCACGTACCACTGGTCGGTCAGCATCGGCTCGATGGGCACGCCACCGCGATCGCCGTAAGGTTGTTGCAGCACGTGATCCTTGATCTCGTCCAGCAGACCCAGCTCTTCCAGCTTGGCCAGAATCGCTTTACGGGCAGCGAAGCGCTCCAGACCGGCGAACTCGGCCGGCAGGGCGGCGTCGTAGGCGGTGCTCGGGTTGCCGTTGGTGTCGACCACTTCGGCCTCGGCACGCACATGGGCGTCCAGGGTGAAGATGTTGATCATCGGCAGGCTGTGGCGCTTGCCCACTTCGTTATCGTTGAAGTCGTGGGCCGGGGTGATCTTCACGCAACCGGTGCCCTTCTCCATGTCGGCGTGTTCGTCGGCAACGATGGGGATCAGACGGTTCACCAGCGGCAGCAGGATGTGCTGGCCGATCAGCGCCTTGTAGCGCGGGTCTTCCGGGTTCACGGCCACGGCGGTATCGCCCAGCATGGTCTCCGGACGGGTGGTGGCGACGATCAGGTAATCCTTGCCTTCAGCGGTCTTGGCGCCGTTGGCCAGCGGATAGCGCAGGTGCCACATGTGGCCCTTGATCTCGCGGTTCTCCACTTCCAGATCGGAAATGGCGGTGTTGAGTTTCGGATCCCAGTTCACCAGACGCTTGCCGCGGTACATCAGGCCATCTTCGTAGAGACGAACGAACACTTCCTGCACGGCGGCGGAGAGACCCTCATCCATGGTGAAGCGCTCGCGCTCCCAATCCACGGAGTCGCCCAGACGGCGCATCTGGCGGGTGATGGTGCCACCGGACTCTTCCTTCCACTGCCAAATCTTGTCGATGAAGGCATCACGGCCGTAATCGTGGCGAGTTTTGCCCTCTTCTGCGGCGATCTTGCGCTCAACCACCATCTGGGTGGCGATACCGGCGTGGTCGGTACCAGCCTGCCACAGGGTGTTCTTGCCCTGCATGCGGTTGTAGCGGATCAGGGTATCCATCAGGGTTTGCTGGAAGGCGTGACCCATGTGCAGGCTGCCGGTGACGTTCGGCGGCGGGATCATGATGCAGAAGGAGTCTTTGCTGGTGTCGCCGTGGGGCTTGAAGTAACCCTGGGCTTCCCAGTGCTGATAGAGCGCCTGTTCGATGGCGTTGTGATTAAAAGTCTTTTCCATGGTCTCGCCGTAATCTGGATGGATGGAGTCTGGTGTTGATTCTTTATGGATCAATTGGTTGCAGTCAGGGCTGCGCCGGATCCGGTGCGGCAAGGACGGGCTGGTCCCTCATTTCGAGGGTATGGCCTGCCTGGCGATAGTGCTTGTAGCGCTCGCGGGCTTGCTGCTTTTGTGTTTCGTCAGTGGGGACAAAATCTACCACTTGAGCGAAGTGTCCTGCAAACAAAGGTGTCGCAGTGGCCAGATTGATGAGGCGGGCGTAGCGCCGTTTCGGTGGCTGATAGCCGATCTCCACCGGGGCCATGCCGCTTTCGCCTTGCAGCTGGTGCGGCACGAAGCGCTCCGGCGGCAGCTGCCACAACAGCTCGTCGAGGCGCAGGGCCTGCGCTTCATCGTCGCAGAACAGGTAGATATGGCCCGCGCCCCACGACTCGGCCGCAAGAGTGCAGGCCAGTCGCTCGACCGCAGAGGCCTGCGCGTCATCCTGTTCGCTCATCAGATAAAAGGTCACTTGGCTCATCAGGTTGATCCCGTTTTGCGGTGACGGACTGTTGACCGCCTCATGAGGCTCGCGGGGTGTTTCTCCGCTCGCAGCTCACTGATTCAAGAATGAAACAAGGAAGAGGCGGGCCTCTTCCTTGTGGTTCAGGGTAACGCCAACCCTTCCGATGCAGCCATCGGCAGGGGCCGGAGAGTTACTCTTTCTCTTCGATATCCACGCCAGCCCGGTTCAGCAGGAACTGGGTCAGCAGGGGTACCGGACGACCGGTGGAGCCTTTATCCTTGCCACTCTTCCAGGCGGTCCCGGCGATATCCAGGTGGGCCCAGTTGTACTTCTTGGTGAAGCGTGACAGGAAGGCGGCCGCAGTGATGGTACCGGCCGGACGACCGCCGATGTTGGCCATGTCGGCGAACGGGCTGTCGATCTGCTCCTGATACTCGTCGAACAGCGGCAGACGCCATGCGCGATCACCCGCCTGCTCGGAGGCGTTGAGCAGCTCGTGGGCCAGCGGGTTGTGGTTAGCCAGCAGACCCGAGGTGTGATGGCCCAGCGCGATGACGCAGGCACCGGTCAGGGTCGCCACGTCGATGACGGTCTCCGGATCGAAGCGATCCACATAGGTCAGCGCATCACACAGCACCAGACGACCTTCCGCATCGGTGTTGAGCACTTCGATGGTCTGGCCTGACATGGAGGTGAGGATGTCACCCGGGCGATAGGCGTTGCCACCCGGCATATTCTCGCAGCCTGCCAGCACGCCGATGACGTTGATCGGCAGTTGCAGCTGGGCCAGCGCATGCATGGTACCGAGCACGGAGGCGGCGCCACCCATGTCGTACTTCATCTCGTCCATGCCGTCGGCCGGCTTGATGGAGATGCCGCCGGAGTCAAAGGTCAGACCCTTGCCGACCAGCACGATGGGCTTGGCATCCGGATGACCCTTGTATTCGATGATGGCCATCATGGCTTCGTTATCGGAGCCGCGGGCCACCGCCAGGTAGGAGTTCATGCCGAGCTCGGCCATCTCCTGCTCGCCCACCACCTTGGTGGTGATGTTGTCGTAGGCATCGGCCAGACGACGGGCCTGGGAGGCCAGATAGGCCGGGTTGCAGACGTTGGGCGGCATGTTCGCCACGTCGCGGCAGACCCGCACACCCTTGGCCACGGCCAGACCGTGAGCGATGGCTTTTTCACCAATGGTCAGTTCCCGACGCGTCGGCACGTTGAATACCAGCTTGCGCAGCGGGCGACGTGGCTCGGCCTTGTTGGTCTTGAACTGATCAAAGCTGTAGAGGCCCGCCTTGGTGGTTTCTACCGCCTGGCGCACCTTCCAATAGGTATCCCGACCCTTGACGTGCAGCTCGGTGAGGAAGCAGACCGCTTCCATGGAGCCGGTTTCGTTGAGGGTGGTGATGGTCTTGTTGATGATCTGCTTGTACTGGCGTTCGTCGAGTTCCCGCTCCTTGCCGCATCCGACCAGCAGTACGCGCTCGCTGAGCACGCCCGGTACTTGATGCAGCAGCAGCATCTGGCCTGGTTTCCCTTCCAGGTCGCCACGGCGCAGCAGCGAACTGATATAGCCATCGCTGATCTTGTCCAGTTGTTCGGCAACCGGAGAGAGGCGACGCGGCTCAAATACGCCGACTACGACGCAGGCGCTCCGTTGCTTCTCTGGACTGCCACTCTTTACACTGAACTCCATGGAATCTCCTACATCCTAAAGACAAAAGGCACCTTTTATTGAATAATGCGGTGCTTGTTGGGGTATCAGAGGCGGAGCGAACAGCCACAGGCTCCGCAGTTCAAACTGGTAAAAATCCAATATACGGCCCTATTTTTCAGGCATTCGACTAAAAACACAAGTTTACTTGGGAATGACTGTGATCGTTTTCCGATATTTGTTCAGGGAAACCCTGAAAACCCAGCTGGCAGTGTTATTCGTATTGCTGCTTATCTTTGTCAGCCAACAATTTATCAAGATCATCGGTGACGCCGCCGATGGCGAGGTGCCGACACGTCTGGTCTCCACCCTGCTGCTGCTCAACTTGCCCAATATGGCGCTGTTGATGCTGCCTATCAGTCTCTTTTTAGCCATTTTGTTTGCCCATGGTCGCCTCTACGCCGAAAGCGAGATGACGGTGATGCATGCGGTCGGCTTCAGCCACCGTTTCGTGATGCGCAGCGCCATGTTGCTAGCCTTGCTGACCGCCGCAGTCGCAGCGTTCAACACCGGCTGGATCGCCCCGCAGGCCAAGGAGCGAGAGTATCAGGTGATCGACGAGTTCAAGTCGGATCCGGGGATCTCTTTCCTGCAGGCGGGCCGCTTTATGGAGCTCGACAAGGGGCGCCTGGTTGCCTATATCCAGGATTTGAACGACAACGGCTCGAAGCTGCAGAAGATCTTCATCTTGCAGCGGGCCGAAGGCAGCAACCCCCCTTCGGTGGTGGTGGCCAGCGAAGGGGTGGTGACGATCGATGAGAATGGTCTGCAGTGGCTGACTCTGAAGGATGGTTCCCGCTATGAAGGCAACTTCTCCGGCAAGCAGTTCCAGATCTCCGATTTTCGCGAGTATGGTCTGGTGATCCGTCAGCAGGAGATGGAGCGCTCCAACCGCAAGGCGGCGGCCAAACCCACCATGGAGCTGCTGGGTACCCAGGAAAACGACATGATGGGTGAATTGCAATGGCGTATCTCGCTGCCCCTCTCCATTCCGGTGCTCACCCTGCTGGTAGTTCCGCTGGCGCGGGTCAACCCCCGTCAGGGGCGCTACGCCAAGCTGTTGCCGGCCATCATGCTCTATCTCTCCTACTTCCTGCTGCTCAGTGCTGCCCGCTCGGCTATCGACAGTGGCCGGTTGCCCTACTGGCCGGGGATGTTCCTGGTGCCGCTCGGTTATCTGCTGTTTATTGGCCTGCCCCTCAATTTGCAGGGCACCAGCTGGTGGAACGGGGTAAAGAGCAAATATTTCATAAACAAATCAAAATGATGAAGCCACATAGGAACTACCGCTGATGTTTGGCATTCTCGATAGATATATCGGCAGGGTCATTTTTATGTCGATCCTGCTGTGTGAGCTCACGCTCGTTGGTCTTGCTGCGCTCATCAAGTATGTGGAACAGCTCAAGTCTGTCGGAGAGGGCAACTACGACATGCTCAATGCTCTCTACTATGTGTTGCTCTCCATGCCCAAGGAGGCGGTGCTCTTCTTCCCGCTGGCGGCACTGCTGGGCGGTCTGATCGGTCTGGGCCAGCTGGCGACCAGCTCCGAGCTGGTGGTGATGCAGGCGGCGGGTCGCTCCAAGATCAGTATCGTGATGGCGGCGCTCAAGACGGCGATCCCGCTGATGATCCTGGTAGGACTGATGGGGGAGTATGTGGCCCCTGTCGCCAAACGGATGGCGGATGATATCCGTGCCGGTGCCATGTCGGAAGGGCGGCTTACCGTCTCGGCCTACGGGGTGTGGGCACGGGATGGCAACAACTTCGTCAATATCAACGGGGTGCGCAACGATGGCGCCCTGACCGGCATCACCCTCTATCGTTTCACCCCCGAGCGCAAGCTGATCGACGTGGTGCAGGCACGGGAGGGGGTATTTGAACGGCATCACTGGCTGCTCAAGCAGACCCAGGTTACCCGCTTCGACGACCCGGCGCAGATCCGCAGCGAACAGCATGACAAGATGGAGTGGAGCTCGGAGCTGACGCCCAAGCAGCTGGGGGTGGTGAGTATCGACCCCGAGAACCTCTCGGTCTCCGGTCTGCTCGACTACATCGGCTATCTCGATGCCAACAAGCAGGATGCCGGTCGCTACAAGCTGGAGATGTGGCGCAAACTGCTGTCACCGCTCTCGGTGGTGGCGATGATCCTGCTGGCCTCCTCCTTCATCTTCGGCCCACTACGCTCGGTGAGCATGGGCGCGCGGATGCTGATGGGGATCATGACCGGCTTTGCCGTCTATGTGAGTGATCGGGTGTTTGGCCCCATCAGTCTGGTCTATGCGGTACCGCCCATTCTGGCGGCTGTCGCGCCCAGCCTGCTGTTTGGCGGCATCTCCTTCTACATCCTCAGCCGCAAGCAGTAATTCACACGTGGTAATACAAAGAGGGCACCTGCTGGTGCCCTCTTTCGTTATTGCATTGATCCGGTATTACTTGTTCAACAATTCCAGATTTGCCTCTTTGCTCAGCACAATCACTTCGCATTCGGCCCAGATATCCTGGAACGCCCGTGGGCGCTTGCGGTTGAACAGGCACATCAGGTTGCCCAGACCAAAGGCGGCAGTGGCGAGACGGATCAGCGCCTGGGTAATACGGATATGGCTGCCATCTTCGTTCTGAATGCGCAGCCGCCAGGCGCGCATGCCGACGGTCTGGCCAGCGCGGGTCCAGAACCAGGTGTAGAAACCGCAGATGACGAAGGCGAGCCACAGGGTGTAGATCAGGCTCAGGGGGTGGCGGGTCAGCAACCAGACGGTATCTTCACCCGCCGGTACGCTGGCCATGCCGGTGACCAGCAGCAGCTTGGCGACCCCCATGCCGATAAAGCCGGCGATGATCAGCAGCGAAGTCACCACCAGCGCATCATAGATCAGGGCGCCGAGGCGACGCAGCAGACCCGCTGACGGGTATGGCTGAGTGGCGGGAGAGGGGGATTTTTGTTGGACTTTTTTAGGCTTGGCCATCGTTTTTATTCCATTAAGATGATGGCGGCATTCTATGTAACTGGCCCCGCATCGGCAAGGCGTTGAATAAATGAACAAACGGGAGTGTTCAATCGAAAAACACCTTGCATGGCATCGCGCCATTCGTATAATCCCTCGCAGTTGCCCGGGTGGCGAAATCGGTAGACGCAGCGGATTCAAAATCCGCCGGTGAATAACCGTGTCGGTTCGAGTCCGACCCCGGGCACCATAAAATTCATGACAAAAGGCCACCAGCAATGATGGCCTTTTGTTTTTTGGTGTTTCTGCGCTTTTGGGGCGTTACTGTTGAGCAGACAGTACTTCCCGTTACCTCTTGGTATCCCTTCTCTTTTCCCGCTCTCCGTTATTTCCTTTTCTTGATGTGGCCGCCGGCATCACCGCCAGCGGCCTGTTTCTATTGCTGTTTTCTTTCCAAACCTTGCTGCATCAGATCATGGTTGCTGCGTTACCCCAGCAGGGCAAACAGCAGGGTGCCGAGGCTGCCAGCGAGTGTCAGCACGATGATGGCTCTGGGAGTGCCGTGCAGCTTGGTCCACATAAACAGGCTGGTGAGGGCGAGCAGTAGCAGGGCCAGGGCGGCGATATCGCCAAACAGCTGCCAGCCGAGGCCGGTACCCATGCCGCGGTGCAGCCGGTTGAGGCTGGCGGCAAAGTTGGCTTGCTGCAGGTCGGTACGTACCAGCAGGGTACCCTCAACATAGCTGGCGGCCACGCTCTGGCTGAGGGTGACGCCGCGCATCTCCCACTTGGCGGGCAGGGTGAGCGGGCCGTTCGGGGTGGGCAGGGTCTGGGCCGGGGTGATCATGGTTCGCCCGTCGGCAAAGGTATCGGGATAGCGCTGTTGCAGCAGGCTTTTCAGCTGCTCCGGGCTGGCGAGCGGCGTCTCCAGCACTATCTCTTCACTCGATTTATCGGTGTGGGGGCCGGGGATGGGCAACACGGCACGGTGTTGCAGCCAGAGACCGGTGATGCCGTACATCAGCATCAGGGCGAGGGTAAAAAAACCGGCCCAGGCATGGAGGCGGCGTACCCATTTGTTGTTGTGAAGGGGAACTCTTCTGCGTTTCATCGTGGTTGCTTCATAAAAAAACTGGCCAGCAAGGGCTGGCCAGTCGGGGTGGTTGTCACAGAGATCAGAAGCGGTAGGTACCGGTCAGACTCAGCTGACGGGGTGTGCCCGGCATGATCTGGTTGGCACTGGTGGCGCTGACGAAGTACTCGTGGTCGGTCAGGTTTTCGGCGCTCAGCTCGGCTTCCCACTGTTGCCAGCGATAACCGACGCGCGCATCGAAGCGGGCGTAACCGGGCAGTGTGGTGGTGTTGGCGTTGTCGGCGAAGCGATCGCCCACCGCCGTTACGCCGGTTTCACCGAACCAGCCCTGCTCGCCACTCTTGTAGCCGAGATAGAGCTGGCCATTCTGACGGGAGACGTTCATCGGGCGCTTGCCCTGCAGATCCGCATCCGCCTTGACCTGCTCGGCATCCTGAATAGCGAAGCCGCCACGCAGGTAGATCTCTTCGGTCAGCTCGGCGCGCGCGCTCAGCTCGACACCCTCGGTGCGCTGCAGGCCGGTGAGGATCACCTTGGTGGGATCCAGCGGATCCTTGGTGCGCTTGTTGTACATCTCCAGTCGATAGAGGGAGAGGGTGGTCGCCAGCTTGCCGTTCAGCCAGTCACTCTTCACGCCACCTTCGTAGAGGCGGGTGTGCTGGGGTTCCAGCCCGTTGTTCTTGTCGCCCGGGGTGATGCCGATCAGCTCGCCGCCCACCGGGGTGAAGGTCTTGCTGTAGGAGGTATAGAAGGCGTGATCCTCGAGGGGATTCCACACCAGACCGAGGCGCGGGCTCAGGCTGTTGACCGAGACGCTCTCCTCCTTGTTGAGGTCGTAGCGGCGACTGGTGACGGTGAAGTCGTCACGGCGCAGCCCGCCAACCAGATGCCAGTCACCCAGGCTGAGCTGATCCTGCAGATAGAGGCCATTGCCGCGCACCTTGTGTTTGGCGTCGCTGGAGAGCTTCATGGCGCCATTGTAGGTAGGCAGTGAGCCCGGGTCGTAGAGGTTGCCGGACGGGATGGCGGTGGCGTTCTGGTAGAGCTTGGGTGTGCGCTCCTGCCAGTTCTGCTCGAAGCCGACCAGCAGGCGATGTTCCACCGGGCCGGTCTGGAACAGACCTTCGGCCTCGGTGTTGCTGATCAGGTTCTTCGCTTTGAGATCCTGCTGCCAGCGGGAGCGGGTCACCTGATCCCCTTTGACGCTGGTGACATAGGTGTTGTCAAACTGGCTGTCGAGGGTGGAGTAACCGAGCTGCTGGCGCAACTGCCACTGATCGTTGATATCCCAGGAGAGGCGTGAGCGGGTGGATTGTGCCACGTCATCGATGAAGTCGCGGCTGGTATCGCTGTAGACATACTCTCGCGGCACATCGGCCGGACGGCCATTGACCCCGGGAATGCCGCGATCCGGGGTGCGGTCATGTTCGTTGCGCTCGTACTGCACCAGCCAGTTGAGGTTGTCGCTGATCTCCCAGTTGGCGGTGGGGGCCAGCAGGGTGCGCTTGCTCTTCACGCCGTTGCGGAAGCTATCTTTGTCCTCTTGCGCCATGTTGAGGCGCAGTTGCACCTGCTCACTCGCCTCGCCATTGAGGTCGGCGGCCAGTCGCTGACTGTCAAAGCTGCCGACCCGGGCGGTGACGCTGGACTCCTGCCCTTTCTGTGGCTTCTTACTGATCCGGTTGACGATGCCCCCCGTGCTGCCACGGCCGTAGAGCACGGCAGCCGGGCCCTTGAGCACTTCCACCCGCTCGATGTTGCCGAGATCCCGGGTGTACTGCATGTCGTCGCGGAACCCGTCGAGATAGAAGTCGTTGCTGGCGCTGAAGCCGCGGATATTGACCCCATCGAAGCGGGTATCACCGCTGGCGTTGACCCCGGGAATGCCGCTCAGGGCTTCACTCAGCGTTGGTTGGCCGAAGGCGGTCAGCTCGCTGACCTTGACGCTGTCGATGGTCTGGGGAACCAGCTTGGCTGGTGTATTGGTACGGGTTGCGGTGGCAACTTCCTGATGCTGGGATCGTTTGCCAACCACAGTCATGGTTTCATCGGCGGCCTGGGCAGTGAAGCCGGTGCCCAACAGTGCCAGCGAGACCAGCGTTCTGCGAAAGTGAGGGTGCTGCATATTCAATATTGACTCTTTGGATGTCGACCTGACGGCTCGAACATATTGATTTAATTATAATTAGCCTGACCCGCCAAAGCGGGATGCCAATGATATTGATTTTCATTTGTCTGGCAAGATGAAAATGGAGAGGAGTATTGGAGGCGGGTTGTGCGGTTGGGGGAGCTCGGCTGAAAAGCAGAGCCATTGCAGCAAACCGCGAGAACGAAGAGAGGGAAAAAGGGCGTAGCGGAAGAGAAAGAGACGAAACGTGAAGAGGTATCTGGCCCGATAGGACGGGCCGGATATCGGACTCAGTGGGTGCGCAGCAGTCGGCGGGCGAGGGGCAGGGCCGCCAGCAGGCGATAGGCCAGCAGAGACGCTCCCAGCAGCAGCGGTACCTTGGCGATCTCCCACAGGATGGATGCGCCCTGCGGGCCGAACACGAAGAGCCAGACCACCAGCATCATGTGCAGGCAGTAGATCCCGAGCACTTTGGGTGCCTGGCGCTCAAGCCAGCTGCCCTTGCCCCACTCGGGGTTGGCCAGCAGCAGGCCAAACAGGCCGATAGCCCAGGGAAGGGAGCCAAGCAGGAAGTCGTGGCGGGTGAGCGGCACTGCGGCAAAGTGCTGCAGCGCCCAGGCTTCACAGCCATAGAGCGTCACCCCAGCCAGCAGCAGTTGCCAGCCGGTGCGGGCATCGGGCTGCCACTGACGCTGGCGCAGCAGGGCACCAAGCGCCACAAACAGCAGGGAGAAGAAGGGGCCGTTACGGGTGAGCAGTGGCCACTCGGCGCCCAGCAGCGGCTTGGCATAGGAGCCCCCCAGCAGCGCCAGCAGGTAGAGGCCAAGACCCAGCCAGAGGGCGAGCGCTGGTCTGCCAAGGCGGTAGCAGAGTGCCAGCAGGGTCACCGCCATGATCAGGGCTGGCAGGAACCAGAGGTGGATCATGCCGCCCACCAGCCAGCCATTGAGGGGGTCGCCGAGCTGGAATTGGCACTGCCCGCGCAGGGAGGCCAGATAGCCTTGCTGCACGGCAGCAAGCGGATTGAACGGCACTAGCAGGTAGACCAGACTCCACACCAGCCAGAGCATCAGCAAGGGGCGGCAGTAGCGCCAGGCCACGGTCAGCGGCGCTTCGCGACTCAGCCTTGGCTGCAGAAAGTAACCGGCACAGAGGAAAAACAGCGGCACGGCAAAGCGGCATAACTGGTTGATTGTGCCGCTCAGCCAGAGCCAGGATCCGCTTCCCCACAGGGCGGGATTGAACGGATTGGCGAAGGGGGATACGTGAATGGTCATCACGGCCAGAATGGCCAGTACCCGCCCGCACTCGATACTGGAAATACGCATGGTGGCTCGTCGCTACAGGGGTTGTGATGGCACGCTAAAATTCTTGCCGAAAACTTACAACCAATTGATTCTATTAGTGTGAATCACGCTGTTGAGTAGTTACGTTTTGTAACGGGATGGCGGAAGGTGTTACCTGTAACGGGAGCAAGCTCCCGTTTTTAGGCGCGCTCATGCAGATAAAAAAAGCGAGGCGGGCGCCTCGCTTGGTTGGGGATCTCGAGCTTACTGGTGAGTTAGCATGTTGTTCTGGTTGGCTGCCAGGGTGGTTCTGCCCGAGCTCTCCAGCCAGGTTTTGATCCGCTTGGCGTCGGCGACCCGATCGTTGGTGGTCTCGGCATTGAGCAGCACCATGATCACCGGCTCACGATTGACCTTGGTGCCCAGCACCAGACAGCGGCCCGCTTCGCGGATATAGCCGGTCTTGGAGAGGGTGAACTCCCATTGCCCTTCGCGGATCAGCCGGTTGGAGTTGAGGTAGTGCAGCTGGCGCTTGTTGGTGCGCACATAGCTCTGCTCGTCGGTGGAGTACTGGCGGATCAGCGGATAGGAGGCGGCTGCGGCGGCGAGCTTGGCGAGATCCTGCGCGGTGGAGACATTGCGCGGGTTGAGCCCGGTGCTGTCGGCGTAGCGGGTATTCCACATCCCCAGCATGCGGGCCTTGGCATTCATCGCCTCGACGAAGGCGCGCTGGCCGCCGGGATAGTGGCGGGCCAGCGCCGAGGCGGCGCGGTTTTCAGAGGACATCAGGGCGATATGGAGCATTTCGGCGCGGCTGAGCCTGGAACCGATGGCCAGGCGCGAGCCGGTTCCCTTGATGCGGTCGATGTCGGCATTGGTCACGGTGAGCATTTCGTTGAGGCGCAGGTTGGCATCCAGCACTACCAGCGCCGTCATCAGCTTGGTGAGTGAGGCGATGGGCATGACCCGGTTGCCGTTGCGCTCGGAGATCACCTCGCCGGTTCTGTGGTTGGCCACCACGAAAGCGGCCGAGCTGAGGTTGGGCACATCCCGTCGCTCGAGAAAGCCGCTGCTGCTCTTGCTGCTGGCGGAAAAGGGGTTGGCATGGGCACTGTCCATAGTGGCCGGCAGCATTACTGCGCCAAGCAACAGGGGAAGGAGGGAACGCATCATCATGATCAGCTCTACCGGACGAAATACAGGGATATCTCGCTAAGTTATATGTCGTGAACTGGCGCTTCACAATCATTCTCACCTTGATATTGATAATTTACGGCGTTGAGCGCGCTCTGATGGCGAGGAGAGCGTAAAAGAGGTCTCCATGGAGTCTTTTTTTTGCATTGAAACTATGGGCTGGCCGTGATGGCGAGCGGAAGCCGGCGCTAAAAAAATCGGGACCAGAACGGTCCCGATTGGCATGGAGCATTGCTTATCGTTTAGTGGGCATCTTCCTGCTTTATCTTGAAGCGCATGGCGATCACCACGAACAGCAGCGGGCCAATGATGGTCCAGACGCCGGTGGAGATATCGCCGGAGATAAAGGGGGCGACCACGGTAAAGACGTTGCCGAAGGCGACCAGGATCAGGCTGATGATGGTAGCCAGCAGCACGGAACCCGCGCTCTTGAAGAAGATCAGGTCCTTGCCCAGCGCCGGGTTGTTGCGATAGCGATACCAGGCGTAGATGAGGAACATGTAGGGCAGGGTCATGCCGACGTTGGTCATGGTGATGATCAGCTCATAGAGGGCGGCGGCCCCTTCCGGGTTGATCAGGGTAAAGATGGACTTGGCGGCAATGAACAGACAGACCACCCAGGCTTGCACCTTGAGGGCTTCAATCCGCACGCCATTCTCGTTCTCGCGTTGGAAACGCTCCGGCCAGAAGTAACTCGGGGTGCCGGTGATGAACTGGCGCAGTGGCGCGTATGAGAGGGCGATAAAGGCGCCCAGATAGCTCAGGAACATGCCAAGGCCAGCAAAGCGCATGAACACCTGTCCCAGCCACTCGCCACCGAGATGGCGCCCCAGCTCCAGCATGATGATGAAGAGGGCGGAGAGAGAGGTGATCCCCTCGGCCGGGAAGTCGCTCCAGCGCATGATGGAGCCGACCGCCAGAAAGCCGATGATGTAGCAGAGCACGATGAAGGCGCCGGAGAGGAAGATGCCGCGTTTGAGGTCACGCTCCGGATCTTCCAGCTCGTCAGCCACCCCGGCCATCGCCTCGACCCCGCCGTAGGCGAAGATGGCGAATACCATGAAGCCGAGGAAGGGGATGATGTCGTTGAATGCGGCATTGGGAGAGGCTGCCAGTGATGCCTGGGTGAGGGGCTCCTGCAGGGTCATGCCGCTCACCGCGAAGGTGAAGACGCCACCGACCAGCAGCAACACGTTGAGTGCCACCACGGAGAGACCGCCGATGGCCGCCACTTTGGCGAAGCGGGCGCTACCCAGGGTGATGAGCTTGGTGACGGTGGCAACCAGCGCGATGGCGACCACACCCAGAATAAAGGGGCCAAAGTCGATGCCGGTACCCAGGGTGACCGGGATGACGGTGATGTCGCGGCCAAACAGCATGAAGGAGAGGGGCACCCACATAGAGAGCGCCTTGCCAAACATCCAGATGACGTAGGAGGCGAACCACATGGTCAGCCCGATAAAGGCGAATCGGGTCGAGACCGAGTGGCGCATCCAGGTAAAGATGCCGCCCGCCTCTTTGCGAAAGCCGGTGCCGAATTCGATCATCATCAAAATGAACGGGATGAAGAAGAACAGTCCGCCGATCACGAACATCGGAATGGCGGCATATCCCATTCGGTAAAAACCGATCCCGATATTAGTGACGCCAAATACCGATGTTAATATCATCAATATAAAGGCGCCCAACTTCAGCTTTTTTGCTGACATATTAAAAACTCCCTGATGGTGCTGGATTTAAAATAATCAAAAATTAAACAGACGAAACCGGACCCATTAATAACGCGGTAGCGCCATGCCATCCTGCTGTGGCGGGCGCGATCGGGTCATCTCTGACCGGGCTGGCTTACCCGTCAGGCGGTCAATGAATGTATGGGCGGAGCGGCATGGTCTGTGCCATGCGCGGTATTGGTCAGCGTTGCCGAAAATTAACTGTGAACGATTTTATCATTAATGCTGCTTGGCAGGTAAGTTTCCCAAATGAAGCTGTGGTTGAAATAAACAGACCTGCCAGTTAATTGATACGTTGCGGATGTAAACATTTACGCCCGGGCCGACACTTATTTCCATTATTGGTATTCGGCATATTTGGCGGAGTGAATTACGCCATCCTGTCAGATAAATCTGCACCAATGGCGACAGCGCTTATCCTCCCAGCCGGGTCAGCAGCACGCCGCCGGTGATAATGGCCGCCGCCGTCAGCCGCATGCGCCCGAGCGGCTCTTTCAGCAGCCAGACCGAGAGCAGCATGGCAAACAGCACACTGCTTTCGCGCAGAGCCGCGACCACGCCAATGGGGGCTTGGGTCATGGCCCAGATAACAATCCCGTAGGCGAGCAGTGACATGGCACCTCCTGCCATTCCCGCCATCGCATGGCGACGGATCTGGCGCCATGCGTTGCGTTTCTGGTGGACGATCAGCACCAGCAGCATCGCCAGCCCGGTGCAGGCAAAGAGCCAGAGTGTGTAGCGTACCGGTTCACCCCCTGCGCGGGCGCCGGCTCCATCCGAGAGGGTATAGGTCGCCGTAAACATGGCCGTGATCAGGGCCGCCCGAACTGCCTTGCTGTCAAGGCGCTGCTGCCCACCTCGCCAGGCCATCAGCAAGACCCCCATGATCAGCACGCAGGCGCCGACGATGCCGCCGTAACCGGGGTAGTCCCCCAGCAGCAGGGCACTTAACACCATGGCAAGCAGCGGGGCACTGCCACGGGCTAGCGGATAGATCTGGCCAAAATCGCCCTGATTGTAGGCATGGCTGAGAAACAGGCAGTAACCGATATGGAGCAGGACTGAGAGGCCGAGCCAGGGCAGCTCGGCAGCAGAGGGAAGTCCCATGGGCAGCAGCGCCACGGCGGCGATAAGCCCTGAAAAGATCGCCACCAGTGACACCCCCACCAGCCGCTCTTCGCCAATTTTGACCAGCGCATTCCAGCTGGCGTGAAGCAGGGCTGCCAGCAGAACGGCAAAAAAGACGGTGGTGCTCATGGGAAAAGGCTCTCGGGCGATGGGGGCCAACAGCATACCCGTCTGGAGCCTGATTGGCCGAGATCTTTATCAAAGCTTCGGTTTCTCGGGGTTCTTCTCCTGCTTGGTGGTGCTGCCCAGTTGCCCCAGCACCAGTTTGGGGTGGGGATCTGTCTGCAGCGGAATATCCTGCAACTGCGTTCCCTGCTGGTGGCGATGGATGATTACTGCGGCCATCTTGCCCAGCGCCTCGTAGCTGCTGATGGTGCCAACGCTGCAGCCGTGCTCGACGAACAGCTCTGCACTGCAGATGGTAGGGATGGCAGCTGCGTTGAGTGCATTCAGCAAACGGGGGGCGATGGAGAGCAGATAGCTGTCTGCGGCCAGAAAGACGATGTCGTTTTTGGCATCCTGTTGCAGCCGCTTCAACTCGTTCTCCAGTCGCTTTGGATCCGGTGCTATACGCCAGGTTGCGACTTGCCATTGGTAACCTTTGGCCGCGTTGATCAGCATGTCGGCCACCAGCAGGGTGTTTTGCTCCCGCGGGTTGAAGGGTAGCAGCAGCCGCTTATCCGATGGGAGGTACTTGCTGGCATTGGCCAGTTGCAGCGCCATCGGCACCATATTGCTTACCCCGGCGACCATGCTGTTCTGAGCCTTGTCCTCAGAGAGAAAACCTGCCCCGACAGGATCTGAAACCACATTGAATATCATGGGCTTGCGATTGGCGACCAAACTCTTTGTCATGGTGGTGGCTGTGGTACCGAAGGTGTAGATGTAGTCGTATTCGGCCAGTTTCGGCAGCATCTGCTGACGTAGCATGGTCGCCAGCGCCGTGCGATCCTGATTGGCATTGTAGACGGTGATGGTGGTCTGATAGCCAAGTCGGGTCAGTTCGGCCCGAAAGCCCGCCTCGGCGGCGGTTTCGCCACGCCACAGTACCATGGCGATATTGAGGGCGTGAGCGGGAAGAGCCAGCAGCAAGAGCAGGACGAAAAGCAGCCTGACCATGATCATCTCTCCGGCGATACATCTACTGTTGAGCCTAGGCCAGTTTGTGGTTTTCTGAGCAACAGCGACGAAAAAGCGCGATGGCAAGCCATCGCGCTTTGGGTATCAGAAAACCTCGATTAGAAGTCGTAGCGAGCAGCCAGCTGGAAGTCATCCTTGTTGGCGGTCGCTTTGCCGGCAACGCTGTCCAGATTGTTGATGCGGTACTCGCCGATCACCCGCAGGTTCTTGTTGAACTTGTACTGGGCTCCCAGGGTGTAGTAATCCACATTGTCTTTCTTGGTGCCAGCCTTGTCCTGCTCCTGTTTGTTCCACAGCGCCATCAGACCGAAGCCATTCTCGAAGTTGTAGCCCAGCGCGGCTTCCCAACCGGTGTGATCGGTGCCGGTCGCCAGGAAGTCGCTGCCATCGGCATAACTGAGGGCGGCGTAGGCGGCCTTGTTGTCAAACTTGGCGGAGATCAGCCACAGTTTTGCATCTTCTTCACCGCTCTTGTCGCGCAGGCCGACGTTATAGGCAGTACCCAGCGACAGGTTGAAAGGGAAGGTATAGGCCACGGCTGCTCCGTAGGCCGCGTCGCTATCCTTGCTGGTAGTCTCTTCGGTGTCACCACCGTCGAACTTGTAGCTGGTGTCGAGCTGGAAGCCATTGAACAGGCCGGAGTATTTCAGTACGGAACCGGCGCGGTTGGTGGCGAAGGTGTCGGTCTTTGCACCCAGCGCTTCGTTACCGTAGCCGTCGGAGAGGGAGACATCAGTCCAGTCCGCCAGGAAACCCGGGGCACCTTTCTGGCGACCGAAGGTCACTGTACCCCAGTCAGCGCCCACACCGGCAAAGGCCAGACGGGTACGCAGGTTGTCGGAGCTCTCGCTGATGGTCTTCTCGCTGTCGTTGATGTACATCTGCACTTCGTACTGGGCCAGCGCCTTCAGACCGCTCTGGATCTGGGTCTCGGCCTTGGCACCGAAGCGGACAAACTGGTTAGCCCCTTGCTTGGCGCTGTAATCCTTGGTGCCATTCGGGTTGGCGGTATCGACGTTTTCTTTCTTGTCGCCGAAGAATTGACCGGCGTAGATGCGGCCATACAGGTCCAGCATGGCGGTATCATTTTTATACACCTCAACGGCTTGCGCCTGGAAGGCGGCTGTCAGAGCCAGTGCCACTACAGTCAGCTTTTTCATCTTAATCCCTTGTGTTGCAAGCTTTTGTTTTGAAGACGGGGCCATCCTAGGGAAGATGCATGACAGCGGGGTGACAACTGGATGAAGAGTCGATGGCAATTGGGTTGCAATTGGATGAATTGGCTACATTTATGCACCTGGCAGCTACTTTTGTGCGCAAAGGTTTGCCCTTGTGGTAGAATGCCGCCCGTTTTCGAGCTCCATAGGTTGGATATGCGATGAGACGTGAACTGGCAATCGAGTTTTCCCGAGTGACGGAAGCGGCTGCACTGGCTGGCTACAAGTGGCTCGGACGTGGTGACAAGAATATCGCTGATGGGGCGGCCGTAGCGGCCATGCGCCACATTCTCAACCAGATCGAGATCGATGGTGAGATTGTGATCGGCGAAGGTGAAATTGATGAAGCGCCGATGCTCTATATCGGCGAGAAGGTCGGTACCGGACACGGCGACGCGGTGGATATCGCGGTCGATCCCATCGAGGGTACCCGCATGACCGCCATGGGTCAGGCCAACGCGCTGGCCGTGCTGGCGGTGGGCGACAAGGGTTCTTTCCTGAAAGCACCTGACATGTACATGGAAAAGCTGATCGTCGGGCCCAAGGCCAAAGGCGCCATCGACCTGGATCAGGCTCTCGAGCTGAACCTGAAGTCCGTGGCCAAGGCGCTGGGCAAGCCGCTCTCCCGTTTGACTGTCATTACCCTGGCCAAGCCGCGTCATGACAAGGCAATCAAGGAGATGCAGGGTCTGGGCGTGCGGGTGTTCGCCATTCCTGATGGTGACGTTGCCGCCTCCATCCTCACCTGTCTGCCGGACAGCGAAGTCGACATGCTTTATGGCATCGGCGGCGCACCGGAAGGGGTGATCTCCGCGGCGGTGATCCGCGCGCTGGATGGCGACATGCAGGCCCGTCTGGTGCCGCGTCACCGGGTCAAGGGCGACAGCCCGGAAGTGCGTGCGCTGGGCGAGCAGGAAATTGCCCGCTGCGAAGCGCTGGGCATCGACGTCAACAAGGTGCTCAAGCTGGAAGATATGGCGAAGAATGACAACGTCATCTTCTCCGCCACCGGCATCACCAAGGGTGATTTGCTGGATGGCATCACCAGCGATGGCGTGATGGCGACCACCGAGACTCTGTTGATCCGTGGTAAATCCCGTACCATTCGTCGTATCAAGTCGATCCATTACCTGGAGCGCAAAGACAGCGTGGTACGTGACATCATCCTGTGATGATGGCTCGCTGAACCGGCTGTGTTGTTTGAAGCCCGATCGCCCGTGCGGTCGGGCTTTTTCTTGTGCGCCAGCTACGTTTGTGCCGCCGCTTCGGCTATGGTGGTTCAGACCGTCTCAAAGGAGTGGAGTCTATGGAGTGTCGTAGTGGCTGCGCGGCCTGTTGCATCGCCCCCAGTATCAGCAGTGCCATTCCCGGTATGCCAGATGGCAAACCGGCAGGTGTCCCCTGTATCCAGCTCGATAGCGCCCTTGGCTGCAAGATTTTCGGTCAACCGGAGCGGCCAGCGGTGTGCGGCGGTTTTCGCCCCATGATGGATGTGTGCGGCAGCCATCGCGCCGAGGCTATCTGGCTGATCGGCGAGCTGGAACGGCTCACCACCTGACGAGGGCAGGGCGAAGAGATAAAAAAAGAGGCCGCATCATGCGGCCTCTCGCGTTTCTATTTGCCGGGGATCAGATCCCCGCCAGTTCCAGTGCCTGACGATAGTACTCGTTGGCCTTGTTGGTGAGGCGGCGCTTGTCCATCAGCTGGCCGAGGGCGTGATAGGCGGCGGCGCTCGGCGCCCGCTCCACCTCCTGCTCCAGCAGCTTCTGGGCATCGTCCAGTTGACCGGCCAGCAGATAGAGCTGGGCCAGTGCGGTGTCCACCTCCGGTTGCCCCTGCTGCTTTTGCAACAGCGCCAGCAGCGGCTGATAGCTGTCGAGTTTCAGCTTGGGTAGGCGAGCCAGCAGCTGCGGCATCGGCTGTTTGCGCAGCGCCTCCTGCCACAGGGTGGCGGCCTCGCCGTCGGCGCCCAGCTGGCGCAGCAGATCGCCGTAGCAGGCCAGCAGCTCTGGCTCAAGGCGCAGCTTGCGCGGCAGATCCTGCCACACCGCCTTGAGGGTCTCGAGGCTGCTGGCAGCCTGTTGCAGGCGACCAGACCAGGCCTGTTGCAGCAGCTCTTCTTCCTGTTTCGGGGTCAGCTTGCCTACCTTGTGCAGTGCCGGGATCAGGTCGCACAGAGCGCTCCAGTTCTGACGGGCCAGATGCACCTGGCGCAGCTGATCCAGCACCATGGGGTGGCGCGGGTTGAGGGCGTAGACCGACTCCAGCATCGCCAGCGCCGTGTCGTACTGGCCCTGCTCGATCTGCAGCTGGGTCTGGGTCAGGGTGAGCGCCAGCTCGGCCTTGGGATTCTCCTCCTGCGCTTTTTGCAGGTATTGATCCCGGCGGGCGTCGTCACCACGGGCCTGTGCCGCCTTGGCGGCGCTCAGGTAGTTGAGCAGCGGGGTGTCGCTGTTGCTGGCCCCCTTGATCATCAGCTTTTCAGCCTGACTGTAGTGCCCTTCGGCCATCGCCAGGGTGGCGGCGACGGTCTGCTGATTGGCCTTGCGGCGGCGGCGCGAGCCGTACCAGCCGAGGGTCTTGCGGCGCAGGCCGAATACCCGGCCCAGCAGCCACTCGACGATCAGCAGGGCGCCGTAGAACAGCACGGCCAGGATCACCGCGCTGGTGACGGAAGATTCGATGGTGTAATTGCCAAGGGCAATCAGCACATAGCCCTTGTTGCCGGAGGCTTGCGGGCCAAAGATCAGCCCTGCGACCATCACGGCGACCAGAATGATTATACGGATCATGGTGCCCTCCTCAGCTGCTGGCCAGAATGCGTTGCAGGCGTTCGGTCAGCACCTGCTCCAGCATGGCCTGGGTCTTGAACTGGGCCGGATAGTCGATCTGGATCTGCTCACCCTTGAGCTTGTCGATCTCGCCCTGCATGTAGCGGGTGGCGCTGTTGTCGGTGTCGAAATATTGGGTCAGCCAGCGCTGGGCCTTGTCCAGGCTGTCTTCGTAGAGCGCCTGCTGCTCGCGATAGACGGAGAGCTGGGCCTGCAATAGCTTGGTTTTGAGGTTTTCACGCAGGAAGATCTCCTGCTGCGGCGAGAGCAGCGCCTCGACCGCGCCATCGCGGCGACGGATGGTGACGAAGTTCTCGGTGAACTTGACCCAGTTCTTCTTCAGGTTGCTCTCCCACTCGTCGGGATTGGCGCTGACCGCCTGATCCGGCTCGGCCTTGGCTTCCGGCATGCTGACGGTGGAGAGGGGCAGCAGCTCGATCTGGTCGGACAGTGCCGCCAGCTTGAGGGTCAGCCCCTCGCGGTCGATGCGCGGCATCCCCTTGAGCTTGGCGATATCCTCGGCCAGCGCCTTGCGGATCGGCATCAGGCTGGGGTCGTTGAGGGCGGCGATGCGCTCGTCAGCGTTGCCGAGCAAGGTGATGGCGGAGACGAGGTCATGTTCCAGCCACAGTTTGCGGCCCGCCATTCGTACCAGATATTCGGATTCGGCCAGCATCCAGTCGTTGGGGCGCTTGTCATTCAGGTCCAGTACCCGGTTCTGCAGACCCTGCATCTCCCCCTGCAGCCGCTGCTGGGTTTGATCCAGCGCGGCCAGCTGCTCGGCATCCTTGCTGCTGGTCTGGTCGATCTTGCTCAGGGCGCTCGCCAGCTGTTGCTTGAGCTGGGCCAGTTCAGCCTGCTGGGCAACGGCGTTCTTGTGGCCGTGCAGATAGAGACCGCCGGTCAGGCCAAGGGCCAGCAGGATGGCGACCCCTCCCAGTACGGCACCGGAGCGGCTCTTGCTGCCATTGACCGCAGCGGTCGGCTGGGGTTTGACCTGGGATTCTTGTTGTTCTGTCATTCCATCTTCCTCAGTTCCAGTGCGGCCGTCAGGGCCTGGTTGGATGCACCTTGGGCAATCGTGATATGGATAAAGCCCGCAGCACTGGCCATCTCGGCCACGCGCGGGCTGGGGACCACCAGCAGGCGGTCAAAAAGCCAGGGCCGCTGGTGGTCGGGAACCAGCTCCAGCAGCCGTTGCAGCAGTTCACCACTGGTAATGAGCAGGCTGTCCAGCCCCGCTGCCTGCCAGTGGCGGGTCAATGTCTCCCCGTCTAGCTCGGGGTAGTGGCGTTCATAGGCCGCACAATAGTGCACCAGAGCACCGCGTGAGGCCAGTGTGCTGGCGATGAGATCCCGCCCGCCATTGCCGCGCAGGATCAGTACCCGTTTGCCTGCTACCTGCTGCAGGGCGGGCAGGGCCAGCAGCCCTTCGCTGCGCGGGTCATCCGGGCAGCTCGCCGTGATGCCGATGGCTGCAAACGCATCTGTGCTGGCCTGACCCACCGCAAAGTACTCAATATGTGGCCAGGTCTGACCAGTTTGCAACAGAAAATCGTGTGCAAAATGAACGGCATGGATGCTGACGGCGATAACCACGTCGGCACTGCGCAGCAGGTCGGGCAGGAGAGGGAGTTCGCTGCCCGCCACGGTTTCCAGCAGCGGGCAGCAGAGTGGTGCATGGCCGTGCTGGCGCAACAACTGCACCAGTTCGGCGGCCTGGGCGGCCGGACGCACCACCAGCGGGGTCATGCGCGGTAGACCTCGGCGAGGATCTCGTCGGCACCGGCGGCCAGCAGGCGCTGGGCCAGTTGCTCGCCGAGGGCCTCACCATCGGCCAGCGGGCCGCGGATCTCGTCATGGATTACCTGGCTGCCATCCGGGCTACCCACCAGACCGCGCAGCCAGATCTGCTCGCCTTCGACCAGTGCGTAGGCACCGATAGGCACCTGACATCCCCCTTGCAGGGCGCGATTCATGGCGCGTTCGGTCAGCACCCGGGCGCGGGTCTCGGCGTGCTCCAGCGGCGCCAGCAGGGCGTGAAGCTCAACATCGTCGAGGCGACATTCGATACCGACGGCACCCTGACCGTTGGCGGGCAGGCTCTGCTCCGGCTCGATAAAGGCGGTGATGCGGTGCGCCATCTCCAGTCGTTTCAGACCGGCGGCGGCGAGGATGATGGCGTCGTACTCACCGGCATCCAGCTTGGCGAGGCGGGTGTTGACGTTGCCACGCAGGTCGCGGATCACCAAATCCGGGCGCGCCGCGCGCAACTGGCACTGGCGGCGCAGGCTGGAGGTGCCGACCACGGCCCCTTGCGGCAGTTCGGCAATAGCCTTGAAACGGTTGGAAACGAAGGCGTCGCGGGGATCTTCCCGCTCGCAGATAGTGTGCAGACCAAGTCCCTCGGGGAACTCCACCGGCACGTCTTTCATGGAGTGAACGGCGATATCGGCCCGCCCTTCCAGCATGGCGGTCTCCAGCTCCTTGACGAACAACCCCTTGCCACCGACCTTGGCCAGCGGGGTATCGAGGATCTTGTCACCCTGAGTGCTCATGGGCACCAGTTCGACCTGCAACTGCGGGTGCAGGGCTTCGAGCCGGTCTTTGACAAAGTTGGCCTGCCACAGGGCCAGAGGGCTCTTGCGAGTGGCAATTTTCAGGGTTCGGGCTGCCATATCAATCAGTTGTTTCATTTTTAGAAGGAAATCGATATTACCACCCTTTGCCCGGGCTTTCATGGCGGAGCCGGCAAAAGCGGGGCCAAGCTCAAAAATGCATGCTGAAAATGATTTTCATTAAGCAAGCGGCCTTGATTAATTCATTGAATGCATTGGAATTTAATGATTTCCCCTGATACTTGATGTGGTCATACCAGAAATAATCTGACGTTTAGCTGAAGGCTTGTTTACCACCGCTGTTTGCATTGTTAACATGATCACACTTTTTTGACGTATCCCTCTTTTGGTGCGTCATTTTCACTTAGGTGATAGGCAGGGCATTGCAGGAACACATCGATACGCTGGTTGCGCGTTATGACGACATTACCCGTCTCAAGACGCAACGGGCGTTAGGTCTCATGAGTCGCTACGGGCAGCAGGTATTCCAACTGCTGCCCGTCATGCTGCACTTCAATCACCCCCTGCTCCCCGGTTATGTCTCCGGTGATGTTCCTCATGGCATCTGGAGCTTCAGCGCCAGCGCCGAGCAGCAAGCCTTTATCGATGACCTCTGTCGCAACGCCAACTGTCAGAGCGGCCTAGCAACCCATGATCGAGCCATTCAGGGGCTCTACTCCATGGGCAGCACCTCCTCCATCGGCCAGTGCTGTCACTCCGATCTCGATATCTGGGTTTGCCACGTGGCTGGCTTGTCGCAGGAGCGGCTCGCCCTGCTGGAGCAGAAGTGCCGGTTGCTCTCCAAGTGGGCGGAGCAGCGCGGGGTCGACCTCAACTTCTTCCTGATCCCCGAAGACAAGTTCCGCCAGACCAACGATGCCGAGATGCAGGGAGAGAGCTGTGGCAGCGCCCAGCACCTGCTGCTGCTTGACGAGTTCTACCGCAGCGCCATGCGCATCGCCGGTAAGCGACTCATCTGGTATCTGGTTCCTGTCGAGTGTGATGATCACTACGACGACTATGTGAACGGGTTGTTCGAGAGTGGCAAGCTCAGGCAGGATGACTGGCTCGATCTCGGCAGTTTTGACCGGATTCCGGCGGAGGAGTATTTCGGCTCTGCCCTGTGGCAGCTCTACAAGGGGATCGATTCCCCCTATAAGGCGGTGCTCAAGTCGGTGCTGATGGAGGCTTATTCCCACGAGTACCCCAACACCCGGTTGCTATCGATGATCAGCCGCGACTGGTTTCAGCACAACGAGGGGATGCACTACCGGCTCGACAACTATTGTCTGATGCTGGACAAGGTGACCAATTACCTCAAGTCCATCGGCGACATGGCGCGACTCGATCTGGTGCGCCGCTGCTTCTACCTCAAGGTGTGCGATGGCCTCAGTCATCCCAAGGATGATCACTCTCCCGAGTGGCGCCGCGAGCAGATGAGCCAACTGGTCTCCTACTGGGGTTGGAGCCAGGATAAACTGTACCACCTCGATCATCGCCACGAGTGGAAGGTCGAGGAGGTGAAGATCGCCCATGCCGAGTTGCTGGAGGCTCTGATGCAGAGCTACCGCAATCTGATCCAGTTCGCCCGTCGCAACAACATCAGCGAGTCGATCAACCCGGAAGATATCGGCATCCTGTCGCGCAAACTCTATGCCGCATTCGAGAGCCTGCCAGGCAAGGTGCAGCGGGTGAACCTCAAGATCGCACCGGATCTGAGCGAGCCTGATCTCAGCTTCGTGCAGGTGCCGCACGGTCGCCTCAACCGTGCCGGCTGGTATCTCTACAAACATTCGCTGGAGCCGGTGGACATCATTGGCCGGGCGCCGCTCGAGTTCAACGGTTACATCAGCAAGCTGGTCTCCTGGGCCTACTTCAACGATCTGCTGACCCCCCAGTCGCGGGTGCACCTGTTCAATCAGGGCTCGGATCTGCACATCGACAATCTGCACCAGTTCTGTCGCGATCTCTCCGGCTGCTTCCCCGAGAAGTACCCGCTTGCCACCAACCTGGCCCTCAGCCGCCCGTGCGAGATCCGCCAGCTCTCCATCTTCCTCAATCTGGAGATGGACCCGACCAGCCATTGGGTCGGTCAGGTGATCGAGTTCGACGCCAACACCGTGGATGTTTTCTCGTTCGGTCGCAATCAGGAGTGTCTGGTTGGCTCGGTGGATCTGGTCTACCGCAACTCCTGGAGCGAGATCCGCACCCTGCACTTCCAGGGGGATGAAGCTGTGGTCGATGCCCTCACCACCATCCTAGGCAAGATGCATCAGGATGCCGCCGCTCCCGAGATGATCGAGGTGTTCTGCTATAGCCAGCACTTCCGTTCTCTGGTGCGCTCCCGCTTCCAGACCCTGGTGGCGGAGTGTATCGATCTGCGCCTGGCCCGCGACAAGCAGCAGCTGGTCAAGACCATGGCGCTCGGCCGTGAAAAGTACGGCATCTTCTTCGAGCGGCGCGGGGTGTCGGTGAAGAAGCTGGAAAACGCCATCGATTTTTACCGCCACATCTCCCACAACAAGCTGGATCATCTGCCGCTGCGGCTCGACAAGACCCACAGCCAGCATCTGCCGAGCATCGTCGATGCCTACGCCAGCGAAGGGCTGGTGCAGTTCTTCTTCGATACCCGTGATGCGGGCACCAACATCTATATCCTCGATGAGGCGAACCGGGTGGAGATCTACCAGCACTTTGCCGGCAACAAGGATGAGCTGGTGGCGGGGGTCAACCGCTTCTACACCTCCAATCACGAGCGGTTCAGCGATGATGGGCAGTTCATCAACTTCAACCTGCCGCAGTACTACGAGATAGTACAAGTGAATGGCGAGCTGGATGTGATCCCCTATCGCAGTCAGGGCACTCTGCGCGAACAGGTGCCACCCGCTCGGGAAGTGGGCTGACCCGTCAGTTGGAATCGCAATAAAAAACGGCCTGCAGATGCAGGCCGTTTGCTTTGCCGGAAGGGCTCACGCGCCGAGGCGGGCCAGCAGCCAGCTGCGAATGTCGCCCAGCTGCGGGCGGCAGATCTCGTGACGCATCGGGTACTCGTGCCACTCGGGGGCGAGTCCGGCGCTTTCCAGCCAGTTCTTGGCATCCCAACCGAGCGACAGGCTCACCACATCGTCATAGATGCCGTGCATGTAGCAGATGGGCAGGGTGCGAGCAGCCTCGCTCATCTCGCCGAGCAGCTGGTCGGGGGCTGCCAGATAGGTGGACATGCAGAGCAGGCCCGCCAGCTGTGCCTGGTAGCGCAACGCGGTGAAGGAGGCAATCACCCCGCCCTGAGAGAAACCTGCCAGCACGATATGCTCGGGGGCAAACCCGTCGGCCACCAGCTGATCGAGCAATGCGACAATCTGGTCGGCTGATTCACGGACATGGGACTCCACGGCCCGCTCGGCGGGATCCTCGAAGCTCCTGATGTCGTACCAGCCGCGCATCTTGTAGCCCATGTTGATAGTGATGGGGCGCTCGGGGGCATCCGGCAGCAGGTGACGCACCGGTAGCTCGGCGGGCAGATCCAGCGCGTCCACCAGCGGGGCGAGACCGGCGCCGGAATCACCCAGCCCATGCAACCAGATCACCGCGTGACGGGCGCCCTGCGGGTGCAGGTCGATCATGGGAACACCACCTCTTCGCCCGCCTGAGCGGTGCAGGATTGGCTCAGCAGCGCCTTGAGCTCGTGGCCGAAGCGGTTGTCGATCCAGGTGTCACCCTGCAGTTCGAAGTGGAAGCCGTTCTCGCGGGTGGCGACCCAAATCTGGTGCAGTGGCTCCTGCTTGTTGATGATGATCTTGGTCTTGTTCTCGAAAGAGAGGGTCAATACGCCGCCGCTGCGTTCGCAGTCGATATCCGGATACCCCTCGTCGAGCGTGTCTTCCACATATTGGAAAAAGGCGTCGGTCAGGGCGTGATACTCGTGATCCTTCATCGGTTTATCCTGTTGCTTTTAACAATGTGAGTGCGATTATAGAGGGCCAAAAATTTTTTCGCAGCGAACCATTATGATCACCCAGTTCACCAAGTGTCTGCTTGCCACTCTTCTGTCCCTCGGGTTGGCCGCGTGCGGTCTGAAGGGGCCGCTCTATATGCCGCCCCCCGAGCAGCCACAGAGCCAGAGTACACCGCAAGCAGCACCGCCTGCGACCACTGAGGCTGCCACCGAGGCCGCGCCGCACTAATGCCGCACACATTCTAGGAAGGAACCGCCCCCTTGGATCACTTTAACTACGACGCCGACGGCCAGCTTCAGGCCGAGCAAACCTCGCTGCAACAGCTTGCCGAGCAGTACGGTACCCCGCTTTACGTCTACTCCCGTGCGACCCTCGAGCGCCACTGGCACGCCTTCGACAAGGCCGCTGGCGATATTCCCCATCTGATCTGCTATGCGGTGAAGGCCAACTCCAATCTGGCGCTGCTCAACCTGCTGGCCCGTCTGGGCTCGGGGTTTGACATCGTCTCCGGTGGCGAGCTGTCGCGGGTTCTTGCGGCGGGCGGTGATCCGGCCAAGGTGGTCTTCTCCGGTGTAGCAAAGAGCGAAGCGGAGATGCGCCTCGCGCTGGATAAAGAGATCCTCTGCTTCAATCTGGAGTCGGAAGCCGAGCTGGAGCGCCTCAATCGGGTGGCGGGCAGCATGGGCAAGAAGGCTCGCGTCTCGGTGCGGGTCAATCCGGATATCGATGCCGGTACCCACCCCTATATCTCCACCGGCCTCAAGCAGAACAAGTTCGGCATTCCCATCGAGCAGGCGCCCGCTATCTATCGCAAGGCGGCCGCGATGGCGAACATCGAGATCGTCGGGGTGGATTGCCATATCGGCTCGCAACTCACTGAATTGAATCCCTTTATGGAAGCGGCTGACAAGTTGCTGCGGTTGATCGACGGGCTGGCTGCAGAAGGGATTCATATCCACCATCTGGATGTGGGGGGCGGTCTTGGGGTCAACTATGGTTCCGAGCAGCCACCGCACCCGACCGAGTATGCCGAAGCGCTCAAGCAGAAGCTGGCGGGGCGGGACCTGACCCTGCTGTTCGAGCCGGGCCGCGCCATCGTCGCCAACGCCGGCGTGCTGCTGACCCGGGTTGAGTATCTGAAACCTGGCGAGACCCGCAACTTCGCGCTGATCGATGCCGGCATGAACGACATGCTGCGCCCCTCGCTCTACGGCGCCTGGATGAACATCATCGAGGTGGATAGCCGTGCCGGTCATGCTCCCGCGCTCTATGACGTGGTGGGCCCGGTGTGCGAGACCGGCGACTTCCTCGGCAAGGAGCGCACTCTGGCCATCGCCGAGGGGTCGCTGCTGGCGGTGCGTTCGGCCGGAGCCTACGGCTTTACCATGTCATCCAACTACAATACCCGTCCGCGGGCAGCCGAAGTGCTGGTGGACGGTGCCGAGGCGCACCTGATCCGCGAGCGTGAGCAGTTGGCCGATCTCTGGCGCGGTGAGCACCTGCTGCCCTGATGCAGTAGATAGAGATGACAGAATTTTACAGCCCTGACAGCACAGGAGTGCGCGATGTGGACAGATTGTTCCAGGATGCATGGGGCTGTGGCCAATGACTTCATAGTGGTTGATGGCGAGTATTTACAGCCCTAACAGCACAGGAATGCACGATGTTGATAGATTGTTCCAGGATGCATGGGGCTGTGGACAACGACTTCATAGTGGTTGACGGTGAGTTTTTACAGCCCTAACAGCACAGGAATGCACGATGTTGATAGATTTTTCCAAGATGCATGGCTTGGGCAACGACTTCATGGTGGTGGATGGCGTCACCCAGAAGGTATTTTTCAGCAATGACGTCATCAAGAAGCTGGCAGATCGCCACTTCGGGATCGGCTTTGACCAGCTGCTGCTGGTGGAGCCGCCCTATGACCCTGAACTCGACTTTCACTATCGCATTTTCAATGCCGATGGCAGCGAGGTGGAGCAGTGTGGCAACGGTGCCCGCTGTTTTGCCCGTTTCGTGCGTCTCAAGGGGCTGATCAACCGGGATCGCATCGCGGTCAGTACCGCCCGGGGTCGCATCGTGTTGCAGCTGGAGGGGGAGAATCAGGTCACGGTCAACATGGGGGTTCCCCAGTTTGAGCCGGGCAAGATCCCGTTCCGGGCCCAGAAGGCGGAAAAAACCTATCTGTTGCGGGCGCAGGAGCATACCGTGATGTGTGGCGTGGTCTCCATGGGCAATCCCCACTGCGTCATCGAGGTGCCTTCGGTCGCCGATGCGCCGGTCGAGACGCTCGGTGCCATCATGGAGCGCCACGAGCGTTTTCCCGAGCGGGTCAACGTTGGATTCATGGAGATGGTCAATGCTACCGAGATCAAGCTGCGTGTATTCGAGCGGGGCTGTGGCGAGACCCTGGCCTGCGGCACCGGTGCCTGTGCGGCGGCGGTGATTGGCATCAGTCAGGGCAAGCTCAAGGAGCGGGTCACCGTCAGTCTGCCGGGCGGCAAGCTGACCATCGCCTGGAAGGGGCCGGGCCAGCCGGTCTACATGACAGGCCCCGCCGAGCATGTGTTTGACGGCCAGATAGAGGTTTAGCCGATAAAGGTTCAGGTACGGGGGGCGTTGGCCCCCTTTGCCCATGATGTCGGGGCCGCGAGTCCCATTTCTCTGATGGATCAACCAATTTATGAGCGAACTCAAACGGCAGGAGCAATCGGTGGATGAAGCCACTGTGCTGGAGTACCTGGCCCGTTATCCCGAGTTTTTCCAACGCCATGCCGCCGTGCTGGACCGGATCCGCATTCCCCATGAACGCAAAGGGTCGGTCTCGCTGGTCGAGCGCCAGCTGGAGCGCCAGCGCGAGCGGATCGAACAGCTGGAGCAGGAGATCACCGAATTGATGGAGATCGCCAGCGAGAACGAGCGCATATTCCGGGTCTATGCCGATCTCTACGGCGAGCTGTACGGCTGCCAGACCCTGTTCGAAGTGAGTGCCGTGATGGGCAAGGCCTTTGTCCAGCGGCTGCGCCTGACCGGGCTGCGGCTCTGGCTCAATCCCAAGAAGTTTACCCTGAGCGGGCCCGAGCAGCGCTTTCTGGCACAGGGCAAGCAGCTCGAATCCCTGCTGGGTCAGCGTCTGCCGGGGCAGGATTACTACTTTGGCCGCCTGAGCCAGAGCGAGAAGCAGGCGCTGTTTGGCCACGATGTGCTGGTCAACTCGGTGGCCCTGATGCGGCTCGGCGATCTCGGTGTGCTGGCCTTCGCCAGCTCGGATCCCGGCCACTTTACTCCCCACAACGACACCCTGCTGCTGGGCCAACTGGGGCGCCTGCTGCAACTGCGTCTGCCCGAGTTGACTCATGGCTAGAACACCGGCCAGGGCGCCCGCCAAAGCTCCCGTCGTCACACCGCCACTGCCCGCGGCACTGGCGGACGAGCTGGCGGCCTTTATCGAATACCTGAGGGTCGAGCGTCAGCTCAGCCCTCATACCCGCAATAACTATCAAGCCCATCTGGAGGCGATGACCGCCGAGCTGGTAGCCCTGGGGCTCACTGACTGGGGTCGGCTTGAGGCGAGTCAGGTGCGCACTCTGGTGACCCGGATGCACAAGGCGGGCCTTGCTCCTCGTTCCCTTTCCACCAAGGTCTCGGCCCTGCGCAGCTTTTGCGACTGGCAGGTGCGGCAGGGGCGACTGACCGCCAATCCGGCCCGTGGCATCGTCACCCCCAAACAGGGGAGGCCGCTGCCGAAAAACCTCGATGTGGACGAGATGCACCAGCTGCTCAACATCACCGACGAGCAGGATCCGCTGGCGGTGCGGGATCGCGCCATCATGGAGCTGATGTACTCTTCAGGGCTGCGTCTGGCCGAGCTGGTGGGGATCAATCTGGTGGATCTGAAGCTCGACGACCGCCAGCTCAAGGTGACCGGCAAGGGCTCGCGGGAGCGGGTGCTGCCCATCGGCCGGATGGCGGTCGAGTGGCTGCAGAAGTGGCTCAAGGTGCGCCCGCTGCTGGCTGGGGATGAGAGCGAGGCGCTGTTTGTCTCCAGCCGCAAGCAGCGGCTGTCGGCCCGCTCGGTGCAGGCTCGCCTCGATGGCTGGGGCAACAAGCAGGCGCTCAACGCCCACGTCCATCCCCACAAGCTGCGCCACAGCTTCGCCACCCATATGCTGGAGTCTTCCGGCGATCTGCGGGCGGTTCAGGAGCTGCTGGGACATGCCGACCTCTCCACCACCCAGATCTATACCCACCTCGACTTCCAGCATCTGGCCAAGGTCTACGACAGCGCTCACCCAAGGGCCAAGCGTGACCCGGATGCACAGGACGATGAATAACGGGCCCTGAGCCCCGTTGCAGAGGAGAGTCCATGCACTTCTATCGCCGCTGGCAGCCGGTTGCTGCCATCTCGTTTGACCTCGATGACACCCTCTATGACAACGGCCCCGCCATCGTGCGCGCCGAGCAGTGGATGCTGAACCATCTGCGCAGCGAATATCTGGCCACCGCCATGCTCGACAAGCCGCGCTGGCTGGAGCTAAAACGCGCTGTGTTGATGGCTCGGCCCGAGCTGCGCCACGATGTCAGCCTGGCGCGCCAGCAGACCATCCGTACCGCCATGGTCGAGGGGGGGATGGCCGACCAGCAGGCCAGCCGCGAGGCGGAGCAGGTGTTTGCTGCGTTTCTGGCAGAGCGCTCGAAGATCGAGGTGAGCGAGTCCACTCATCAGCTGCTGACCAGACTGGCCGAACGCTATCCGCTGGTGGTGATCACCAACGGCAATCTGGATCTGCTTCAGGCAGGGCTGGATCGCTACTTCACGCTGGTCTGCAAGGCGGGGGCGGGCGCCAGAATGAAACCGGCGCCGGATATGTTTGAGCAGACCCGCAGCGCCCTCAAGCTGCCAGCGGAGCGGATCCTCCATGTGGGGGATCATCCCGAGACCGATGTGCTGGGGGCCCGTTTGCACGGCTTTCGCGCCGCCTGGCTCAACGAACGGCAGCAACCGTGGCAACGGCTGCAACTGTTGCCGGACGTGGAGCTGACGGCTCTGGAGGATCTGGCTGAGCTGCTGCTCTGATGGCGCTGGCGGGTGGCCCGGCTCAGGCGGTAATGGCTGTCATCGAATAGCGATATATGGCAAGGGGTTACGCCCGCTATTTGCGACAAACCAGCCCGAGCAGGGTGTAGCGGTCGCGCTGGTTGACGCGGCAGTAACTGATGCCGACGGGCAGCGCCTGCTGCAGGGTGATGGCGCTGTTCTGATAGCGGCAGACCAGATAGAGTGGGCGCAGGCTGCCATCGAGCTGGCTCCAGTAGTGGATCTCGTCGCTGTCGCCATTATCCGGTTTGAGCTGAACCCGCTCATCGGGATTTCCGTCAAACAGGGAGAGACGATCCAGCCGATGGGTGAGGCGCTCGCCAGGTTTGCCGTTGTCGTTGCGGGTCACGGCCTGCCAGCCCTGCTGCGGGGTCAGCAGCTGCTGGCGAGTCTCGATGGTGGCAGGACAATCAAATTGCAGGCTGGCGGCAAGGGCCAGGGTTGTCAGTAACATGGCTGCTGTTCTCTCTTCACGTCCTCAACAAGATGCCATGCTACGTCATCTGTCCCCGAACAGCTTCATCAGTTTATCAAGCAGATCAAGCTGTTGTGGTGGCCGTTTCATTGACTCTGCCTCTCGTTCCAGCAGTGCCTGTTGCTCCTGCTGACGGTCACTCAGTACTCGATAGAGGGGCTCGACCAGTGACTCGCGCTGGGCGACCAGCTCCTGGAACATGCTCTGATTGATGCGATAGGTTTCGACGGTGGTCACCGCCCGCACGGTGAAGGTACTGGGTTCGCCGGTGAGCAGGCTCAGTTCCCCGAAGAAGTCACCTGCGCCGAGAGTGCCCAGTTTCAACTCTTTCCCTTCCAAGTTAATCAGCATCTCGGCTTCACCTTTGACCAGTACGAACAGCCAGCTGGAGACCTCACCCTGCTCCAGCATGATGTCACCGCTGACAAAGGGGGCAAACTTCACCTGGTCCGCCAGTCTGATCAGCTCATCCTCCTGCAACATGGCAAACAGCGGCAGCTTGCGCAGGGTATCGGTTCGTTCGGCGGTGTGGCGCTTGTGGCGGGCATCCAGGTGCTGCTTCTCCTTGGCCATAAAGACATTGAAGATCGGTGGGGTAAGACGGCGATCGTTGCGACGCAGGGCGGCATCGATCAGGCTGCGTACCATGGAGTCGGTCGGATCGTCGCGAGCCAGATCGGTCAGCCAGTAGCGCACCGCATAACGGGCAATCCCCCCCTCGACATTCATCAGCAGGCAATCCGGTTGCGGATGCTTGGCGACGCAGGGGAGCTTGGTCTCTCGCAGGGATTTCTCGATCAGGGCGATGATCTGGGTCGGCAGGGTATCCAGGGTCAGATCGAACCAGACCCAGCGTCGCCACTGCAGCGGCTCGCCACGGCGACGCCCGAGCACGGTGAAGCGCTGTTTGAGCAGATGACTGTTGGGGATGACCACAGTTTCCCAGTTGCGGGTCTCGATGGTGGTGGCACGCCAGTTGATCTCCACTACCCGGCCCTGGGTGGTGTCCACTTGCAGCCAGTCCCCGATGGCGATGGAGTTGTCGAGCTGAATGGAGACCCCGGCCAGCAGATTGCCCAAAGTATCCTGCATGGCGAAGGCGATGACCGCGGTGATCACCGCCGAGGTGGTGACTATCTCCCCGAGCGCCATGCCGGAGGCGTAGAGGCGAAACAGACCCCAGCCGATATAGCCGATGGTGATGACGATGTCGGCGATGATCCGCGGGATGCGGATCTGGCAGAGGGGCAGAAGAAATTCGAACAGCAGTATCCCCCACACTTTTACCAATATCAGGCCCGCCAGCAGGGTGGAGATCTCGATCAGCAATTGATGGGGCAGCGGCAGTTTGAACCAGCCCCCTTCCAACTGGATCAGCAGGATCACGACAGTGCTTATCATCACGAAGCTGAGCTCGGAGAGCAGCTCCCGTCGTTGCCCGGGGCGGCGCCAGAAGTGGAGCAGCATCAGAGAGAGTGTGAGCAGGGTCCAGAACGGGTGTTCGCGGATCCATATCAGTGTGGGTAGCGCAGTGAGGTTGTCGCTGAACATGACGGCCCCTTGTGATGGTTTTATTTCCAGCATAGCCGTTCCGGCACGGGGAAATGGTGCGTTGGGGCAGCAATTTATTTATCCTGTGCAGAACCGGGCAAAGGAGTGCGATTGAGTGAAATTTTCAAAGAAAATCATCTGTTTGATGGCCCTGTTGCCACTGGCTGGCTGCGATCTGCTGGTCGAGAAGTATCGGGTCGAATTCCGGGATGGCTCCTGGCGTGAAATAGCTATTACCCCCTTCTCCAGCGAGGCGCGCTGGCGCGAGGGGTGTGCCACCGGCGAGGTGCTGAGCGATATGAAGGTGCCCATCAAACGGGGTGATACGGTCAATGGCCGCGAGCAGTTGCTGATCGGCGGCGAGAAGTTCGAGCTGGATGACAACAACCTCTACCGCAGCAACGGCATGGTGTTTGGCCATTCGCCTGACCATATCCAGCGTGGGCTCAAGGGGATGGATATTTGCCGTACCCTGCGCCCCGAGCGGGGCGGATTGCCCAAGCTCAAGGCGCGAGGATTTGGTGAATAAGCGTTAACGATTATCTCTCTGACGGCGTCGGCAGGCGTCACCAAAGGCCTGGAAGATCTTGATGGAGTGAGGATTCTCGCTGGCTTTCCACTCCGGGTGCCACTGTACTGCCAGCAGGAAAGGGGAGAGGGTAGGGGCATGGATGGCCTCGACCAGTCCATCTTCGGCATGGGCCAGCGGCTCTAGGCCATCACCAAGACGGTTTAGCCCCTGTCCATGCAGGGAGTTGACCGGTATCTGTTCAGCCCCCATCAGTTCGGCAAACCAGCTGCCCGGCAGCAGCTCAATCTGATGGCTTGGCCCATACTGTTCGTCGACCGGATCGTCGGCATCTTCCCGATGATCGTCATAACCCGGTTCGGTGTAGACCTTCTGGTGGATATCTCCGCCCAGTGCCACGTTGATCTCCTGCATGCCGCGACAGATCCCGAGGATCGGCATGCCACGGGCGAGGGCTCCCTTAATGAGGGGCAGATCGAACAGGTCGCGATCCCTGTCCTGCTGTTTCTCCGGGGTGAGGTTCTCCTGTCCGTAAAGCGCCGGATCGATGTTGGAGCCGGCGCCGCTCAGATAGATGCCGTCAGCCAGATCCAGATACTGCTCCAGATCGGCGGTGCCACAGCAGGTGGGCACCAGCAGCGGGACACAGCCGCTGATCTCGACCAGCGGCATGATGTATTTGTGGGTCATTACCTGATAGGCGTGGCCGTTGCGGGGCTGGGCCCCCATGGTCATCAGCACGACGGGTTTACGGTTGGTGACGAGTATGGAATTTGGCATAGAACACCCTGATTATCCCTGGCGTTGAAGTCTCATCCTGCACCTTGGGCAGACCCTTGCACATCGGCTGGGCAAGGGCATGCCTCAAGGTATGGTCATGGGATCCCGCGTCTTACCGGGTGGCAGAATCGAATCGTCGGTCAGCCTCGGCAGCGACAGCCTGGATCCTCTCCCCAGTCTGCCAAGGCTGTTCAATATGTCAAACAAAATGATGCAAAATTGTTAATGCGATAGTTTTGAATGGTTCTTTAGTGGCGATTTTACTGGGAAAAACGGATAGGGATGTATGCCAGGAACACCAGAGTGGTGGATATATTAAACGCACAGGGAGGGGGTAGGGGAAAAGGCATCAAGATAAACACGCCTCCGCAAGGGGAGGCGTGTTTCGGGGGTCACAGCAGGTCTTCGATCTCGCCGCGCAGATACTGGTACATCTCGCGGTAGGCGACCGGCGGCTTGTTCAGCTCCCGCTCCTTGTTGGCGGAGCGGATCAGCTGGCGCAGCTTCTGGCGATCCAGCTCGTGGAACTGGGACATCAGCTCGTTGAGGGCGCTGTCACCTTCGGTGATCAGGCGCTCGCGCCACTGCTCCAGGCGATGCAGGCGTGCATTCACGGTGGAGTGACGGTTCTTGATGATGGAGAGCGCTTCGGCAATCGGCTCGATATCGCGGCTGCGCATCAGGCGGCCGATGAACTGCAGATGGCGACGGAAGGACTCATCCTTCTTCGGCTTGAGTTTGCGACCCAGCTCGACAGCTTCTGCAAGCTCTTCATCCAACGGGATTTTTTCCAGCTCGCTGTGGCTGAGGGAGACGATCTCTTCCCCCATTTTCTGCAATGCTTCGGCATCGCGCTTGAGCTGGCTCTTGCTGGGGCCCCAGTCTTCGAACTCGTTGTCGTCTTGATATTGACTCATCGGTCTCTTGATTCCTGTCATTCACGTTTGGTGGATATGTTACCAGCTTCTCCCGCTGGGCGCAGGGGTCTGATATGCTTACCCCCCCTTTCCTTCTTTCATACAGATGTGAGTTATGGATCAGCAAGACCAAATCCGCCAGGATCAAGCCCATCTCGAGGCCGTGGTTGCCGAAGCCCTGGAGATAGCCAAAGGACTGGGCGCCTCGCTGGCCGAAGTCTCCATCAGCAAGCAGACCGGGTTGTCGGTGAACACCCGGGGTTGTGAACTGGAAAGCATTGAATTCAATAAGGATGGCGCCCTCGGCATCGCCGTCTATCGCGATGGTTGCAAGGGATCTTCCTCGACCACCGATCTGAGCAAACCCGCCATTCGTGCCGCCGTTGAAGCGGCCATCGAGATTGCCCGCCACACCTCGGCGGATGATTGCGCCGGTCTGGCGGACGCCGAGCTGCTGGCCTGGGATGCCCCCGACCTGCAACTGTGTCACCAAATCGAGCTGGATCCCCAGCGCGGCATCGATCTGGCCATCGAGTGCGAACGACTCGCTCTGGGTCGCGATGTCCGTATCAAGCACTCCGACGGTGCCGGTTTCTCCAGCCATCTTGGCATCAAGGTCTATGGTAACAGCCACGGCTTCGTCAAAGGCTACGCGGCGTCGCGTAACTCCCTGAGCTGCGTGCTGATCGGCGAGCAGGATGGCGACATGCAGCGGGATTACGGCTACTCCTCCAGCCGTTCCCTCGACGGGCTCTGGAGCGCGCAGCGCATCGCCGACGAGGCGGTGGAGCGTACCGTCTCCCGTCTCGGCGCCCGCAAGATTTCTACCCGCCATGCCCCTGTGCTGTTCCACCCCGATACTGCCTCCGGCCTGTGGGGCCATCTGGTAATGGCCATCAGCGGGGGCAACCTCTATCGCAAGTCGAGCTTCCTGCTCGACAAGTTGGGCAAGCAGATCCTGCCAGAGTGGCTCACCATTCAGGAGTTCCCTCACCTGCTTGGCGGGCTCGCCAGTACTCCGTTTGATGGGGAAGGGGTGCGTACCTGCGATATGGATATCATCCGTAACGGCGAGCTGATGAGCTGGCTGCTTACCTCCTACTCCGCTCGCAAGCTGGGGTTGACCACCACGGGTCACGCTGGTGGCATCCACAACTGGCAGGTTTCCAATACCGGCCAGGATTTTCAGGGCATGCTGAAAGAGATGGGCACCGGCCTGTTGGTGACCGAGCTGATGGGGCAGGGGGTCAATATCGTCAATGGCGACTACTCCCGCGGCGCCGCCGGTTTCTGGGTCGAGAATGGCGAGATAGCCTATCCGGTCGAGGAGATCACCATCGCCGGCAATCTGGCCGAGATGTTCGGCCACATCGTGGCGGTGGGCCGTGACGAGGATGAGCGCTCCAGTCTCAAGACCGGCTCGGTGCTGGTAGAGAATATGAAGCTGGCGGGTCACTGATCGCCGCTGCAGCGAGATAGATATTGTCTAGTCCTTAAATAGGTTTACACATTTTCAACTAGCATTTCTCTACTCAGAACCCCCTATGTACCGCATCGGGGGTTCTGTATTTCAACGCATGATGCGGCCGCTCCGCGTTGTAAATATCCACCGCTTCACGCACCATTTCCCGCGCTTGCGCCAAATCCTGCGGGCTTTGCAACAATAACTCTCCTTTCAAAATCCCGTTCACCCGCTCCGCCAACGCATTCTGGTAACAGTCATACCCATCCGTCATCGAGCATTTCACCCCGTACCGTTCATGTAATGACTGATACAGCCCCGAGCAATACTGCACGCCGCGGTCTGAGTGATGGATGAGTTCACCGCCGCCACGCCGTTGCTTCAGCGCTTTCTTGAACGCCATCGCCACCGATTCGGCATGCATTCCTTCGTGTACGTGATGGCCCACTATCTTGCGTGAGTACGCATCCGTCACCAGGCTCAGGTACAGCGGTCCGCTCCTGGCTGGCAGATAGGTGATATCAGCGACCCAGACCTGCTCCAGGGCCACCGGTGTGACCTGCTCTGGCCCCGCCTTGAGCAAGTTGGGATGACGATAGAAACGGTGAAAACTGTGGGTGGTCTTGTGATACGCCCGTTTGGGCAGCACCAGCAGGCGGTGCTCGGCCAATATCTGAAACAGCCTGTCCCGCCCTACTTTGAGCCCGCCATCATCCTGAACCTGGAGCAGATAATGCAGCTTGCGAGTACCCACCCGAGGTTGTCGCAGTCGAACCTGACGCACAAAGCGCACCACCTGCAGCCCTTGTGCATGGCGCTCGTCGGCGACCCGATTGCGCTTGTAGTAAGCCTGCCGGCTTATCCCCAGAAACAGGCAAGCCCTGACGATGGTCAGCTTCTCGACTTGCCGCTGCGAGAGGACTTGCCGGGTCGCTTTTTTACGATGGAGACGCCGTAGTCATTCTTCAGTACATCGACAACGGCCTCAAAGAACTGGGCCTTCTGGCTCATCAGCGCCAGCTGTTGCTCGAGTTCCTTGATGCGCTGTTCTGGCGTCTGGTTGTCGGGGTCAGGCATGGTGATGCTCCTGCCGGCACGTACAGAAGCCCCCTGGCTCCAATCTTGCCGACCATGTTTACGCAACCATACCAGAACGGTGGAGCGGCCCTGAATGCCATAACGCACCTGAGCCTGTTTGTAGGTGAGCTCGCCTTTTTCAATCTGCTCGACCAGTGACAGTTTAAAAGTCAGCGAGTAATCGCGCTGTGTCCGTTTCACACCTTGTCCCATCGAGTTCTCCATTTATTGGGGGGAAAGGTGTAAACCATATTCAGGATGGGACATATCCATAAAAAGAGGGTCGCAATCGCGGCCCTCTGTCTTATTTGCCTGGCGGATTAACCGGCCTTGACGCTGCGGCGACGCTGCAGCCAGACGATCACCCCGAACAGCAGGAAGCCCGGGATCCACATCCACTCCTTGCGCCAGCGATCGGTGGGCGCCTTGACGGTGAGGATCTCCTGATCGAACTCCAGCCCCATGGTGGCGGCCGGGCTGCCAAAGGCGACGTTGTCGATCAGCGTCTTGCCATCCTGCTCATAGAGGCTCAGCCCCAGATTGGCCAGCCGCTCCTCGCCATTTGCCCCATCCGGTACGGCGACCAGCAGGGTGAACTTGCGTGGCTTGCCCACGGCATCTTCACCGAGGATCCGCAGCCGCAGGGTGCTCTCCGCCTCCACTTCACCCATGGTTTGGGCCAGCTGGGCAGGCGGGGTCTCGCGATAGGGGTCGTGCACCATGTCCATCCAGAAACCCGGGCGGAACAGGGTAAAGGCGACCAGCAACAGCAGCACGCTTTCGTACCAGCGGCTCTTCACCAGGAACCAGCCCTGAGTGGCGGCGGCGAAGATCAGCATGGCGATGGTCGCCACGATGAAGATCAGCACCCCGTGGGCGAAGTCCACGTCGATCAGCAGCAGATCGGTGTTGAAGATAAACAGGAACGGCAGCGCCGCGGTACGCAGGCTGTAGTAAAACGCCGTGATCCCGGTCTTGATGGGATCGCCCTTGGAGACAGCGGCAGCCGCGAAGGAAGCCAGCCCCACCGGCGGCGTCACATCCGCCATGATGCCGAAGTAGAAGACGAACAGGTGCACCGCGATCAGCGGCACGATCAGCCCGTTTTGCTGCCCCAGCGTCACCACCACTGGTGCCAGCAGGCTGGAGACCACTATGTAGTTGGCAGTGGTCGGCAGCCCCATGCCAAGGATCAGGCTCAGCAGAGCGGTTAGCAGCAGCATCAGCAGCAGGTTGCCCATGGAGAGGAACTCCACCAGATCCGCCAGCACCAGACCGACCCCGGTCTGGGAGACCGCACCCACGATAATCCCCGCGGTGGCGGTGGCAATGCCGATACCGATCATGTTGCGGGCACCGGCGACCAGCCCTTCCCGCAGATCCACCACGCCGTCAGCGACGGTGCCGTAGTCGTGCTTGCCGTCCTTGCGCAGCCAGTTGAGCAGCGGGCGCTGGGTCAGCAGGATGATCACCAGCATCACGGTCCCCCAGAAGGCCGACAGCCCCGGCGAGAGGCGTTCCACCATCAGGCACCACACCAGTACCACCACCGGCAGCAGGAAGTGCAGGCCGGAGAGCAGCACGGCGCGGGTGTTGGGCAATTCGGTGAGCGGCTTGTCGGGATCTTCGGCAGGCAGCGGTTCATTGCTGGCAGCGATCTTCAGCAGGGCCACATAGGCGGCAGCCAGCAGTACCGAGATCCCCGGCAGGGCGTAGTCACCCAGAGCAGGTTTGAGCCAGCCGAGGCCATAGTAGACCGCCAGTGACAGGCCGCTGATGAGGGCCGCGCCAAAGGCAAAACCGGTCAGGCGACGCAGCCAGGGTTTGGGTTGATGGTTGCCGATGGGCTGCATGCCCAGTTTCAGCGCCTCCAGATGGACGATGTAGAGCAGCGCTATGTAGGAGATGGTGGCAGGCAGGAAGGCGTGCTTGATGATCTCCACATAGGGGATGCCCACGTATTCGACCATCAGGAAAGCCGCAGCCCCCATCACAGGTGGCATGATCTGGCCGTTGACCGAGGAGGCCACTTCCACCGCCCCCGCTTTCTCTGAACTGAAGCCCACCTTCTTCATCATCGGGATGGTGAAGGTGCCGGTGGTCACCACGTTGGCAATCGACGAGCCGGAAATCAGACCGGTCAGGCCGGAGGCGACCACTGCTGCCTTGGCCGGGCCGCCGCGCAGGTGACCGAGCAGGCTGAAGGCGAGCTGGATAAAGTAGTGACCGGCACCGGCACGCTCCAGCAGGGCGCCAAACAGCACGAACAGGAACACGAAGCTGGTGGAGACGCCAAGGGCAATGCCGAACACCCCTTCGGTGGTGATCCACTGGTGGTTGGCCAGCGCGGTAAAGCCTACCCCGCGATGTGCCAGCAGTCCCGGCATCCAGGGGCCCGCCAGGCTGTAGATCAGAAAGACGATGGCGATGACCGCGAGTGCCGGCCCCAGGGCGCGGCGCGCCGCTTCCAGCAGCAGCGGAATGCCGATGCAGGCGGTCACCAGATCGGCGGTGGTGAGGGTGCCGGGACGCAGTGCCAGCGCTTCATACATCACGAACAGGTAAGACGCGGCGCCAGCAGCGATCAGACCGAGGGCGATATCGCCGAGGGGAACCCGATCCCGCGGCGAGGAGCGAAATGCCGGGAATACCAGAAAAGCGAGCAACAGGGCAAAGGTGAGGTGAATGGAGCGGGTTTCGGTGTCATTGAGTACGCCAAACCCCACCATGAAGGGGAGTGGCGAGGCGATCCAGAGCTGGAACAGCGACCAGGCCAGCGCCAGTGCGGTGATGAGCCAGCCCATGATGCCAAGCGGCAGGCGAGCGCCCACATCCTGGGCGATCAGTTCCTCGGTAGAGAGTTGTTTATCTTGCATAGGGTTAACTTGTGCCAACGAGTACAACAAGAGCGACACCCGCCCCCGCAATCAGGCGGCAGACGGGTGTCGAAGAGAGTGACAAAGGCCCCGGGGCCTTCAATCAGAGCCAGCCGCGCTCTTTGTAGTAGCGGGCAGCCCCTTCATGCAGCGGTGCAGAGAGACCCACCTTGATCATGTCGGCCTCTTTCAGGTCGGCAAAGGCAGGGTGCAGGCGCTTGAAGCGATCCAGGTTGTCGAACACCGACTTGACCAGCTGATAGACCACTTCCGGATCGGTTTTGGCGCTGGTGGAGAGCACCGCTTTGCCACCGATGGAGGGGGTCGGTTTATCGCTGCCCTTGTAGATGCCGCCCGGGATCTCGGCCTTGCTGTAGTAGCTCTTCTCGGCCAGCAGCTTGTCGATGTCGGCGCCGGTCACAGGTACCAGTACTGCATCTGTGGTGGTGGAGGCTTCCTGAATGGCGCCGTTCGGGTGACCGACGAAGTAGCTCATGGCATCGATGTTGTTGTCACCGAGGGCGGAGGCCTGTTCGGCCGGTTTCAGCTCGGAGACCAGACCGAAGTCACCCTTTTTCCAGCCTTTGACCGCCATGATCTCTTCCATGGTGTCACGCTGGCCGGAGCCCGGGTTGCCGATGTTGACGCGCTTGCCCTTCAGATCGTCGAAGCTGGCGATCTTGGCATCGCGGCGAGCCAGGATGGTGAACACCTCGCTCTGCAGGGAGAAGACGGCGCGCATATCGTCCATGGCCCCTTCGGCCTGGAACGGTGGCAGCCCTTTCATCGCCTTGAACTGGTGGTCGGATTGCATGATGCCGAAGTTGAATTCACCGCTGCGGATGCCGTTGACGTTGGCAACACCGCCGCCACTGGCCGGGGCGTTGCACTTGATCTGGTGATCGGCGGCGCCGCGATTGAGGAAGCGGCAGATGGACTGGCCAGCGACATAGTAGACGCCGGTCTGACCGCCGGTGCCTATGGTCACGAAGCGCTCCTGCGCTTGTACCGGACCACCGAATGAGACACCGACCAGAGCCGCCGACAGGGCGCATGCCAAAGTTAATCCTTTCATTTTTTCTCCCTTTTCTTTGATTTTGTTTATCCGATCCCCGGATAAATTGATGGCAATCCCGTTCTGCGCCGGGCTTGCCTGCTCTTCTCGTTGCGCGAAAGCGGGGGAGTTGATTCCCCCCTTTCCGGCAGTCACCCTCATCCTGTGGTGAGGCTACCGACCTCCTGTCGGTCGAAGATAAATTGGCCCCTGAGGGGCCAAATAAAAAGTTGCAAGCACTCCGATTAAGCACATTCACCCAACATAAATCAAACGAAATGGCAAAATCACGGAGTTTAATCTTGAGAAACATGACCTTGATCATTCATTTTCTAGCCGAAGATTAATTTGATATGAAGGGAAATGGAAGAGGGAAAAACTAGGAGGGGATTCTTATGCGGCCCTTGTGTGACAAGGGCCGGGGTCATAATGGATCAGTTGGCCGGGGTGGCCAGATCCAGGATAAAGGCGTATTCCAGCGCGATATCTTCGTAGGCTTTGAAGCGGCCCGACTTGCCACCGTGGCCGGCGTCCATGTCGGTGTTCAGTAACAACTTGTTATCATCCGTCTTCAGCTCGCGCAGCTTGGCGACCCACTTGGCGGGCTCCCAATACTGCACTTGAGAGTCGTGCAGTCCGGTGGTGACCAGCAGGTTGGGATAGGCTTGTGCCTTGACCTGATCGTAGGGGCTGTAGCTCTTCATGTAGTCGTAGTAGCGCTTCTGGTTCGGGTTACCCCACTCGTCATACTCCCCGGTGGTGAGGGGGATCGACTCGTCCAGCATGGTGGTGACCACATCGACGAACGGCACCTGCGCCACCACGCCGCGATAGAGTTCGGGCGCCTGATTGATGACTGCCCCCATCAGCAGGCCGCCGGCGCTGCCGCCCATGGCGTAGACCTGATCCCTGGCACCGTAGCCTTGCTCCACCAGCGCCTTGGTGACATCGATGAAGTCATTGAAGGTGTTCTGCTTTTTCAGCAACTTGCCATCTTCGTACCAGTGACGGCCCAGCTCTTCACCACCCCGGATATGGGCGATGGCGTAGACGAAGCCTCTGTCCAGCAGGCTCAGGCGCGAGCTGCTGAAGTCGGGATCCATGCTGGCGCCGTAGGATCCATAGCCATAGACCAGCAGCGGATTCTTGGGCGCATCAGCCTGCTCTTTCTTGAACTTGTCCTTGCGATAGACCAGCGACACCGGCACCGATACGCCGTCGCGGGCGGTCACCCAGAGCCGCTCGCTGGCGTACTGGTCGGCCTTGAAGCCGGCCACCGGTTGCTGCTTGAGCAGGATGCGCTTGCCGCTCGCCATGTCCAGCTCATAGGTGGAGGCGGGGGTGGTCATGGAGGAGTAGCCATAGCGCAGGGCGCTGGTATCCGGCTCCGGGTTGTAGGCGAGCCAGGTGACATAGGCGGGATCGTCGAAGGCGATCTCCTTCTCGTCACCGCTCTGCCAGTTGATCTGGCGCAGTCGGGTCAGCCCCTTGTTGCGCTCTTCCAGTACCAGCCAATCCTTGAACAGGGCGTAGCTCTCCAGCAGCACGTCCGGATTGGGGGCGATCACCGCCTTCCAGCGATCGACCGGGCTCTCTTTGGTCTCGTAGAGGCCGAAGTTCTTGCCGTCCTTGTTGGAGCGCACATAGAAGCGGCCGCGGTAGTGATCCAGGCTGTATTCGTGATCCACCTGACGGGGCAGGAACAGGCGGGGGGCGTGCTCCGGCTGGTTGGCATCGATCAGCCGTGCTTCGCCGGTGGTGGTGCTGGAGAGGGCGATGACGATGAAATCTTCCGAGGTGGTGGCGTAGAGGCTGATGTAGAAGGAGTCATCCTTCTCCTCGTAGACCAGCTTGTCCGTGGCCGGATCCGTCCCGAGCGTGTGGCGATAGACCTGATAGGGCAGCAGGGTCTGCGGGTGCTTGCGCACATAGAAGACGGTCTTGTTGTCGTTGGCCCACACCAGATTGCCGGAGGTATTTTCCAGTTTGTCGGTGGCCCACTGGCCGCTCTCCAGATCGAGGAACTGGATCTGGTACTGACGGCGGGAGAGGAAATCTTCCGCCACCGCCAGCCAGCGGTTGTTGCGGCTCACCTCAAGGGCGCCGAGGGCATAGAACTCGTGCCCTTCAGCCCGCAGGTTGCTGTCGAGCAGCAGGCTCGCCTGCTCTTCACCGAGCTTGGTGCGCGAGTAGATCCCGTACTCCTTGCCCGGCTCATAGCGGGTCTGGTAGCGGTAGCCATTTTTCACATAGGGCACCGACTCATCCTGCTGGGGGATGCGGGCAACCATCTCTTTGTAAAGCTGTTCGCGCAGGGGTTGGGTCGGCTTGAGCATGGCCTCGGTATAGGCGTTCTCGGCCTTGAGATAGTCCAACACCTCGGGCTTCTGCCGCTCGTCGTCACGCAGCCAGTAGTAGTTGTCGATGCGGGTATCCCCGTGTTTTTTCAGAGTGCGGGGATGTTTGGCGGCCACGGGCGGCTGGATTGGATGTTCGCTTGTCAGCATGGCGGGCTCTTCATTGGCATAAGTGGGGGGGAGAACTGTCAGAAAGGCTAGCAGCAGAACTCCTCGGGAAAAGGTAAACATGTCGCATCCTTGGCGCTGGAAAGGGTTGGTAGACCTGAGCATCGGCTCCATGAATTGGCGTTAAATCTGCCCCTTGTTGCCGGTGGTTGCAAGCAATCCCTTGTTATTGCAGGAAATGTAATCAAAAAAAGCCGCTATCTCGCGATAGCGGCCCTCTTTCTGGCCATGAGCGGCAAGCGTCCGCTCAGGTGTGCCTCACATGATATGGGAGTGCCCTCTCATGGCCAGTTTTCGTCAGCCGGGGTAGCTCGACCAGCGGTTGGTCGCGCCCTCGTTGCTGATACTCAGTACCTCATAGGGATGGCCCGGAATATCCATGCCCGGCGCACTCTGGGGCATGCCCGGAATGGTCAGGCCACGGATCGCCGGTTTTTCCCTGAGCAGCTTCTGTACATCGGCGGCCGGTACATGCCCCTCGATCACATAGCCATTTACGATACCGGTATGGCAAGAAGCCAGGTCCGGCGCGATTCCGTATTGCTGCTTCACTGCGCCAAGCTGCTCGGTTTCGATGACCTCCAGTTCGAAGCCATTCTGCTCCATGTGCTCGTTCCAGCTTTGGCAGCAGCCACAATATTTGGATTTGTAGACGGTCATCTTCTCGGCCGCGAGGGCCGAAAAGCTGACGGTACCGGCCAGCATGGCCAGTAACAGGGGTTTGTACATCACTCACCTCAGATTGAAAGAAAAGATGCCCGATACGGGATGCGTTTCAGATCTGGGGGCGTGGGGGACGTTCGAGCCGCTCGCACGGAGCGTCCGGCATAAAGAGAGAGGGGGAGGCGAAGTCGGGGGTATCCGGTTCCAGCACGGCGACCGTCAGGCTGTCGCTGCCTACCAGCGTCATCGAGAGGGCGGTGGTAAAGCTGCCGCAGGGCATTGCTTTTTCCAGGGTGCGCTCGCTCTGGCTGCAGTGGGTGGTCAGGGTACAGAGGTCGGTTGCGGCCCGACTGCCAAACGACATCAACACCAGCACCAGACTCCACAAGGGGAGCCAGCGACGGGCGTGAGCGAGTTGGCGACGGGTGAGAACCATGGAATGACTCGAAAATAACAAGGGGCACATGGTAACCCTGTGCCCCGGGGGAGGGTCAAGCCCTCCCCATAGAGTCAGTCAGCCAGGATTAAGGTTGCTGACGGGTCGCCGCCAGCACGATCTCGCGCACGCAGACGTTGGCAGGCTGGTTCCAGGCGTAGAGCACGGCATCGGCGATCACTTCCGGTGCAATGACGCCGCCCATCTGATCTTTCCAGTCGTGGTAACCGGCCTTGATGCTCTCGTCAGTGGTGTGGCTGAGCAGCTCGGTTTCGACCGCACCCGGGGCGATGGTCACCATCCGCACGCCGACATCGGCCACCTCTTCCCGGATGTTCTCGGTCAGGGCGTGCACGGCGAACTTGGTGGCGCAGTAGGCAGCATGGTTCGGGAAGGTCTTGCGACCGGCGATGGAGCTGATGTTGATGATGGTGCCGCTGCGGCGCTCCTTCATGCCTGCCAGCACTGCGTGGACGCCGTTCAGCACCCCCATCACGTTGATGTTGAGCATCTGCTGCCATTCGGCGGGATCCTGCACATCTGCCTGACCCAGCAGCATGACGCCGGCGTTGTTGACCATGCAGCCGACCGGGCCGAATTGGGCTTCTGCCTGCTGGACGGCGGCCTTCATGGCGGCGGTGTCGGTCACATCGACCCCGATGCAGAGGGTATCGGGCAGGTTCAGCGCCTGCATCGGCTCGACCCGGCGGGCCAGCAGCAGCAGCGGATGACCGGCGGCAGAGAAGGCACGGGCGATGGCGGCACCGATCCCGGCGGAGGCGCCGGTGATCACGACGAGAGATTTGGACATGGGTCTTTCCTTCTGATTAAAGAGTCGGTTTGAGCAAACAGGTGGCTGGCCAGCACGGAACCCAATCACTATAGTCACTGTATCTATAAGTGATAAATATTGTTTTCCGCTGGTTATCATCTGAAAAAACTATGGTTGGTTTATGCTGGACTTGAGATTGCTGCGTTTCTTCATCGCCATCTATGAAGAGAAGAACATCACGGCGGCGGCCGAGCGCTGCCACGTCAGCCAGCCCTCCCTCTCGGCGGGACTGCGCCAGCTGGAAGAGGCGCTCGGTGACAGCCTGTTTGTCCGGGGCAAGAAAGGGGTGGTGGCGAAAGATCCGGCCCATTATCTCTATCCTCACGCGGTCAAGCTGGTGGAGGAGGCGCGCCGTCTGCCGGAGCTGTTTCGCCAGAAAGCGACGCGTGCGAGGCTCAATATCGCCATCATGCCGGACTTGAGTCGCCGCCGGGTGGCCGGGCTGCTGCAGCAAGTACAGCGCGTGCTGCCGCAGCTGGATCTCACCCTCTCCGACTACACCACGCCCGCCGATTGCCGCTTGACGCTGGATGTCCTGCGCCGGGAGGACGAGATCTTTCTGCCGCTGTGGGAGGAGGATTACGTGCTCTGCGTGCCGGTCGATCATCCCCTGGCCAGTCGCGAAAGGATCGAGTTGGCCGAGCTGCAACATTATGATTTTATTGAGTGCCCGCCCTGCGAAGCCCATCAGCAGACTATCGGCCTGCTGGCCTGTGACCGCCTTACCCTCAATCTGGTGGCCAAGGCCGAGAGCAAGGGGCTGGTGATGGCGCTGGTGCTGGCGGGGGTCGGCATCAGTTTTCTGCCGGACGGGCTGGTGGAGGATGAGGCAGGGCTCTGTACCTTGCCGGTGAGCGGGCCGCGGATGTTTCGCCGGATCGGGCTCTGCTATCCCGCCCACCAGACCCTCAATCCGGCGCTGCGGGAGCTGATCCCCGAGTTGGCAGGCTATGGCGCTTCCTGATAAGGTCGCTCTCCTGTGCACCTTTACGATGCAGCTCCCCAGACTCCCCTTTTCTGTTTACCTCGCCTTGCACCGCAAGGCTTTGTTCGGGTGATGTGGTCATGAAACGCATTCTGGTTATTTTTTCCCATCCCGCGCTGCAGAGCTCGCGGGCCAACAAGCAGCTGTTGCAGGCGATTGAGGGGCTGGAGGGGGTCACGGTTCACGACCTCTATCAGCACTATCCCGACATGTTTATCGATGTGAAGCGGGAGCAGGCGCTGCTCTGTGAGCACGACATCATCGTCTTCCAGCACCCGTTTTACTGGTACTCCTGCCCGGCCATCATGAAAGAGTGGATGGATCTGGTGCTGGAGTATGGCTATGCCTACGGCCCTGAAGCCCACGCCCTCAAGGGCAAGCAGTGGCTGAGCGCCATCACCACCGGCGGGGCGCCGGAGTCCTACTGCAGCGAGGGTTACAACAGCCGACCGCTGCTCGATTTTCTGCTGCCATTTCAGCAGGCGGCCACCTTGTGCGGCATGAACTGGCTGCCCCCTTTCGTGCTCCACTCCTTTCACAAGATCAAGGATCCCGCCGCCCTGCGCCGCTGTGGGCAGGACTACCGCCAGCTGCTTTGCGCCCTGCGTGACGATCAGCTGACCCCGGAGCAACTGGCCGGGCGCCCTTATCTGCGCGACTTGCTGGAGGTGCTCTGATGAAACACGGGCAGCTTGCTGGCCGAGCTTATGAGCCGGATCTGATGTTCACACGGAGGGCTGACTGATGGGCCACGGGATCCTGTTTGATGCCTTTATCTACCTCTCCGCCGCCGTTATCGCGGTACCGCTGGCCAAACGCTGGGGGCTGGGCTCGGTGCTCGGCTACCTGCTGGCGGGGATCATCATAGGCCCCTTTCTGCTGGGGCTGGTGGGGGAACAGAAGGATGTGATGCACTTCGCCGAGTTTGGCGTGGTACTGATGCTGTTTCTGGTCGGTCTTGAATTGCGTCCGGCCCTCTTGTGGCAGCTGAAAGGGCCGATCCTCGGCACCGGTGGCCTGCAGGTGCTGCTCACCACGGCGGCGTTGACCGGCGTGGCGCACCTGATCGGTCTGCCGCTGCAACAGGGACTGGCCATCGGCCTCATTCTGGCACTCTCCTCGACCGCCATCGTGTTGCAGAGCCTGCAGGAGCGCAAGCTGATGCAGAGCGAGAGCGGTCGCTCCGCCTTTGCGGTGCTGCTGTTTCAGGATATTGCGGTCATTCCGATCCTGGCGATCCTGCCGCTGCTGGCCATGGCGCCGGTCGCCAGCAATGGTGGCTCCGAGCTGGCGGGGTGGCAGCATGGTCTGCTGGTGGTCGCGGCCATCTCCGGCATAGTGCTGGGTGGCCACTATCTGATGCGGCCGGTATTTCGTGCCATCGCCCAGTCCCATATGCGGGAGATCTTCGTCGCCGCCGCCCTGCTGCTGGTGATCGCTATCGCTGTGCTGATGGAGTCGGTGGGGCTCTCGCCCGCTCTCGGCTCCTTCCTCGCCGGGGTGGTGCTGGCCGACAGCGAATATCGCCATGAGCTGGAGGCCGACATAGAGCCGTTCAAGGGCTTGCTGCTCGGCCTGTTCTTTATGTCGGTGGGGGCGGGGATCGACTTCGGGCTGTTTGCCGAGCACCCCTTCCTGATACCCACTCTCGTCGTTGGCCTGATGGTGCTCAAATGGCTGGTGCTGATGGCGCTCGGCTTCATTATCCGCATCTCGCCGAGCCAGCGCTGGACCTTCGCGCTGGCGTTGGCGCAGGGGGGCGAGTTTGCCTTCGTGCTCTTTTCGTTTGCCGCGCAAAACAGGGTGCTGCCCGGTGAGACCATCTCGCTGCTGACGCTGGTGGTAGCGCTCTCGATGGCGCTCACCCCACTGCTGCTGATCCTCAATGATCGGGTGATCCAGCCCTGGTTCGATTACCGTAACCAGAGCGATGCGCCGCAGCATGAGCAACCTGAGCTGGTGGAGCATCCGGTGATCATCGCGGGCTTCGGCCGCTTCGGTCAGATCGTGGGGCGTCTGCTGCACGGTCACGGCATCGGTACCACCATCCTCGAGCAGGATGCCAGCCAGATAGAGACCCTGCGCAAGTATGGCTATCAGGTCTTCTATGGCGATGCCAGCCGGATCGATCTGCTCCATGCCGCAGGGGCGCACAAGGCGAAGCTGCTGGTGCTCTCCATCAACGATCCGGCTACCTCGCTGGCGGTGATCGAGATGGTGCAGAAGCACTTCCCGCACCTGAAGATCCTGGCGCGAGCGCTGGATCGACCCCATGCCCACGAGATCCTGCGCCACGGGGTCGAGAGCGTTCACCGGGAAACCCTGGGCTCGGCGGTCGATCTGGGGGTGGAAGCCCTGACCCAGCTTGGGTTTAGGGCCAACCAGGCCTGGCGGGCGGGGCAGACCTTCAAGCAGCACGATAACTGGCTGTTGCGCGAGCAGGTCAACTATCTGGATGACGAACACACTTATATCAACAAGAGCCTGCAATACCGGGAGATCCTCTCCGATCTGTTGCAAGACGACGAGGAGGGGCAGGAGCGTATCCATGCCCATAACTGGAACAGCGGGCTACCCGACGACGACAAGGAAGCAAAATGATTGCCTATTACCCCATGTTCAAACACCTGCATATGACGCTGGCGCTGGTCAGTCTGCTGCTCTTTATCTATCGCTGGAGTCTGGCGCTGGCCGGCAGCGATCGGTTGCAGCAGAAGTGGCTGAAGATCCTGCCGCATATCAACGACACCTTCCTGCTGCTGTTTGGTGTGTTGCTGGCGGTGGCCTTGCAGTTGAGCCCGGGTCAACAACCCTGGCTGATGGCGAAGCTGATTGCACTGGTGCTCTATATCGGTCTGGGTGTCATGGCGCTCAAGCGCCCGGCCCGCGGTCAGAAGCTGGTGGCCGGTGTGGCAGCGCTGGCGGTGTTTGGCTACATGGTCGGTGCGGCCATCACCAAGTCAGCCTGGTCGTGGCTGATGTGAGCAAAAGGGGAGAGTTATGCTCTCCCCTGAAATCATATTCTGCTATAAATTAATTAATCGGAGTTTTATGCTGGCAATAAATCGCAACATAGAACTTTCATTTGAGGGATTTTGGGCTAATTTTAGCCTCTAGCGGCTCCTTTTTAGAGCGCATTGTCTTTATAAATCAATTGTTTAGTGTGTTTTGTATGAAAATGGCGACAGTTGTCGCAGCAAAACTTGCGACATAGACTGTCGCAAGTCACGACTAGCATACAGTCAACGCTAAACCAGTGAAGGCAAGCACCATGAGCAAGAAGCTGTTACGACAACTGACCTTGGCGCGTTGCATCCCGCACCGCCCTTACAAGCTGACCGCCAGCCAACTCCAGGTAAAACTGGAAGAGGAAGGTATCCACGTCAGTCTGCGTACCGTGCAACGGGACCTGGAGGAGATGTCCGGCATGGGACTGTTCGACCTCACCTCGGACGAGCGCAGCAAACCCCATGGCTGGTGCTTCGAGCGCCACGGCCTCAACGACTTTGCCAATATCATGCCGCTCTCGCTGGCGGTGGCCCTGAAAACCTGGAGTGATCAGGCGAGCCAACTGTTGCCGGCGAGTGTACTGACCGAATTGAATCCGCTGGTCGACAAGGCGAGCCAGGTGATCCGCGACAGCCAGAGTGAACTGGCCGAACGCTGGCTGGAGAGTGTCCACCAGTCACCGCGCCCGTTTGCCGGCAACCCGGAGATCCGCCGCAGCACCCTGATCCGCGATGCGCTCTGGCGTGGTCGCAAGTTCAGTGCCGAGATCCAGCGCGTGATCAAAGAGCGCACCGTGTGGCTCTGCTACGACCGTATCAACCCGCTCGGCATTCTCAATCAGCCGGACGGTCCGATCCTGCTCTGCACTCTGTCCGAGCTGGATCCCAAGGTTTACGGCATCCCGTTCGACCATATCAAGAACGTGGAGCTGACCAACTTCAGCGCCACCCAGCCGAAGGATTTCAATATCCAGAAGCTGATCCGCGATCAGGGTTATCAGGATGTGAGCGGCCCGATCCGCTTCGTCGGCCGGATCGATGCCAACAGCCAGTCGCTGGTGGATAACCAGATCCCCGGCAACAATCCACGCATGACCCGCTATGACAAGCGCAGCGTGGTGGTGGAGACCGAAGTGCAGGACACCCCGGAGTTTCGCAGCTGGTTGAACAACATCGGCGGTGAACTGGAGGTGCTGGCACCTGAATCGCTGCGCAAGGCCTATCTCAATCCGGCCAACCGCTTGAGCTGATTAAAAAATTGGAATGTTGAAGAGTCGAGCCTGGTCTCGGCTCTTTTTTTTGCGGTTTTTTTAAGCATATTTATTCAACTAATTTTTAAGTCTTAACGTCAGGATTGAACCGTTTTCCTGCCCCGTTTTTGGGGGTGAAACCCTTGTAAGAGATCTGCCATAGCGACTGTAAGAGGCTGGCGCTTTGAGCCGTACGCGAAGCCATGCCAGAATGATCGAGCTTTCCCGTGAAACTAAATAAGTGGCTGATATTAAAGGGTTAGTTTTTAAGTTCATTTTTTGAGATGGGAGCTGCATCGGATCTTTATCATCGGATGGCCCTTGTTCGGGGTGCGCATTTCCTTAGTATGGGTCTCACAAGGACGGAGCTGGTTCGGCAGGATGCAGGACAGCGCATAAAGATGGAATAGTCCGCAGGATGTGGACAAGGGACACCTCAGGATGAGCTCGATAATCAGGATGATTATCGTCACGGATGAATAAAGGAACACCGCGGGATGCGGCAGGACACTCTCGGGATGGGAGCAGAACGAACGGAACCTCGTTCTTCAGGATGAACAGGACCTCGCCGGATGCGAGAGGAATACTTCAGGATGAAGTGAGATAACCCGGATGGTTATCTGTCAGGAAGACGCAAGGAACCCCACAGGACGTGGTAATGGACACCTCCAGGATGGAGACAGTGAAGCAGTTCAGGATGAATTGCCAGGCCAGGAACGCCGCAGGACACGCCAACGGATTGGAAAGGGGATATTCCAAAGGATTAGGATAACGTCAGGGATTGCAGGGAGCATTGCAGTTCTACGGACAGGACGACACGACTCTAGGGGACGGCTACCGCCGTCCCCTTTTCTTTTATGGTTTGTCCGAGAGATTGCCGCGCTGGGCGGCGTTGACGATCTCTTGCAGGCGCTGACGAATGTCGACCATGCCAAACACACCAAAGATCAGCACAGTCACAAACTCGGCCTTGGTGACAGCGAAGTAGCGTTTGCAAGCCGCCTTGATCATGCTGGCCTGCAGCCAGTGCAGCAGGGCGACGATCACGCCGCAGACCGGCAGAAAGCCGTTGAGTTTGCCGGGCAGCGGGGCAATCAGGCTCACCAGCACGCCAAACCAGAAGAACAATATCAGCCCCATCGCCAACAGATTAAAGACTCGCTTCATTGTTTACCTCCCTTAGATAGAGTTGATAGCAGACCTGACCGGCTTGTTTGTCCTTGAGTAGTTGCCAGCTGGCGGGCAGCGCCAGATCGGCCATCTCTTTTTCCCGCTCCAGATAGATGAGGGCGTCCGGTGCCAGCCAGCCGCGCTGCTCCAGCAGTTCGCACACTTGCGGCAGCAGCTCGCGGCGAAACGGCGGATCGAGGAACACCAGATCAAACGGCGTGGCCGGGCCTTGCAGCCAGCTCACTGCATCTGACTGGATCACCTGACCCTGACTGCTGCCGAGGGCGGTCAGGTTCTTCTTGATCTGGTCGGCGGCCCCTTTGTCCATCTCGATCAGGGTCACCTGCTCGGCATAGCGCGACAGAGCCTCCAGTCCGAGTCCGCCGCTACCGGCAAACAGATCCAGGCAGCGGGTGCCACGAATGTGGGGGGCCAGCCAGTTGAAGATGGTCTCCTTGACGCGATCCGTGGTGGGTCTGAGCCCCTCCACATCCTTGACCGGCAATTTGCGGCCTCGCCACTGGCCGCTGATGATTCTTACAAAGCCCGATTTTCCTTGCGGGGCGGGACTCTTGCTCGGGTTGCTACGGCTGGATTTCACTCTGGGCATCGCGTTTCATCGTCAGAAAATAAAGTGGTAGTATAAGGCGGTTCATTTTTATGCCGACCCGCCAAGGGACGGCTATCTTAGCAGTCAGCCTTTGATGTGAGTATTTTTAGATGGCAAAAGGTTTGTTTTCCTGGCTGGGTTTCGGCCGCAAGAAAGAAGAGGCTGAGGCTGTCCAACCACAGACACCCCAAGCCACCCCGATTACCGCTGAGCCTGAGGTCACTGCTACCCCCGCTCCCGTTTCCGATGTGATTGTTTCCGATAGTACGCCGGCCGTTGCACCCGAAGTGCCCGCCAGCGCACAGAATCCCGTTTTGCACGACGATTGCTGCCCGCCAACCGAGCTGGATGGTCATGGCCCGCTGGTGGTGGAGGAGTGCGCCTCCGATCTGGAGCCGGTGATCGTCAACGAATCCCTGATGGCAGAAGAGGAGCGTGCCGCCGCAGAGGCGCAAGCTGCCGAAGCTGCCCGTGTTGCCGCCGAGGTTAAAGCCGCAGAAGAGGCTCGCATTGCCGCTGAAGCTCACGCCGCGGAAGAGGCTCGTATTGCTGCTGAAGCTCGCGCTGCAGAAGAGGCTCGCATCGCCGCTGAAGCTCATGCTGCGGAAGAGGCTCGTATTGCTGCCGAGGCTCGTGCTGCGGAAGAGGCTCGTATTGCTGCCGAGGTCCGTGCCGCGGAAGAGGCTCGCATTGCTGCTGAAGCTCACGCTGCGGAAGAGGCGCGTATTGCTGCTGAAGCCCGCGCTGCGGAAGAGGCTCGTATTGCTGCTGAAGCTCGCGCTGCGGAAGAGGCGCGTGTTGCCGCTGAAGCCCGTGCGGCGGAAGAGGCTCGCATTGCTGCTGAAGCCCGTGCGGCGGAAGAGGCGCGTATCGCCGCCGAGGCCCGAGCCGCAGAAGAGGCTCGCATTGCTGCTGAAGCTCGCGCTGCGGAAGAGGCTCGTATTGCTGCTGAAGCCCGCGCTGCAGAAGAGGCTTGTATTGCCGCTGAAGCTCAGGCTGCGGAAGAAGCCCGTATCGCCAAAGAGGCCCAGCGCGCGGAAGATATGCGCCTGGTCGCCGCGATGGAGGCTGAGGCCGCCGCCCTGGCAGCCCTGCCGCTGGCCGCCAAGGTGGACGACGACACTCAGGACAAACCGCAGCGGGAGGGCTTCTTTGCGCGCCTCAAGCGTAGTCTGGTGCGCACCAAGGAGAATATCGGTTCCGGTTTCTTCGGCCTGTTCCGTGGCAAGAAGATCGACGATGAGCTGTTCGAAGAGCTGGAAACCCAGCTGCTGACCGCCGATCTCGGCGTCGACACCACCACCCGTATCATCGAGGGGCTGGTGCAGCACGCGGACCGCAAGCAGCTCAAGGATGCCGAGGCGCTCTACGGCCTGCTCAAGCAGGACATGGGCGAGATGCTGGCCAAGGTGGAGCAGCCGTTGGTGATCGACACCAGCAAAAAGCCTTACGTCATCCTGATGGTCGGCGTGAACGGCGTCGGCAAGACCACCACCATCGGCAAGCTGGCCAAGCAGTTCCAGGCCGAGGGCAAGAGCGTGATGCTGGCGGCTGGCGATACCTTCCGTGCTGCCGCCGTCGAGCAGCTGCAGGTGTGGGGTCAGCGCAACAACATTCCGGTGATTGCCCAGCACACCGGTGCCGACTCCGCTTCCGTTATTTATGACGCCATCGAGGCTGCCCGCTCCCGCGGGGCTGACGTGCTGATCGCCGATACCGCCGGCCGCCTGCAGAACAAGAGCAACCTGATGGAGGAGCTCAAGAAGGTGGTGCGGGTGATGAAGAAGCTGGATGAAGAGGCGCCCCACGAGATCATGCTGACTCTGGATGCCGGCACCGGCCAGAACGCCCTGAGCCAGGCCAAGCTGTTCAGCGAGGCGGTAGGCCTGACCGGTATCACCCTCACCAAGCTGGATGGCACGGCCAAGGGCGGCGTCATCTTCGCGGTGGCCGACAAGTTCCAGATCCCGATCCGCTATATCGGGGTGGGCGAGGGGATCGACGATCTGCGTCCCTTTGTCGCCAACGACTTCATCGAGGCGCTCTTCAGCCGCGATGAATAAGTCCGGCCGCGATGAGTCAGCTCAGCCGTGATGAGTAAGTGTTCCATACCCCGACTCCGGTCGGGGTTTGTCAATGTCAGGGAACCGTTATGATTCGTTTTGACAAGGTCAGCAAGGTATACAGCGGCGGCCATCAGGCGCTGCAAAAGGTCAGCTTTCACCTGCGCAAGGGGGAGATGGCTTTTCTGACCGGGCACTCGGGGGCGGGCAAGAGTACCCTCCTCAAACTGATCAGCGTGATGGAACGTCCGACCGATGGTCGCGTCTTCTTCCATGGCGACGATGTCAGCCATATCCAGCGCAGCCAGATCCCCTATGTTCGCCGCCAGATCGGGATGATCTTTCAGGATCACCGCCTGCTGATGGACCGCACCGTGTTCGACAACGTAGCGCTGCCGCTGGTGATCGATGGTTACAGCCATGCGGACATCAACAAGCGGGTGGCGGCGGCATTGGACAAGGTAGGGTTGCTCGGCAAGGAGCGTTACCAGCCGCGGATGCTCTCCGGGGGTGAACAGCAGCGGGTCGGCATCGCCCGTGCCATCGTCAACAAGCCGCCGCTGCTGCTGGCGGATGAACCGACCGGCAACCTGGATCCCCAGCTCTCCATGGATATCATGCGGCTATTTCAGGAGTTCAACAATTTTGGGGTCTCTGTACTGATTGCTACTCACGATCTGGGGCTGATCGCCCGCATGCGCTATCGCACCCTGACCCTCAAGGCGGGTCGCATGTATTCGGCCGGGGAGGAGCTCTGATGGCTATCGTTCGTCACAAGCAGCCGCCGCTGCGTCGTCTGATGATGTACGGGGTTGACCATGTGCGGCAGGCGTTTGCCAGTCTCGGGGAGCTGTGGCGAAATCCGCTCGCCTCCCTGATGACGCTGGCGGTGCTCGGTGTCAGTCTGGCGTTGCCCTCCTGCTTCCACGTATTGTTGAAAAACGCCGAGGTGGTGGAGGGGAGCTGGCAGAACAGCTCCCAGATCTCCCTCTATCTGCGCAAGGATCTGCCGGAGCAGAGCATTCTCGATCTGCAGCACAGGATCCTGCTCTATCCCGAGGTGGATTCGGTCACCTACCTGAGCCGTGACGATGCGTTGCGGGAGTTTCGCGAGATCTCCGGTTTCGGCGATGCCCTCGATTATCTGGACAGCAACCCGCTACCGCCGGTGCTGAGCGTCATTCCGGATCCGCGCTGGCAGAATCCGGAAGGGGCCGCCGAGTTGCTCGGCAAGCTAAACAATGAGGATGGGGTCGAGCAGGGCAAGCTGGATCTGCAGTGGCTGACCCGCCTGCAGGGGATCATGAACCTGCTGCGTCACACCATTACCGGTATCGCCGTGCTGCTGCTCTCCGCCGTGCTGCTGATCGTCGGCAACACCCTGCGTCTCAACATCCTCAACCAGCGTTCAGAGATCGAGGTGCTCAAGCTGGTGGGGGCAACCGATGCCTTCATCCATCGCCCTTTCCTCTATACCGGCATCTGGTTCGGGGTGATCGGCGGCATGCTGGCATGGTGGCTGACCGAGGTGATGGTGATCTGGAGCGAAGGGGTGGTGAAGGAGCTTGCGGGCTTGTATAACAGTAACTTCCGGCTGGTTGGCATGGGTCTGGTAGATGGGGTGAACCTGATCCTGCTGGGGGCCTTGCTGGGGCTGATTGCTTCCTGGTTTTCGGTTCATCGTCACATTCGAGATATAGAGCCATCCTGATTAATTTATTATCAAAGTAAATCGCTGGATTTTGAGAGGTGGATCAAGTAAAAGAGGCTCCGTTTCTGGCTTGGCCCCCATAGTCAGAGTATTCTGAATAACAATGATCTTCCGGATCTTCGCTAGATCCAGTGAACCTTCTGATTTATAAGCAGTCTATTAAAGCTGAAGCATTTATACGGGTGTGGCCCCTCTGCCTTGCTCGTCAGACTTGGCAAGCATGTGAAGGTTGCGAGCTCCGCAACAATGGACTTAGCATGCTACTTTTCGGGGGTCCTTCATTGTGACCCCCTTTTTTTGACTGTTCATTCATGATTCATCCTGCAGGCTTAAGATAAGCCGGTCTAAAACTGGGCATGTTCTTTGATACACGCCGCAGAATGGCATCCGGTCAGTAGACAGACCCTCTCAGGGTGTTAGACTGATTCGATTGAAAAGTAAGAGGTAACAGATGGGAACTTCATTGCAGCGCACTATGGCTCTGATTCCGCAAGGTAGTCTGGAAGGCTATATCCAGGCAGTAAACTCTATTCCTGTGCTGAGCGCAGAGGAAGAGCGTGAACTGGCTGAGCGTTTGCAGCAGGATGGCGATCTCGAGGCTGCTCGTCAGCTGGTTATGTCGCACCTGCGCTTTGTCGTTCATGTCGCCAAGAGTTATGCCGGTTACGGCCTGCCTCAGGCCGATCTGGTTCAGGAAGGCAACATCGGCCTGATGAAGGCGGTCAAGCGCTTCGACCCGACGGTCGGCGTGCGTCTGGTCTCCTTTGCAGTGCACTGGATCAAGGCCGAAATCCACGAATATGTCCTGCGCAACTGGCGCATGGTCAAGGTGGCGACCACCAAGGCCCAGCGCAAGCTCTTCTTCAACCTGCGCAAATCCAAAAAACGTCTGGGCTGGCTGAACCACGAAGAGGTTCAGGCCGTGGCGGCCGATCTCGGCGTCTCTGCCGCTGACGTGACCGAGATGGAAGCGCGGATGGCCAACTACGATCAGGCGTTCGATCTGGTTGGTGATGATGAAGAAGAGGGCGGTTTCGCTCCGGTTCACTATCTGGAGGATAAATCCTCCGATCTGGCCGCGACCATCGAGAATGACAACTGGGACGATCATGCCACCCGTCGTCTGAGCTCTGCCCTCGCCACCCTGGATGAGCGCAGTCAGCATATCATCCGCGCCCGCTGGCTCGATGATGACAGCAAGACCACTCTGCAGGAGCTGGCCGATACCTACGGCGTCTCTGCCGAGCGTGTGCGTCAGCTTGAGAAAAACGCACTCAAGAAGCTGAAAGATGCCATGGAAGCCTGATGCTTCCTCTCATAAAAACAGGGCCTGATGGCCCTGTTTTTGTTTCGCAAGGATCTGGTCGGCCTTGCTTTGGTTACCCTTGAGTGTGTTATGTTGCCGCCACTGCCACATTAGGGAGAGCAGAAGTGAAACTGTTGAACGACCTGTTTACCAACAACCGTGAGTGGGCCGAACGGATCAAAGCCGAAGATCCCGCTTTCTTTGCCACCCTTTCTGCCCAGCAGGCCCCCGAATACCTCTGGATCGGTTGTTCCGACAGCCGGGTCCCCGCCAACCAGCTGATGGGGTTGCTGCCGGGGGATGTCTTCGTCCACCGCAACGTCGCCAATCTGGTTGTACATACCGATTTCAACTGCCTCTCCGTGCTGCAATACGCGGTAGAAGTGCTCAAGGTGAAGCACATCATCGTCTGCGGTCACTATGGCTGCGGCGGCGTCAAGGCCGCGATGCAGAATCAGGAGCTGGGTCTCATCGACAACTGGCTGCGCAACATCAAGGATGTCTACTTCAAATATGGTGAAGAGCTCGAGGCCATCGAGGATGAGCACGAGCGCTTCGACTACCTGTGCGAGCTGAACGTGGCCGAACAGGTCGCCAACGTCTGCCACACCACCATCATCCAGAACGCCTGGCGCAAGGGGCAGGAGCTGGCGGTGCATGGCTGGATCTACGGGATCAAGGATGGTCTGCTGCACGATCTCGATCTCTGCATCAGCGGCCCGGATCAGATCCCCGACGTCTACCGCGCCTGGCCGGATATGCGTCCGCCCCACCGTCGGCGCTAGGGAGCTTCATGGTGGCGCCAGCCCTCTATCTGCAGATCAAGCAGCACATTCTGGACGGAATCCGCGAACGCCACTATCAGGCGGGGGACAGGATCCCGACCGAAGCGGCCCTGTGCGAGCAGTTCACCGTGAGCCGGATGACGGTCAACCGGGCGTTGCGGGAACTGGTGGCTGAGGGGTGGCTGGTGCGTACCGCCGGTTCCGGCAGCTTCGTGGCGGACAGGCGAACCGAATCGCCGTTGCTGGCCATTCGCAACATCGCTGACGAGATCGCCGAGCGTGGCGGCGAGTACAGTGCCCGGGTGATCCGGCTGCAGCGGCTGGCCGCCGACGAGAAGGTGGCGGTACAACTGGGGCTGCGGGTAGGTGCTCCTATCTTTCACAGCCTGATCGTCCATCAGGCTGATGGTGAGCCGTTGCAGCTGGAGGAGCGCTTCGTCGATGCCGGGCGCTTGCCGGGCTATGGCGAGCAGGATTTTACCCAACAGACCCCCAACCGCTATCTGATGGATGTCTGCCCCCTCTCCGAGATGGAGCACGTGGTGGAAGCCGTGTTGCCGAGCGCCGGTGAGGCGGGATTGTTGCAGATCCGCGTAGATTCCCCCTGCCTGTTGTTGCACAGACGCACCTGGTCGGAGGGGCATCTGGTCTCCTACGCCCGTTTGCTCTCCCCCGGTTCCCGTTACAAGCTAAGCTCCAAGACTCAGCTGGAGTAAATGTCTATACAACTTGATTTTGCAAAGCCCACCTCCTGGTGGGCTTTTTTGTGCTTAAACTCTAAGTTTGATGCTGTTATCAGGATGTGAATTTCGCTCTTTCTTTCGTCATAGAGATCGACTATAAGAATATGTATATACATTTGAGGTCGCTATGAACAAGGAACTGTTGAACTGCGAGCGGGTCTGGCTCAACGTGACGCCCGCTACCCTGAATGATGAGCTGGCCGACTACGGCCTGCTGCCGCTCCACGCCATCGGCGTGAAGGATGGCAAGATCCACGCGCTGGTGCCGATGGCCGAACTGAAGGGGTCGTATCCCGCTCACTGGCAGGATATGCGGGGCAAGCTGGTCACCCCCGGCCTTATCGATTGTCACACCCATCTGGTCTTCGCCGGCAGCCGTGCCGAAGAGTTCGAGCTGCGTCAGCAGGGAGTGCCCTATGCCGAGATCGCCCGTCGGGGCGGTGGCATCATCAGCACGGTGCGTGCCACCCGTGCCGCCAGCGAAGAGCAACTGTTCGAGCTGGCGTTGCCGAGGGTGGCATCCCTGATCCGCGAAGGGGTCACCACGGTGGAGATCAAGTCCGGCTATGGCCTCACTCTGGCTGATGAACTCAAGATGCTGAGGGTGGCCCGCCGACTGGGAGGGGCGCTGCCGATCCGGGTCAAGACCACTCTGCTGGCGGCCCATGCGGTGCCGCCGGAGTATCGCGACGATCCCGATAGTTGGGTCGAGACCATCTGTCAGGAGATCATCCCGGCCGCCGCCGAGGCAGGCTTGGCCGATGCGGTGGATGTCTTCTGCGAGCACATCGGCTTCTCGTTGGCCCAGACCGAGCAGGTCTATCTGGCGGCGGATCAATACGGCCTGCCGGTGAAGGGGCATATGGATCAGCTCTCCAATCTCGGTGGCAGCACACTCGCTGCCAACTTTGGCGCCCTCTCGGTGGACCATCTGGAGTATCTGGATCCGGAAGGGATCCTGGCGCTGGCCCACCGTGGCGTGGTCGCCACCCTGCTGCCCACCGCCTTCTACTTCCTCAAAGAGACCAAGCTGCCGCCGGTCGCCGCGCTGCGCAAGGCGGGGGTAGCGATGGCGGTCTCCTCCGATATCAACCCGGGTACGGCCCCTATCGTCTCGCTGCGGATGGCGATGAACATGGCCTGCACCCTGTTTGGCCTGACCCCGCTGGAGGCCATGGTCGGGGTGACCCGTCACGCCGCCAAAGCACTTGGCGAGCAGGATCGTCTTGGTCAGCTCAGGGTCGGCATGGCGGCCGATTTCCTGATCTGGCACTGCGCCCATCCGGCCGAGCTGAGCTACATGGTCGGCGTCGATCAGCTGGCAGGCCGCATCTTCAACGGCGAGGAGACCCTCCATGGATAAGTTCAACCCGATCGACATGTCGCTCTGGCAGGGGCGGCAGGATCCGGAAGATGGCGAACTGGCCCTGCGCTGGCACGACAAGGTGCTGCCCTGGACCGCCGGAGCACAAGACTCTGCCGGTGTAGTACTGCTTGGTTTTGCCTGCGATGAAGGGGTGCGCCGCAACAAGGGGCGCATTGGTGCTGCCGGGGCGCCGCTGGCGGTGCGCAAGCTGCTGGCCAACACTGCCTGGCACCTGAACCGTCCCGTCTACGATGGCGGAGATGTGAGCTGTACCGATGGCAATCTCGACGCCGCCCACGGCCATCTGGCCGAGCGGGTCGCTGCCGCGCTCGATTTGGGCCACTTCCCGCTGGTGCTGGGGGGCGGTCACGAGGTGGCCTTCGGCAGCTGGAGCGGCCTCAACTTGCATCTGGCGGGTCAGGGGCGAGTCGGCATTATCAATTTTGACGCCCACTTCGACCTGCGCATGAAGCAGGAGCAGGCCAGCTCTGGCACCCCCTTTTTCCAGATTGCCGAGCAGTGCGCCGCTCAGGGCACACCGTTTCACTACGCCTGCCTTGGGGTGGCCGAGACCGCCAATACCCAAGCCCTGTTTGCCCGTGCCAAGGCGCTGGGTGTGTGGCATGTGCTGGACGAGGCGATGACCCAGACCGAGCTGCCAGCCTTGCTAAGCGGGCTGGACGCCTTTATCGCCGATTGTGATCACCTCTATCTGACCATCGATCTCGACGTGCTGCCCGGCGCCGTTATGCCGGGAGTGAGCGCTCCCGCCGCTCGCGGCGTGGAGCTGGCGGTGATCGAACCGCTGATCGCCCATATCCGGGCCAGCGGCAAGCTCAGGCTCGCCGATCTGGCCGAGTACAACCCGACGCTGGATCAGGACAACCGCAGTGCCCGCGTGGCCGCGCGACTGGTTCATCTGTTGACCCGTTAACCCTTTTGGCCGCCCGTCGCCGAAGGCACCCTATTGATACAACAAGGAGTGTGTATGTCTGTGCAACAGCAGGATCCCCGTCATGATCCTAACCGCGTGATCCGTGCCCCGCGCGGCACCGAACTGACCGCCAAGAGCTGGCTCACCGAAGCGCCGCTGCGGATGCTGATGAACAACCTGGACCCCGAGGTGGCCGAGCATCCCCAGTCGCTGGTGGTCTATGGCGGCATCGGTCGCGCCGCCCGCAACTGGGCCTGCTTTGACAAGATCGTCGAGGTGCTGACCCGGCTCGAGGAGGATCAGACCCTGCTGGTGCAATCCGGCAAGCCGGTCGGGGTGTTCCAGACCCACAAGGATGCGCCGCGGGTTCTGATCGCCAACTCCAATCTGGTGCCGCACTGGGCCAACTGGGAGCACTTCAACGAGCTCGATAAGAAGGGCTTGATGATGTACGGCCAGATGACCGCGGGCTCCTGGATCTACATCGGTACCCAGGGGATAGTGCAGGGCACCTACGAGACCTTCTTTGCGGTGGCCAATCAGCACTTCAACGGCGAACCCAAGGGGCGCTGGATCCTGACCGGTGGTCTCGGCGGCATGGGCGGCGCCCAGCCGCTGGCCGCCACCATGGCCGGCTTCTCGATGATCGCCGTGGAGTGCGACGAGACCCGCATCGATTTTCGTCTGCGCACCCGTTATGTGGACAAGAAGGCTCACAGCCTGGATGAGGCGCTGGCCATGGTCGAGGAGGCCAAGCAGAGCGGCAGCGCCATCTCCATCGGTCTGCTCGGCAACGCCGCCGACGTGTTCGCCGAACTGGTGGCCCGTGGCATCACCCCGGACGTGGTGACCGACCAGACCTCCGCCCACGACCCGGTGCACGGCTACCTGCCGCAGGGCTGGAGCGTGGCCAAGTGGCGCGAGCTGCAGCAGAGTGCCCCGCAGGAGGTTAATCTGGCCGCTCGTCGCTCCATGGCCCGCCAGGTGGAGGCGATGCTGACCCTGCAGGAGCGCGGCGCGGCGACTCTGGATTACGGTAACAACATCCGCCAGATGGCGCTGGAGGAGGGGGTGGCGAACGCCTTCGACTTCCCCGGCTTCGTCCCCGCCTATATCCGCCCGCTGTTCTGCGAGGGGATTGGACCGTTCCGCTGGGTGGCCCTTTCCGGCGATCCGGAAGATATCTACAAGACCGATCAGAAGGTGAAAGAGCTGATCCCCGACGATCCTCACCTGCACAACTGGCTCGACATGGCCCGCGAGCGCATCGCGTTTCAGGGGCTACCGGCTCGGATCTGCTGGGTCGGGGTCAAGGATCGGGTACGCCTCGGTCTGGCCTTCAACGAGATGGTGAAAAACGGCGAGCTGAAAGCCCCCATCGTCATCGGCCGCGACCATCTGGATTCCGGCTCGGTGGCGAGCCCGAACCGCGAGACCGAGTCGATGATGGATGGCTCCGATACCGTCTCCGACTGGCCGCTGCTCAACGCCCTGCTCAACACCGCTGGCGGCGCGACCTGGGTGTCGCTGCACCACGGCGGCGGGGTCGGAATGGGCTTCTCCCAGCACTCCGGCGTGGTGATCGTCTGCGATGGTTCCGATGACGCTGCCAAGCGCGTCGGTCGGGTGCTGCGCAACGATCCGGCCACCGGGGTGATGCGCCACGCGGATGCCGGCTACGAGATTGCCATCAACTGTGCCCATGAGGCGAAACTGGATCTGCCGATGATTGACGGCGCCAACGGTGTCAAAGGAAAGGTGTAACACCATGTTTGAATTGACTATTACTCCGGGCGAGCTGGATCTTGCCACCCTGCGCCGCGTCAGCCGCGAGCCGGTACATGTTTCACTGGATCCGGCCGCGCTGCCGGGGATCCACGCCTCAGCTGCTGTGGTTACCAAGGTGATCGAGCAGAACCGGGTGGTGTATGGCATCAACACCGGCTTTGGCCTGTTGGCCAACACCCGCATTCCGGTGGAGCTGCTGGACGAGCTGCAGCGATCCATCGTGCTCTCCCATGCGGCAGGGATTGGCGAGTACATGGATGACGCCACCGTGCGGCTGATGATGGTGCTCAAACTCAACTCGCTGGCGCGGGGCTTCTCCGGGATCCGGCTGACGGTGCTTGAGGCCTTGATGACCCTCATCAACGCCGAAGTCTATCCGGTGGTGCCGAAGAAGGGATCCGTCGGCGCCTCCGGCGATCTGGCGCCGCTGGCTCATATGAGCTGCCTGCTGATCGGGGAGGGCAAGGCTCGCCACAAGGGCGAGCTGATCGACGCCGCTACTGCCCTGAAAATTGCCGGGCTCGAGCCCATCGCGCTGGCGCCCAAAGAAGGATTGGCGCTGCTCAACGGCACTCAGGCCAGCACCGCCTTTGCGCTGGAAGGGCTGTTCCATGCCGAGGATCTGTTCGCTGGTGCCATCACCATCGGCGCCATGAGTGTGGAGGCTGCGCTCGGCAGCCGCAGGCCGTTCGATGCTCGCATCCACGCGGTGCGCGGTCAGCGTGGCCAGATCGACGCGGCCGCCTGCTATCGCCACCTGCTGGTGGATGGCAGCGAGATCGGCATGTCCCATCACAACTGCGAGAAGGTGCAGGATCCCTACTCATTGCGCTGCCAGCCGCAGGTGATGGGGGCCTGCCTGACCCAGATCCGTCAGGCCGCCGAGGTGCTGGTGTGCGAGGCCAACGCGGTCTCCGACAACCCGCTGGTGTTTGCCGATGATGAGGAGATAATCTCCGGCGGCAACTTCCACGCCGAGCCGGTGGCCTTTGCGGCCGATAATCTGGCGCTGGCCATCGCCGAGATAGGTTCCCTCTCCGAGCGGCGGATGGCGCTGCTGATTGACTCTCGGATGTCCGGTCTGCCGGCGTTTCTGGTCAACAACGGCGGGGTGAATTCGGGCTTTATGATCGCTCAGGTCACCTCGGCGGCGCTGGCCTCCGAGAACAAGACCCTGGCCCATCCCGCCTCGGTGGATAGTTTGCCCACTTCCGCCAATCAGGAGGATCACGTCTCCATGGCGACCTTCGCCGGTCGTCGATTGGCTGACATGGCGGAGAATACCCGCGGCATTCTGGCAGTCGAACTGCTGGCGGCGGCACAGGGGCTCGATTTCCGCGCGCCGCTGCGCAGTACCGAGCTGATCGAGCTGGCCAAGGGACGACTGCGGGCAGAGGTGAGCTTCTACGACAAGGACAGGTACTTCGCGCCGGATATCGAAGCGGCCGCCGCCCTGCTGGGCCGTGCCAGCTACAACGACCTGATCCCGGCCGGGGTGCTGCCCAGCCTGTAAGCCTTGATCACCCTTCTCCCCTGGCGGGAGAAGGGTGGGGGATGAGGGGGAAGCCGCTTCACTGGCACCGGTGAGAGCCGGGAGCAGATGACAAAAGACCGCCCAATCGGGCGGTCTTTGCGTTTCTGACGTTGGTTGAACGCGGTTATTCGTGTTCGAACATCAGGAACAGATAAACCACGAACAACACCAGATGGGTCGCACCATGGAGCACATTGGTGCGGCCGCTGCTGAAGGTCACTTTACAGACCATCAAGGTCGTGACCAGCAGCACCATATCGGCGGGGGAGAGGCCGAGGCGTACCTCCTGACCCAGCATGGAGCCGATAAAGAGCACGGCAGGCACGGTGAGGGCGATGGTGGCCAGCACCGAGCCGAAGTAGAGGTTCATTGCCCGCTGCAGCTGGTTGTTGAAGGCGGCCTTGATGGCGCCGACTGCTTCGGGAGCTAGCACGATACATGCGACGATAAAGCCGCCCAGTGCCGCGGGCGCGTCCATCACATGCACCCCGTAGTTGATGGGGATGGCCAGGGTCTTGGCCAGCAGGATCACTACCAGCAGGTAGGCGAGCAGCAGGATGGTGTGATAGACGTTGCTCTGCAGCGGGCCGTGGTGCTCCTCGTAATCCTCGTGATCGCTGTCGACGAAGAAGTGGCTGTGGCTGCGGGTCTGGATCAGCAGAAAGACCCCGTAGAGCAGGATCGAGATGATGATCAGCATCCACGACATGGCGCGCGACATACTGCCGATTGCACCACCTTCGGTGAAGTTGGGCAGCACCAGACAGAGCAGGGCCAGCGGGATGATGGCCACCAGATAGGATTTGACCCCGTCCAGATTAAAGCTCTGGGTGTGGTAGCGCCAGCCGCCAAACAGCAGGGTGAAGCCCACCAGACCGGTACTCACCAGCATCACTACCGCAAACATGGTATCGCGGGCCATGGTGGGGTTGGGCTCGCCGGTCAGCATCACCGAGGAGATCATCACCACCTCCAGCGAGATGACCGAGAGGGTGAGGATCAGGGTGCCGAAGGGCTCGCCCAGCTTGATGGCGAGGGCATCGGAGTGGCGCACTACCGAGAAGATGGCCCAGGTTACGATGGCCAGTAGTGCCGCCGAAACCGGAAGATAGATCCCGAGCGGAGTTGTCTCTGTCAGCAGGTCGCTCCCGATCGTCTTGAAAAAGAGCAGGGTCAGCAGGCCGACGGGCAGGGCAATCTCTTGCCGGATAAATGTCTTCATAGGCAATGGTTCTCATCTCGGGACGGCGCTGGCCGACAGGGATTGATGGGAGGCGTGCGTGAAGGTGCTCACGGTAGCCGAATGCTTATGATAAGGGTTCCATCCTCTCAGGGGCAGATCATTTTGTTGCTGAATGTAAATGGTGGTTCAAGGGCGATGAGCCAGGTCGTGGCAGAGGCTTTGGGAGTGTCAGCCTCTGTGCAAAAGGGTGCGTGTGCTCCCGGTGGGGGGAGCCCTGCCAGCGCTGGCCTGTGCAATATCGGTGTCAGCTCTCTTGCGAATATTGTGGAGGCCATGTCTGCTGCCAGATGGCAAGATCTGCCAGCGCCATGGGCCTGCCAAAGACGTAACCCTGGATCAGATAGACGCCGTGTTGCCGCAAGTAATCAACCTGTTCCCGCGTCTCAACCCCTTCCGCAATCATCTCCATGCCTGATTCCAGGCCAAACGTGATGATGGCATCCAGCACGCTGCGTTTGAGGTCGTTGGTGCCTATGGTATCGACGAACATCTTGTCGATCTTGATCTGGCGGATCCCGAGGCTCTGCAGGTAGGCAAAACCACCGTAGCCGGTACCGAAATCATCCAGTTTGAAGTGATATCCCATCTGCTGCAACAGGGTGATCTCCTCGGTAGCGGCTTTGATGTCGAGGATCGGCTTGCGTTCTGTCAGCTCGAAGGTAAGGCGCTCGGGCGAAGGGTTATGGTGTTCACTCAACATGTTGCGCAGCAAGGGTTGTTCGATATGGGTGGCCATCAGATTGACACTGATCCACTGCTCTGGTGGCAACAGCGGCAGATCCGTGATCACCTGCTCCAGCAACTGCCTGGTGATAGGCAGGATAAGTCCCTGATCTTCAGCATATTCGATGAAAGCGCTCGGGGGGATCAGCTCGTGTCCACGTTGCCAGCGTAGCAGCGCCTCAAAACCGGCAACCTGCCAGGTTCGAAGATCCACCACGGGTTGATAGAAGGGGATGAACTCCTGGCGCACCAATCCGGCCTGCAATAGCCCCTTGAGCGAGCGGCGATAGTTTCGCAGCGACCAGTAAGCGGTCACCAGCAGCAGGCCCAGGATAGTGCCGCTCCAGAGTGCGATTCGTCTGACTTGCTCGCGAGCATACAGGTCCAGTGCAGAACCGGCCCAGATGGTTTGTCGGGTCAGTTTGTCCTGATCAAAGAAGCTCAGGCTGCGGCTGCCCTCTTCCAGCTTGATGGTCCGGTCACCGCGCGGGAAGCGGGGGGTCATCGCTGCGGGATCCCGCTGGCTGAACTCCAGATAGAAACAGTCACTGCAGGGGAGCTGTAGCAGATCGTGGCTCCAGCTGTTATCGAGCACCCAGTAGGCAATGTTGCCGCCGTTTTTGTAGTAGGCAACCATCTCCTGTTCCGTATTGAAACTGGCCGTTGTAGCAGTCAGCCCCAGTTTGTCGGGGAGGGCGCCATCCTGGTTGGCGTTTTTGATGAGCGAAATACCCACACCCAGGCTTGAGCAGCTTTTCCCTGATGCCAGTTCCAGCCCCTGCAGACGAATATGGGTGTTGTAAAAGCGGGGATCCCGCAGCAGTGCCATGTCGTTGGCACCACAATCGAAATCAAACAGCGTCAGCTGCTCGCTCATGGCCTTGTCCAGCGTGTGATGGCGTATCGCCATGGCTCGCTTTATCTCGGCCACCTTCTGCTCAAGCAGGTGGTTGGCCATCGGTTTTGTTAGCCACAGACCGACGGACTGGCTTGCCAGGATGGGCAAGAGCAGTAGCAGTACAGTGATCCAGAGGGGGGTGATGCGTAACAAGGGCGCCTGCCAGTTTTACGAGACACAAATGGGTCAAGCCATCATAGTGCATTAGTACAATCAATTTGAGCTCTACTTGTCACACTTATTGGATGATTTTTTAAATGTATGATTTTAAATGTTTTTATTGTTAACCTTGAAAAGATTCAATCGCTGACCTGTCATAAATGACAATTGCTCAACTTATCCGAACTGCTTTAGAGTACCCCTGCGGTTTGACTCACCGTGTGTTCAATACTCCTGTATCTGTTTTTTGTCAGTAGCACAGAGTGTTAGTTTTGATATGAGTGTTCCTTTTGGTCCCTTTTGAGGGACCATTTTTCTGTCTGCTATCTTCCCCTGCTCCACCTGTGTACCTTCCTTGGTATTCTCTCGCTGCTTTGGGTATGCTGCCCCGCTTAAATTACAGAAGCGGGATCCCCGTCCATAGTGATGGCCACAGCGCCACTGCTACCATGAACTCCAATGGATGATGCCGGGCACACGGAAAGGCACATGAAACTCACAACACATCTTGTCTCGTTTATTACCTTGTGCGTGATCGCTGCCATGGCGACCGTGCTGATTGGCGGGGTGTTCAGCTTTCGCGAGCTGGGCATGGAGTTGCAGCAAAAGAAGGTCGATGCGCTGGTCGAGGTGATCGACAAGCAACTCGACGTTGCTCACGGTATGGAGGATATGAGCCGCTGGTTGCCCACCTTGCTGCGGGCGGCTCATGTGGTGGAGCTGGAGGTGCGCCAGAATGACCAGCGGGTCTACTGGTTCCGTGACGTACAGCGTCCGGTTGATGAACCGCTGCTGGTGCCATACAGCCATCCGCTGCCCCATCAGGCTGGCATGCAGGCCAGCTTCAAGCTGGAGCGCCCCTTCAAGGAGGCGGAGTACTCCATCAAGGCGATGTCGGGCATCTCGTTCGGGATCTTCATCGTGGTGTTCGGTCTCTGGTACTCCATCCGCTGGTTGCGTCAGCAGTTGCGCGGCGCCGAGCTGCTGGGCATTCGCGCCCAGCTGATCCTCGATGACAAGCTCTCCAAACTAAGCCATGACCCCGCCGAAGAGTGGCCGGTGGCCGCCAGTCAGGCCCTCGATCATCTGCTCGCCGAGCTGGCGGATGCCCGCAAGGAGCGCAGCCGCTTCGACAACTTCATTCGCAGCAACGCCTTCGTCGACAAGATGACCGGCATCGGCAACCGCCTCTTCTTCGATAACCGGCTCGAGAGCGCTATCATGGAGGCGAGCGTGATGAGTGGCGGTGTCTTGCTGATTGAACTCGCCTGTCTGGAAGAGCTGGAAGCGGAGCAGTTCGAGCTGCAGGGGCATGATCTGCTGCTGGAGGCGAGCGCCGTGATCAGTGCTTTTGTACGCAAGCATAACGGTGCCTTGCAGGCTCGTTATGCCGGACATGTCTTTGCGGTATTGTTGCCCAACATGTCGGAGAGCGAGATGGTGGACAGTGCCAGCCAGCTGCTCAAGAGTCTGCAACGGCTACACTGGCCGCAGCAGGTCAATCCGGAGACGGCCATCTATATCGGGGCTGTCTGCTACCAGGCGCAAGACACTCTGCTCAAGGTGCAGGAGGAGGCCGAGCTGGCCCTCAAGAGTGCACGTCTGCAGGGGCACAACGGCTGGTTCCTCTACGAGAAGCAGCTGGACGAGGAGCAGAGCAGCAAGGGGACGGTGCGCTGGCGCACCCTCATCAGTCGCCGTCTTGAAGAGCAGGGGATCGATTTTTATACCCAACCGGTCCAGCAGGATCGGGATCAGGTGGTACTGCAGCAGGATCTGCTCACCTATATCCACGATGAGCAGGGGAGGGAACTGCAAGCAGGGATCTTCATGCCAATGGCGGAGAAGGTGGGCCTGCTGCTGCAACTGGATCGGCTGGTGGCGGAGCAAACGCTGGTGTTGCTGCGCCAGCGTTCCGAGCAGAGCTGTCCCATCACTCTGACCCTGAGTGCCCAGAGTCTGCTCAACCGCGAGTTCCAGCGCTGGCTCTTCTTCGCCCTGTTCCAGCTGCCGCGCAGCACCAACGAGCGGTTGATCCTGCAGCTCTCGGAGGCTCAGGTCACACGCCACTTCGAAGCACTCAAGCGGCCGCTGCGCTCCCTGCGGATGCTGGGCTGCCAGCTGGCCATCGATCATGCTGGCCAGGATGTGGTGAGCACCCAGTACATCAAGGAGTTCGAGATCAACTTCCTCAAGCTGCACCCCAGCCTGGTGCGGGAGATTCACGCCCGACAGGTGAACCAGATGGCGGTCCGCAGTCTGGTGGGGGGCTGCGCCAATACCCGTACCCGGGTGCTGGCGGTGGGGGTAGAGAGTGGCGATGAGTGGAAGATGCTGCGCCACCTCGGGGTGCATGCCGGGCAGGGGCCCTGGTTTGCCGAGCCACGCCGGTTGGTGCAGGAGTCGGCTGGTGATTGAGATAAATGAGAGAGGGTCGTCGTGGGGCGACCCTCTCTCGTTTTCGGTTGCCGTCAGGCGGGGCTCACAGTCGCCCCTGCTCCCGCAGTCCGGCCAATCCCTGCATGCCGCCGGTATGGATAAAGACAATCTTGCTGCCGGGGGCGATGCGGCCCGCAGCCAGCTCGCGAAACAGCCCCCACATCGCCTTGCCGCTGTAGATGGGCTCCAAAGGCAGACCTGTTTCGGCGCTGAAATCTTGAACCCACTGCCAGAGGGCCGGGCTGAATTTGGCGTAGCCACCATCGTGGTGATCGAGTGCGACCCGCCAGCCGGGGATGCTGGCGGCAGCGGGATGGAGGCGACACACCTCGTCAGCGATAAAGCCGCCTCCTTTCAGTACCGCAATGGCGAGGATCTGCTCCCGGTCCTGTTTGCCAGCGATTAGGCCCGCCAGGGTGCCGCCGCTGGCACAGGGCAGTACCCAGAGATCCGGCGAGAAGGGTACCTCGCCGACCAGTTCGGCAACCCCGGGGATAGCCAGCGGGCTGCTGCCCCCTTCCGGCACGATCAGGGTATCGGGTGCATCGAATTGGGCCAGCCAGTCGGGATCCTGGCGACGGCGGTAACTCTGGCGGTCGACGAAAACGAGATCCATACCCCAGCGTCTGGCATCCCTCAGGGTGGTATTGCTGACGGCATCAGATTCGCCCCGTATGATACCGGTAGTTCGAAGGCCAGATTGGCACCCTGCTGCTGCCAGTGCATGGATGTGATTGGAGTAGGCGCCGCCAAACGAGAGTAGATGCCGTTTGCCGTGCTCTCTGGCATGAAGCAGGTGGTATTTGAGCTTGCGCCACTTGTTGCCGGAGATGGTCGGATGGATCAGATCATCCCGCTTGCACCAGAGTTCGACGCCGTAGCGGGTCAGCAACGGGTGGTGGAGGGGGTGCAGGGGGGAGGGCAGGATAGCTGACCCCTCTGGCTCGGCTGGAAGGCTGGCTTGCAATGGTGAGTCCGTCTTTTATATAGAGGCTAATCTGCTGTTTATGTTAATATTTCATACATTTAATCACTATTGATGGGCGGGCTTACATGAAAAAACTGTTCAGACGGTCGACGCCAAGCCGCCAGGTCGGGCTCTTGTTGGCCAATGACAGGATCATGCTGGCTGCAGTGGGCAATCCCCCCGTCTTCGCGACGCGCACCATCAACGGCCCACAGGAGTGGGCTGTGGCCATGAACGAGCTGTTCAGCCGTTATGGGCTGGCCAAGTCTAAAGTGCGGGTAGCCCTCGCCGCCAGCCTTTATCAACAGATCCAGATCGACAAGCCTGCCGTGCCTGACGCCGAGATGGCGGGGGCGCTCCCCTGGGCCATCAAGGACTATGTCAGCGAACCCGTGCTGCAACTGGCGATGGATTATGTGGACTTGCCCACCCCGCCTGCCGGTCGTCCGCGCATCAATGTGATCTGCCTGCCCAAGAGCCGGGTGCAACAGCTGGCCGATGCCATCAACGGCATCGCCACCCTGCAATCCATCATCAGCGACGAGCTGGCGCTCACCTCTCTCTATGAAGCGGATGACACTGTGCGCATGCTGCTGTGGCAGCCCAAGGGGCAGGATCTGCAACTGCTGGTCTTCCATCAGGGGGGGCTCTGCTTCTCCCGCCAGCTGCGCGGTTTCACCAGCCTGACCGGCGAACATGAGCCTGACGCCATGCTGCTCGATTCACTGGCGCTGGAGATCCAGCGCTCCCTCGACTATCTGGCGGGCCAGCTCAAATTGCCCGAGCTGGGGCAGATGCAGTTTGCCGTCGCTTCGCCCTTTATCGGTACCCTGGTGCGTCACATGGAGCAGACCTTCGGCTTTGCCGTCTCCGCCATGGCCAACAAGGCGGTGCTGGCCGGCGTCGAATACCTCTCGGCTTATGCTGCCGCATTGGGGGATCATCAATGAGAGTGTTATTCCCCCTTGCTGCCATGGTCAACAAGACAATGTTGCTGGCTGGCGTCGAATACCTTTCTGCCTACGCAGCCGCCATCGGGGAGGATGCGTGATGAAACGTCAGATAAACCTCTATGGTGCCGAGTTTCGTCCCAAGCGGCAGTGGGCCAGCCTCAATCAGATGGCGTTGGTATGGGGTGTTGCGCTGTTGCTGATCCTGCTGACGGCTATCGGTTACAGCTGGCAGCAGCAACAGGTCAGCCGGGCGCTAGCGCAACGCACCGCCGAGCTGGAGCTCAAGCGCAGCGAGGCCAGACGCCTCGATGCCGAGCTGGCGCGCCATCAGGCGGATCCCCGGCTGCAACAGCAACTGGTCAATAAACGGGATGAGCTGACCGCCAAGCAGGGGTTGATGCGTCAGCTCGGTAGCCTGTCTCTGCAAAAATCCCAGGGCTATGCCAGCGTGATGGCGGATCTCTCCCGCATTCGCAGCAGCAACCTCTCGTTGCAGCGCATCGAGATCAACGAAGGGCGGATCAACCTCTCCGGTTTTGCCGGACGCAGTCAGGATGTGCCGGCCTGGGTCAACCGCTTCAAGCAGACCCCGAGTCTGGTAGGCAAGGAGTTTGGTGAACTGACCCTCGGCCGTGACGAGGAGGGTCGTCTGACCTTCCAGTTGAGCGGCATCGCGCGGGAGAAACCCTGATGAACCTGAAAGCACAATGGCAGGCGTGGGGCCAGCGTATCGCCCGGTTGAGCCAGCGGGAGCGGGTGTTGATCCTGCTTACCGGTCTGGTTTTGCTGGGCGCTGGCAGCATCTACGGTTGGCTCGATGGCGCCGATACCCGCCTGCAGCAGGATCGCATGGCCCTGAGCGCCGCCGAGCGCGACCTCGAAATCATGGAGCTGGAGAACCTCGGCAAACAGGCTCGGCTCAAGTGGGATCCCAATCAGGGCGTTCGCGACCAGCTGGCGCAGGTCGAAGCGGATCTGGCCCGGATCGACGATGAGCTGAAGGCCCAGACCGTCGATCTGATCCCGGCGCACGAGATGCCGCAGGTGCTGGAGGCGCTGCTCTCCCGCTCCGCCAACCTTCACATGCTGGCGCTCAGTTCGCTGGAGCCGACCCCGCTGATGGCGGGAGAACAGAAGGTCAATCTCTACAAACATGGTATCCGGCTTCAGCTTGAAGGTGGCTATTTCGATGTTTATCAATATCTTAAAGCGCTGGAAGCCTTGCCGCGCCACTTTTACTGGAAGCAGTTCGACTACCGGGTCAAATCCTATCCCGGCGCGGTGGTGGAGATGGAGATCTACACCCTGAGTACCAGCAAGGAGTTTATCCGTGGCTAGAGTGTTTGCGTTGTGCTGTTGCCTGTTCAGCGTGCTGGTAAAGGCGGAGCAGGTCGAGGTATTGCAGGATCCCACCGCACCGCTGGCGGATGTGGCGATTGGCGCCCGTGCGACCGGCGAGAGCAACACCGGTTTACCGAAGCTGCAGAGTGTGGTGCTGGGCAATGGCCCGGCGCTGGCGGTGCTCAATGGCAAGAGTTATCGGGTCGGGCAACAGGTGGATGGCTATACGCTGGTGGCCATCACGGCAGATGCCGTGGTGCTGGAAAAGGCGGGCAAACGCCACGCGGTCACACTCTTTGCCAGCAAGATCCGGGTTTGAGTCGTGCTTGCCTTTCGAGAGGTGGAGCGGCTTTATCGAGTTTAATTGCAAGTCAGGGTGCTCTAATTACATGAAAAAACACCGTCTCTGTCTGATCACCATGGCCATGATGGCCGCAGGCTGTACCACGTATCAGCACCCCGAGCCGACCCAGGCCAAGGATGCTCTCAAACAGGCCATGAACGAACAGCAGAAGCAGGCTGCCCCGCTGACCGCCTTGCCCAAATCGGTGCAGAGTGAATTGCTGCAGCTGAACCGGCCGCAGATGCCGGTCGGCATGCCGGAGAAGCGGCTGCGCATCGCGGCTCACGACGTGGAGGCGGTGGAGTTTTTCGGTTCCCTGTTCAAGGGCTCCCGCTACAGCGTGGCGGTTCATCCCGGGGTGGCCGGGCTGGTCTCGGTCGAGCTCAAGGATGTGACCCTGCCGGAGGTGCTGGCGGTGGTAGGTGACATGTATGGCTTCGACGTGCAGCGCAAGGGCAATGTCTTCCACATCTATCCGGCGGGTCTGCGCACCGAAACCATTCCGGTCAACTATCTGATGATGTCCCGCCGTGGCCTATCCCGCACCTCGGTCAGCACCGGCGGAGTGACTGCCAATGACAACAACAATGGCAGCAATAACAGCAGTTTCGACAGCGCGTCCAACAACAGCGGCAGCAACAGCTCCTCCAGCAACAACTCGAGCGGTGACAACAGCAACGGTACCCGGATCGAGACTGACACCAACAGCGACTACTGGACCGATCTGCGCGACTCCCTGCAGACCCTGATTGGCACGGGTGATGGTCGCGCCGTGATTACCAGCCCGCAGGCGGGTCTGGTCACTATTCGCGCCTATCCGAAGGAGCTCAAGGCGGTACGTGAATTCCTCAATCAATCCGAGAGTCACCTCAAGCGCCAGGTGGTGCTGGAGGCGCGGATCATCGAAGTCGCCCTCAACGAAGGGTATGAGCAGGGGGTTGACTGGAGCGGTCTCTCCGCCAGTTGGGATGGCGGCAAGGGTATTACCGGCGGCCAGTCACTTGCCAAGACCCAGCTGCCCACCACCCCCAACCAGATCTTCAGTGCGCTGGGCGGCGGCGCCGGTTTCACGATCTCTGATGGCAACTTCGAGGTGGCGGTCAACCTGCTCAAGACCCAGGGCGATGTGAATACCCTCTCCAGCCCGAGGGTCACTGCGACCAACAACCAGAAGGCGGTGATCAAGGTGGGGACGGACGAATATTTCGTCACCAATGCCTCGACCACTACGGTGACCTCGACCGGCACGGCCGAACCTATCGTGACCCCCAATGTGGAGCTGACCCCCTTCTTCTCCGGTATTGCGCTGGACGTAACGCCGCAAATCGATGAAGAGGGCAAGGTGCTGCTCCATATCCACCCTTCCGTTATCGACACAGAAGAGCAGAAGAAGACCATCAACGTCGGTACCGCCAAACCGCTGGAGCTGCCGCTCGCCAAGAGCTCGATCCGCGAGTCCGATACCGTGGTGCAGGCCAATAACGGCGACATTATCGTCATCGGTGGTCTGATGAAGACCGACAAGCAGGAGATCGTCAGCAAGGTGCCGCTGCTGGGAGATATTCCCTGGGTGGGCGAAGCCTTTACCAATCGTCGCGAGAGCACCAAGAAGGTGGAGCTGGTGATCATGCTCAAACCGACCGTGGTGGAGAAAGATACCTGGCAAAACGAGCTGCAGCGTTCCGCAGATCTGCTCGACAAGTGGTATCCGGCGAAGGGGTAAGCCATGAGCTGGCGATTGGCATCTTTCCATTCCGCCGTACTGCGGGCCGAGGCTCGCGGTCGCAGGTTCCCCGTACTGGCTGGTGAGCGCCCATGTACCTGAGCCACTTCGGCCTGCAGGAGGCGCCGTTCGGCCTCACCCCCAATACCGGCTTCTACTACGGCCTGCCCCCTCACGAGGAGGCGCAACAGGTGCTCAATTGGGCGCTGGCGCAAGGGGAGGGATTTATCAAGGTGACCGGCGAGGTGGGTACCGGCAAGACCCTGCTCTGCCGAAAACTGCTGAGCGAGCTGGGCTCGGAAGAGTGCCCGGTGCGGCTCGCCTGGTTGCCCAATCCCCACCTCAGCCCGGCCGAGCTGCGCACAGCGCTGGCGCTGGAACTGGGGTTGTCGGTGCGGGAGCAGAGTGAGCTGGATCTTACCGATCGCATCCATCGTCACCTGATCAGCCTGCACCAGCAGGGCAGTCGGGTGGTGGTGCTGATCGATGAGGCCCAGGCGCTGCCTGACGAGACGCTGGAGGCGATTCGCCTGTTTGGCAATCTCGAGACCGAATCGAGCAAGCTGCTGCAGATTGTGCTGTTCGGCCAGCCGGAGCTGGATATCAGACTGGCCAGGCCCCACCTGCGCCAACTGCGCCAGCGGATCGGCTTTTCATACTGCCTGCGCCCGCTGCGCTTTGACGAGACCCGCGCCTATCTGGAGCACAGATTGCAGGTCTCCGGCTACCGCGGGGCACCACTGTTTGCCGGCCGCGCCATGCGGATGCTGTGGCGGGCCTCGCGAGGGATCCCGAGACTTATCAACATCCTGGCGCACAAGTGCCTGATGCTGGCCTACGGTCAGGGGAGGCGCCGGATCGATAGCCGTCTGGTGAGGCTCGCCATTCGCGATACCGACGATGCCAGCCGCTTTGCGCCATTGCGCTGGTGGCCCCTGTTACTGTTACTGTTGCTGGGGTGCGCCCTGGCTGATGGAGTCTGGCCATGAGCGTTATCAACCAGATGCTGAAAGATCTGGATCGGCGCCAGCAAGGCGCCGAGGGAACTGCCGTCTATATTGCCCCTGCGCGCCAGCAGGGGTGGTGGATGTTGCTGCTGACCCTGATCTGTGGTCTGGCATTGGGGATCCTCGGTTGGCGCACCTGGATCTACTGGCAGCAGACACACCCTGTCGTCGCCGCCAGCGAAGTGGTGGTTCCCGATGTGGTGACACGGGCCGCCGAGCCAGTCAATCCGCCCGAGCCGGTCGCAGTGGCCGCTGCGCTGCCGTTGCCGGGTGGGGATGAGAGAGTGGCTGATACCGCTGGCGGGCAGGTAGAGGGAGAGATGGCCGATGGTGCCCCCTTTGATGCCTCCAGCGATGTTGACGATTCGGAGCCGACCGATGAAGAGCTGCAGCCCGAGCTCTACGCCGAACTGGCGGCAGAGCAGCAGGCTGTCGCCAGCGCCCCGCGTAAACCGGGCATATTGAAGATCGAGACGGTCGAGCTGTCGGCCAAGGAGCTGGCGGCACTGGCGGAGCGCAAGGCGACGACCGCCATGGCCAAGGGAAGCCTGCGGGATGCGCAGGACAACTACTATCAGGTGCTGGCCCACGATCCCTATAACCAGGGGGCGCGCGAGCAACTGGCGGGGTTGCTCTACGGCGAGGGGCGCCTGACCGAGGCGCGCCAGCTGCTGGAGGAGGGGATCCGGCTCGATCCCCAACAGGCCGATTTTCGTCTGCTGCTGGCCCGTCTTGCCATCAACGAGGGGCAGCAACAGCAGGCGCTTGGCTGGTTGTCCGGTTATCAACCTGATCTTGCCAGCAACCTGGACTATTACGCCACTTGGGCGGGTCTGACCCAGGAGCTGGGTCAAAATGCCGATGCGGCGGCGCTCTATGTGAAGCTGCTGCGCCAGCAGCCGGATCAGGGCCGCTGGTGGCTTGGTCTCGGTGTCGCCGAGGATGGTCAGGGGCACAGCCAGCGGGCACTCGATGCCTATCGCAACGCCCTGCTGCACGGCAATCTCGGCGAGGCGTCGACCAACTGGCTGGAACAACGAATTGGCCAACTAACCCCTTGATAAACGCAGATTCGATGAGCGAAGCCTCATCGGATGCGGCAACGGGTGTGAAGTAACAGATATCGGAGCAAACATGGCACAACCCAGACTGAAAATGCGCCTCGGCGACCTGCTGGTTCAGGAGCAGATCATCTCTGATGATCAGTTGCAGCTTGCCCTGCAGCAGCAGCGTCAGACCGGACGCAAACTGGGTACCACTCTGATTGACCTCGGCTTTATCAGCGAGGTACAGCTGCTGCAGTTCCTCGCTCGCCAGCTGGATGTACCCTTCTTCGATCTCAATAACCTCACCATCGATGCCGCCGCGGTGCCGCTGCTGCCCGAAGTGCAGGCGCGCCGTTATCGGGCGCTGGCGGTCAACCTTACCGACGACAAGGTGACGGTAGCCATGTCGGATCCGGCGGACTTGAGTGCGCTGGATGCCATTGCTGCCTTGCTGAGCCCGCGGGAGATGGTGCTGGCGGTCGCGCGGGAAGGGCAGTTGCTGGACTATTTTGACCGCCTCTATCGCCGCACCCGCGAGATTGAGAGCTTCGCCGAACAGCTGCAGGAGGAGTATCAGGACTCCGGCTTCGAGTTGGGTTCAGGTAATCTGGGGGCCAATGACGAGGGGGAGGCGACGGTGGCCAAGCTGCTGCGCTCCCTGTTCGAGGATGCGGTGCAGGTGGGAGCGTCGGATATCCACATCGAGCCGGACGAGAAGGTGCTGCGCATTCGCCAGCGGATCGACGGCATCCTCCACGAGAATATCCTCAACGAGGTGCGCATCGCCCAGGCGCTGGTGCTGCGTCTCAAGCTGGTGGCCGGGCTCGATATCTCCGAGAAGCGCTTGCCGCAGGATGGCCGTTTCAACATGAAGGTGCGCGGCCGTGATGTGGATGTGCGGATGTCCACCATGCCGGTGCAGTATGGCGAGTCTGTGGTGATGCGTCTGCTGGATCAATCCTCCGGCATCCTGTCGCTGACCGAGACCGGCATGCCGCCGGAGATCCTGACCCGTTTCCGTCGTCAGCTCAAACGCCCGCACGGCATGATCCTGGTGACCGGCCCCACCGGTAGCGGCAAGACCACCACCCTCTATGGCGCTCTCTCCGAGCTCAACCAGTCCAGCAACAAGATCATCACGGTCGAAGATCCGGTGGAGTATCGTTTGCCCCGTATCAGCCAGGTGCAGGTCAATCCCAAGATCGGTCTCACCTTTTCCCACGTGTTGCGTTCTACCCTGCGTCAGGATCCGGACATCCTGCTGGTGGGTGAGATGCGTGACAACGAGACGGTGGAGATCGGCCTGCGTGGCGCCATCACCGGTCACCTGGTGCTGACCACCCTGCACACCAACGATGCGGTGACCAGTGCCTTGCGCCTTATCGACATGGGGGCGCCCGGCTATCTGGTGGCGAGTGCCCTGCGGGCTGTGGTCGCCCAGCGGCTGGTGCGGCGGGTATGTGAGCACTGCGTCGAGGAGAAGGCGCCCGACGAAGGGCAGGCCACCTGGCTCACCGTGCTTTCCGGCGAGGCGCCTGGCCAGCATACCTATCACAAGGGCCGGGGTTGCCAGAGCTGCAACTTTACCGGTTATTCCGGCCGGATCGGGGTCTACGAGCTACTGGAGCTGGATCAGCCGATGATGGATGCCCTGCGCCGCAACGATGCGGAAGGGTTCGCCAAGGCGGCCCGTCAACACGAACACTACCGGCCGCTGGCCCTCACTGCCCTCGATTATGCCCGTCAGGGGATCACCTCGGTGGATGAGGTGTTGCGACTGGCCGAGGATTTGGGGTAAGCGATGGCTAACTTTGCTTACAAGGGGCGTGACAGCCAGGGCAACGCCACCAGTGGCGTGGTCGAAGCGGCCAACGAGATGGCGGCCGCCGAGCAGCTGATGCGCCGTGGTGTGATGCCCACCGAGCTCAAACCGGGCAAGGCCAAGTCCGCCGCCATCGACTGGTCACTGTTGCTGGAAGGTGGCGTCAAGCTGGATGAGCTGGTGATCTTCAGCCGCCAGATGTATGCCCTGACCCGGGCCGGGATCCCGATCCTGCGTGCCATCGCCGGGTTGGAGGAGAGTACCCACAGCAAGCCGCTCAAGCGGGCGCTTCACTCGCTGGGGGAAGATCTTGGCAACGGTCGCCCGCTCTCCAGCTCGATGCAGGCGCACCCCAAGGTATTCAGCAGCCTGTTCGTCGCCATCATCCATGTGGGTGAGAACACAGGTCAGCTGGAAGAGTCCTTTTTGCAGCTCGCCAACTATTTCGAGCTGGAGCTGGAGACTCGCAAGCGGATCAAGACCGCGATGCGCTACCCCAGCTTCGTGATGATCGCCATCGGTATCGCCATGGTGATCCTCAATATCATGGTGATCCCGGTGTTTGCCGGCATGTTCGCCAAATTCGGGGTGGAGTTGCCGCTGGCGACCCGCATTCTGCTCGCCACCTCGCACTTTTTTGTCAACTACTGGTGGCTGCTGCTCGCTATTCTGGCGGGGATGGTGTTCGGTTGGCGCCGCTGGGTCGCCACCACCAAGGGCAAGCTGACCTGGCACCGCTGGCAGCTCAAGTTGCCGATCGTCGGCACCATCATAGAGCGCTCCCTGCTGGCCCGTTTTGCCCGCAGTTTTTCCATGATGCTCAAGGCAGGGGTGCCGCTGAACACCGCGCTGACCCTGGTGGCCGATGCGGTGGATAACGCCTATATGGCGGGGCGGGTACGGGATATGCGCGCCGGTATCGAGCGGGGCGAGAGCCTGCTTCGCACCGCCAGCAGCAGCGGCCTGTTCACCCCGCTGGTGATGCAGATGATCGCCGTGGGTGAGGAGACCGGTCAGGTCGATGACCTGCTGCACGAAGCGGCCGAGTATTACGAGCGCGAGGTGGATTATGACCTCAAGAGTCTCACCGCCCGCATCGAGCCGATCCTGATCGGGATCGTGGCAGTAATGGTGTTGATCCTGGCGCTGGGTATCTTCACGCCTATGTGGGACATGATGAGGGCCGTAAGAGGCAAGTAACCCCGTATCTTCACGCCAGAATGGTGGGACATGATGCGAGCGGGATGTGAGTGGTTCGTAGCAAGTAACTCGGCATCTTCACACCTGAGTGGCTGGGCATGATGAGCGTCGTAAGAGGCAATAGGGCGAGGGAGTCGAGGAGTGGATGAACAGACAGACACAACAGGATGATCGCTGGCTGGCCGGATATCGGCGGATCGCCGTGATAATCCTGCTGATGGTGATCGTCACGACCCTGGTGCGCAGCTATCAGATCAACCGGGAGGAGGCGCAACAGCTTTCGCTCACCCTGCTGGGAGAGCAATTTGCGGAGCGGGCACAGCGTTTGCACGGGATCTGGCTGAATGAACGGCGCCCCGACACCCTGCATAGCGCGGGTCATGGTTGGCAATTTGATGAGCGTGGCTGGCCACTCGGACTGTTGCCCCTGCAATCACCATCAGAAAATTGTCGTCAGTTGTGGCTGGCGTTGGTGGGAGAGACGGAGGGGGGCATGCCACCCTTGCAGTTTCTGGCCCGCCCCGATGGCAGCGGGTGCGAGATGGGGTGGGATGGTTATTGGCTGGTTTATCTGTTTTCCGACGGGCGAGTGATTAAAAAGCCTTGAATGAGGCTAATCATATGACCCAACTACATGATTTTTTTAGGTCTGCATGAAATAATATCGGCCATTACCAAGGGAGCATGAAAATGAAACCAATGGCACCATCAATGCCAAATAACGGGATGACAAGAGTGACCGCCGGCTTCTCCCTGATTGAGCTGGTGATCGTTATCGTGATCCTGGGGATCCTGGCGGTAACAGCATTGCCCCGTTTTCTGGATGTAACCGACGAGGCGAAAAAGGCCAGCGTCGAGGGCGTCTCGGGTGGTTTTGCAACAGGAGTGTCGCTAGTGCGGGCCCAGTGGGAAGCGGAAGGGCGCGCCAAACAGGATAGCCTCAATACCGTGCTCTATGACGGCAGCCGCTTCTATCTGACCACGCCGACCGATGCCCAGATCAGCAACGGCGAGTTGTCTCCCGGCTATCCCATGGATACTGCGGCTAGCGGCAATCCGGATGTGGATCCGGCCAATCTGAGCGCAGAGCGTTGTCTCAAGATTTGGGAGGGGTTGCTGCAAAACCCGCCCAAGGCTACGGCCAACTTCAATGAAGTACGCGGTAGCGGCAATGACCTGAAATACTATGCCACTGTGAGCAGTAATGGACTGGATTCGGTCTGTCGTTACTATCTGGTCAATAGTTTGAGTAAGGGCAGCGATGGCAAGTATCAGGATCCGCAAGGCAGTACTGATGCATTCATGAGTTTCAGTTACCGTCCGGCGTCCGGTCAGGTGACTACCAACATCAATTGACAGAGGAAAGTGAAATGAAAAAACAGGCGGGTTTTACCCTGATCGAACTGGTTATCGTGATCATTATTCTGGGGATTCTGGCGGTCACCGCTGCACCCAAGTTCCTGAATCTGCAGGATGATGCGCGTAAAGCAGCTGCTGATGGGGTCAAAGCATCACTACAGAGTGCGGCTCAGATGATTTACAGTAAGGCGGCTATCCAAGGTATTGAAAACTCTTCTTCGGCAGTCTCTGTTGCTGGCACTACCGTCGATGCCAAGTATGGCTATCCGACAGTAGGTACCATTGCAAACGCCGTTACTTTAGATGGGTGGGATGAAGTATCTGCATCCAAAGGGACCTTCAAGCCCAAGGCGGCTGGCAATAACGCTAATTGCCAAGTTAAATACAATGAGGCCACTTCAGCCGCTGCATTCAGTGTTGATGTGACAGGTTGTAGCAACTGATTGAATTATCAAGCGAGGCTTTGGCCTCGCTTTCTTCTTTCCCCCTATGAGAAAAACCATGCCTGCAACCAAGGGCTTTACCCTGATTGAACTGGTTGTGGTGATCCTGTTACTCGGGATTCTCGCCGCCTTTGTCGTGCCCAAATGGCTGGGCAAAGGCGGCGTTGAAACTCAAACTGTGCGTGATGAACTGCTGACCCGTCTGCGGTTGGTACAGACCGTCAATATGCATGAGCCTGCCAACCGCTGTACCCTGCTGGTGGTCGCCTCTCCCCGTTTTGCCCACCGTACTTATGCGGCGTGTCCCGCCAGCGATGATCTGGGCAGTGGTTGGACCGATAACCTGCGCACCCGTGGTCGGCTGGTGACCGCCTCTGACGGAATCACGCTTTCCCTGAACAGCAACAGAAGCTTCGTACTCCGCTTCGATCAGATGGGCAGACCGCTAGGCAGCTGTGCCAACGGTTGTACCTTGCTGGTGAGTGATGGTCGCGAAACCAGCCGCATCCAGATTGAGTCTGAGGGGTATATCCATGAGATCCCTTAAGCGCGGCTTTACCCTGATTGAGCTGATCGTTGGCATAGTGCTGCTGGCGGTGGCCTTGACCGGCATATTGGGGTTACTCATCAATCAGGCGCCGCAGGCGGTAGACCCGGTGCAGCAGGTACGCGCCGCCCAGCTGGCCCAGCGCATCTCCGGCGAGATCCTGCAAAAGTCGTTTGATGAACATTCGGATCATAATGGTGGCCGTTATCGTTGTGGCGAGCAGGTGGCGGGGGTGAACATAGCTCCCTGCTCCGGCAGTTATGGCCCCGATGGTGAGCCGGCTCCCTACGCCTATAACGATGTGGATGACTTCGATACTGCGGGAAACTGGCGGGATGCCAGCTGGTTTACCCAGACGGCGGCGGGGATCAGCGGCGAGGAGTATCGCAACTATCAGGTCAGGATTGCGGTCAGCGCCGTCGATTTTAGCGATGGCACCTTCAAGAGTTGTACCGCACCCTGTTCTGTGGGCAAGCGGATTGATCTGCAGATCAAGCTGCCGGATGAGAGCGTACTCGACTTCTCCTTCTACCGGGGGAACTACTGATGAATCGTTCCGCTGTCGGGGGTTGCCTGCCTGTCCGAAAGTCCGCTCCTGTAACCACTTCCGGCTTCCGATTATGTCTGGCGGCTAGTCGAACTTACCGTAAACCTGGGGGTAACAGTGGCTTTACCCTGGTCGAGCTGGTGATGGTGATCCTGCTGCTGGGCATCATGGCGACATTTACCAGCCAGTTTATCGGCATCGGCAGCCAGATCTATGGCGATGCCAGCAGTCGTGAACAGTTGATGAGCGATGCCCGTTTCGCCATGGAGCGGCTTAACCGCGAACTGCGCGATGCGGTGCCAGGATCGGAGCGGATCGAGACGCTTGATGGTACCTGGGTTGACTCGGGGGCTTGCCTGCGGTTCTGGCCTATCAGCACCTCCAGCCGCTATCTGGCGCTTAACCGTGCCATGTCGGGGAGCACGGCCACCCTTGAGCTGGTGATGGCGACCCCGGCTTCTGCTGCCAGCCCGTCGAGTGCAGATCCGTTAGCCGTCGGCAAAGGTGACTGGATGATCGTTTTCCCGGTACCTGACCCAAGTGCAGGGTCGCTGCTGAGCAATTGTGAATATGGCCGCTGTGTGGCCAGGGTTGCTGATGTGCTGGCGCCCGTCTCCGGCGCACAAACGATCCGCTATACCAATAGCGAGAGTCTGGCTGGCCTCTCTCCCGGTAGCCGTGTCTACTTTGCCAATCAACAGGTACGTTATTGCGTTGATGGGGGCACCCTCACTCGTGCCAGTGCCGCAATCGGTGCTCCTTTACCTGCGCAAGGCGTGCTGATGGCAGAGTCGCTCCGCGCTGGCGGTTTCTATCGGGAAACATCGGCATTCAACGCGGAAGGGGAGTTTGGCATGCGGTTCTTGTTCGAACGCAAGGGGGAGTCGGTCACCTTCAACCACAAGATAGAGGTGTTCAATGTGCCCTGATCCACAGGCTTTCGGACGGATGCGAGGCAGTGCCTTGATGATCGCCCTGTTTGTGATTGTGGTGATGGCGCTGCTGGCGGCTGCAATGGGCCGTTTTCTGGTCGATAGCGGCGAGAAAAATACCGTGGAGGTGCGCAGCGTGCGGGCTCTGCTGGCCGCCCAGAGCGGGCTGGAGATTGCTCTGTATCAGCTGTTTCCGAACCGGCCTGCTGCGCCATCTCCCCAGGATCGTTGTGACTGGATCAGCCCGACCCCCTCGTTCACCGGCGTTACCGGTCTGGTGCAGTGCCAAGTTGCTGTGCGTTGCACTCAGGTTCCGGTGACCTATAACGGTGCCGTGACTAATGGCTATCGTCTCGAGAGTGTCGGAACCTGTGGTTCCTCTGAACTGGATAGTGCGAGTCCCGATTTTGCCGTGAGCAGAACTCTGATGCTTGAAGCGTATGACGGAGGCGGACAATGAAATGGGTATGGGCGCTTGCCCTCTTTACTGGCCATGTCTGGGCCTTCGACCCTATCGACACAGGCACGCTCTTTCCGGATGTGGTGCAAGGGCATCATGGCAACAACAATAACGTTTGCCATCAGATTAGCGGCTACCAGCTTAGCCAACTCAACAACGCCAAGATCAACGGTTCCGGCGGTTTGCCTCTCAACTTCTGCTCCATCCAGCCGGATCAGAACAATACGCCGCGCTGCGATGATGGTACTGGCGGCTACATGGTTTGTAGCGTTACTGGCAAAGATATCCGCGGGCTGTCCCTGAGCGGGAATAATGCTTTTCCCGCCATCACCTCCAATTCGACCCAGCTCTGTTCGTTCGGTGCGCAAACGGCTTCCAGTACCTCTTATGGTGCGATGACGGTAGAAAACTGCACTACGACGTTCCCCAGCCGCAGCACCTACCTGATCAAGACGCTGACAGTGCGCAACAACGCGATCCTGGTGCTGGGGGAGGGGGATTACTTCATCGACAAGCTGATTCTGGACAGCGGTACCATCCGTCTCTCAGGCAGTGGCACCACCCGGATTTTCGTCAATCAGGATGTCAAGCTGGTCAATACGGTCAATATCAATGCCAATAATCAGGGCAGTCTCATCTGGGTTAACTATAACGACATGGTGATCGACAACCGCACCACGTTTTATGGTTATCTCTATGCCGATGGGAAGCTCACCATGAACAATAATGCCACCGTCTATGGCAGGGTGACGGCCCGCTATCTGGCCATGGATGCCCAGTCCAGCATCAATGAAGCGGTACTTCCGCCGATGCTGACCTGTTTTGTCGACGGTTTCGAAAGCAGCCAGATCAACCCCGACAGTTGGGTCGTGGCTCAGCGCAACAACAGCACATTGCCATCGGTGCAGAATGGTCGCCTGCGTCTCACCCAGAACGTCACCAACCAGGCCACGTCGGCCACTTTCCAGCGCCTCTTCCCCGGTGCAGGTAACCTGGTGACGGTCGAGTTCGATCAATACGCCTACAAGACTTCCGGCACAAGCGGGGCGGATGGCATGGCGGTGGTGCTCTCGGATGCCACCCTGACGCCACAACCTGGTGCATTTGGTGGCCCCCTGGGATACGGTTTCAAGACCGGGATCAGTGGTTTTGCGGGCGGCTGGCTTGGTGTCGGGATCGACGAATACGGCAACTACGCCAATGAGGGGGGGTCTTATAATATCGGCTCCCGACCGCAGGCCGTCTCTATTCGCGGATCCGGCTCCGGTACCTCCGGTTACCGCTACCTGGCCGGAACCGCCAGCAATCTCAACCCGACCGTCGACAGCGGTACCAACAGCAATCGCCCCCACCGCTATCGCATTACGGTCGACTCTCGCACGGCGGGCAACTCGGTGGCCACCGTCGAACGGGATAGCGGTGACGGGTTTCGTACGCTCGTTGGTCCAATCAACATGACGAGCCAGACCGGCCAAGCGACAGTACCGGGCAACTTCCTGCTGTCATTGACTGGGTCCACCGGGTCGGTGACCAACTTCCACGAGATCGATAACGTGCGGATCTGTGCGCTGCGTTCCAGTCCAGTGGGCACCCAGATCGATCATTTCGAATTCGATCACAGCGGCAATGCGCTGACCTGCAACCCTGAAACCCTGACCATTCGGGCCTGTGCCAATGCCGACTGCAGCCTGTTGGTGACCGAACCCGTGACTGCCACCCTGCAACCCGCAACGAGTAGCAGCGGTGGTTGGGTGGGAGGCAATCAAGTGAGCTTCAGCGGAGGAACCACCACGCTGGCGCTGCGACAGAATACCGCCGGTACGGTGACCGTCGGGGTCAGCGGCTCGACGCCCTCGACCAAACCGTTGAGTACCACCCTGTGCCGGGTTGGCGGTGGCGCCAAGAGTGCGGCTGCCTGTACGCTCACCTTTGCCGACAGCGGATTTATCTTCGACGTGCCCGACACCTACTCGAACCAGCCGCAGACGGTGACCATCAAGGCGGTCAAAAAGAGCGATGTGACCAAGCAGTGTGTGCCGGGGTTTGCCAGCCAGAGCAAGAGCGTCAAGTTCTGGAGCAGCTATATCACCCCCACCAGTAACCCCTATAACAGCCAGATGAGCGTCAACAGCAGTACGATTGGTGCCAGTCAGGGGGCTGCAACGCCGCTCTCCCTCGTATTCGATGCGCAGGGGCAGTCGAGCATAACGGTTAAGTACCCGGATGCGGGCAAGGTGCAACTGGATGCTCGTTATGATGGTACTGGCAGTGAAGCCGGTCTGGTGATGCTAGGCGCGGATCAGTTTGTGGCTCGCCCGGTCGGTCTGTGCATCACGCCCCCGCAAGGGGTCTGCGCGGCAGGTGACAGCAGCTGTCCGGTATTCAAAAAAGCGGGGGAAACGTTCCAGGTAGATATCAAGGCGATGGCCTGGGAATCCGCCAATGATGGGGATATCTGCGTAGGGAATCAGACTACGCCCAACTTTGCCCTGCCCAATATTGCTCTGGGCAGTACGCTGGTGGCACCCAATCCGGGCACTAATGCAACGCTGGGTACTACCACCTATAACCATGTTGCTGCGGCCAACAGTATCAATAGCGTTAGCCAGACTGTGAGCGAGGTGGGAGTATTCCGGATGACGGCGACGCCGCCAGTCAATGGCTACTTCAATTACACCATCCCATCAACCCAGAGCCAGCCGGTGGGGCGTTTTATTCCTGCCGACTTCAATCTGGTGAGCGGCGACATAGTGCCAGCCTGCAATGCGTTCTCCTATATGGGGCAGCCCTTTGGCGTCATGCTGGATGTGCTGGCTCGTAATACGATGGGCGTACAGACCCGAAACTATACGGGGCCCTTTGCCAAGGGCGAAGCCTATCTCTCGGTTGCCAATGATAAGGATGGTAAATCCCTGTCGAGCCGCTTGCGCAGTCTGCAGCCGCTGCCATGGCTCGATGGCCGTGCGGCCTTGACTACCGGTAGCAGCGAGTTTGTGCGCCTCTCTGGCACGCAACCGGATGGTCCCTACAACTCTTTGTTGTTTGGTCTGTATATGAGGGATAACGATGGCGACAGAACGCTGATTGCCAGCCCGAATTTCAATGATGCCGTGGTAGGTAACTGCAGTGGCAGCGGCTGTAATGCCCGTCAGATAGACAGTGTGCCTATGAAAGCCTATTTTGGCCGCCTGCAGGCGGGCACGGCGGCGGGTCTGGCCTCGGCACCGCTGGCCATTCCACTGCAGATGCAATATTACGAAGGGGGCAACTGGCTGCAAAACAAGGAAGATCAATGTACCCAGTTCTCTTTGGCCAATCAGGGGTTCACTTTCCTCAATCCGAGTCACACCTTTGATGCGGCGACTCGCGAGCTGAATCTGGGGGCAGGTCGCAAGATCAAGCTGGGATTGGGCAGTTCGGCACCGGGTGGGGATGCTGCACTGGCGAAAGACGGGGAGATCCTGTTCCACTTTGCCAAGCCGGACATCTCGGTGCGCATCCCCTACAAGGTCGAATTGGCAAAACAGCCATCATCGCCACTCTGGTTGTCTGACCCAACGAGTGCCAATGACGGCAACCTGCAAGGTGAGGCCATTTTCGGCTCCAGCCGGGGTAATGACAGAATTATTTATCGGCGCGAAGTATTGCAGTAATTGATGTGTAAGGGGGGTTGGCTCAACAGCATCCCCCTAAATCCTTGTTTATTAGTGTTTGCAAGCGTGTGCGAGTGAGTGATGACTCGCATTTTTGTCGCGCCTGATTGATTGGCGACAGTTTGAGCGCTTGCCCATTGGGGTGGGCATTGGTAAAGTTAGCCGGTTTTCTGCACCTCCAAATTCTTAGGATTTCCCGTAGCCATGTTCAAAAAGCTCAGAGGCGTCTTTTCCAACGATCTGTCGATCGATTTGGGAACTGCCAACACCCTGATCTATGTAAAAGATCAAGGGATCGTCCTTAACGAACCCTCAGTTGTCGCCATTCGCCAAGAGCGCGGGAACGCCAAATCGGTCGCTGCTGTCGGTCATGCCGCCAAGCAGATGCTGGGCCGTACCCCGGGCAACATTTCCGCAATCCGCCCGATGAAAGATGGCGTGATCGCCGATTTCTACGTGACCGAGAAGATGCTGCAGCACTTCATCAAGCAGGTTCACGACAACAACTATTTCCGCCCCAGCCCGCGTGTGCTGGTGTGTGTACCGTGCGGTTCAACCCAGGTTGAGCGTCGCGCCATCAAGGAGTCCGCACTGGGCGCCGGTGCCCGCGAGGTCTACCTGATCGATGAGCCTATGGCTGCTGCCATCGGTGCCGGCCTGCCGGTATCCGAAGCGACCGGTTCCATGGTGGTTGATATCGGTGGTGGTACCACTGAAGTGGCCATCATCTCCCTGAACGGTGTGGTCTACTCCCAGTCAGTCCGTATCGGTGGCGACAAGTTTGACGAAGCGATCATCAGCTACGTCCGTCGCAACTACGGCAGCCTGATCGGTGAAGCGACTGCCGAGCGTATCAAGCACGAGATCGGCTCCGCCTATCCGGGCGAAGAGGTGCGCGAGATCGAAGTCCGTGGTCGCAACCTGGCTGAAGGTGTGCCGCGCAGCTTTACCCTCAACTCCAACGAGATCCTGGAAGCGCTGCAAGAGCCGCTGTCCGGTATCGTGGCTGCCGTGATGGTTGCGCTGGAACAGTCTCCGCCGGAACTGGCATCCGACATCTCCGAGCGCGGCATGGTGCTAACCGGTGGTGGCGCTCTGCTGAAAGATATCGACCGTCTGCTGATGGAAGAGACCGGCATTCCTGTCGTCGTGGCCGAAGATCCCCTCACCTGTGTGGCCCGTGGCGGCGGCAAGGCGCTGGAGCTGATCGATATGCACGGTGGCGATCTGTTCCACTACGAATAAGACCCAAAGCCGGCCAGCGTGCCGGCTCTTTTTTGACGACCCATGAAACCCATTTTTGGTAGAGGCCCTTCGCTTCAGTTACGGTTGTTTCTCGCCGTCATCATCTCCATCGCTGCCATCGTCGCGGATTCCCGCTTCGGTGTGTTTACCCATGTCCGCGTCTACCTCAGTTCGTTAGTCAGTCCCCTGCAATACATGGCCAATGCGCCCGGTACCCTGCTCGACACCATGTCGACCCAGGTGCAGACCCGTGCCGATCTCATCGAGCAGACCAAGCAGCAGGAGCAACAGCTGTTTACCCTGCGCTCTCGCCTGCTCAAGATGGATCATCTGGAGCACGAGAACCAGCGTCTGCGCGAGCTGCTGGGTTCACCGGTGCACAAAGAGTCCCGCAAGATGGTGGCTGAGCTGCTGTCGGTGGATTCCGACCCCTTCAGCCATCAGGTGCTGATCAACAAGGGGGCGCTGGATGGCGTCTATAACGGTCAGGCGGTGATCAACGATCAGGGGGTGATTGGTCAGGTGCTCCACGTGGGCTCCACCACCAGTCGCGTGCTGCTGATCACCGACTCCAGCCACGGTATTCCGGTGCGGGTGCTGCGCAACGACTTGCGCGCCATCGCCTCCGGCAGTGGCGAGCTCGACAAGCTGGAGCTGCGCAACCTGCCGCGCAACACCGATATTCAGGTGGGGGATCTGCTGGTCACCTCGGGTCTGGGTGGCCGTTTCCCGGAAGGTTATCCGGTGGCGACCGTGACCCGATCCGAATATGTGGAGGGCAAGCCCTTCGCCCAGGTCGAGGCCAAGCCGCTGGTCGAGCTGGATCGGCTGCGTTATCTGCTGCTGCTGTGGACCGACAAGAAACCCGAAGTACATGATGATGAGAATGGCGAACGGGTGGCAACGGCTGCCTCCGCCGCAGGAGCCACTCGCTGATGCTGCAACCTGCCAGCGGCAGGATCTGGATCTGGATTTCGATCCTGCTGGCTTTGAGCCTGTCGATCCTGCCGCTTCCTTTCGAATTTGATCCATTTCGTCCGGACTGGCTGGCCATGGTGCTCATTTACTGGGCACTGGCGTTGCCGCACCGGACCAACGTCGGCACCGCCTGGGTGGCCGGCCTGCTGCTGGATGTGCTGCTTGGCAGCACCCTCGGCGTGCGGGCCATGGCGATGGCCATCACCACCTATCTGGCAGCATTCCAGTTCCAGAAGATCCGCAACTTCTCCCTCTGGCAGCAGGCCCTGATCATCGGTGGGCTGTCGCTGGTAGGCAAGCTGACGGTGTTCTGGGCCGAACACCTGTTTAGCCGGGCCAGCCTCAACTTCGCCTACTTTTGGTCGACGTTGACGACGATGCTAATATGGCCCTGGGTGTTTCTGGTGTTGCGCAAAGTGCGGCGCCGCTTCAATATCAGGTAAATATGAGCAAAAACAACGAACTGCAACTCTATCTTGCATCGGGTTCCCCCCGTCGTCGCGAACTGTTGGCCCAGCTTGGCTATCGTTTTGATGTGCTGAAACTGGATGTGCCGGAGCAACGGGAAGAGGGGGAGAAACCGCAGGATTATGTCTGCCGTCTCGCCCGCGACAAGGCGATGGCTGGTGTGGCGTGTGCGCCGACGGCGTTGCCGGTGTTGGGTGCCGACACCATAGTGGTGCTGGGGGATCGGGTGCTGGAGAAACCGTCCGATCTGCTCGATGCCAAGGATATGCTGGAGGCACTCTCCGGCAAGGTACATCAGGTGATGACCGCGGTGGCGCTGGCCACCCCCGAGCGCTGCGATGTGCGACTGGTCACCACCAACGTGGCGTTTCGCAAGCTGGACGAGGCCGAGATTGAGGCCTACTGGCAAACCGGAGAGCCCTGTGACAAGGCCGGGGCCTACGGCATTCAGGGGATTGCCGGCAAGTTTGTCAGCCGCATCGAAGGCAGCTATAGCGCCGTGGTCGGCCTGCCGCTGCTGGAGACGGATCTATTGATCAAGCAGCATCTGGAACAACACAAGTAATTTTCCGTCAGCTGTGCTCTGCTGCGTTCTTCCTTGCGCGCGTTGTACCGGATTGGCTGTATAAGAATTCAAAACTGGAACAGGCAAGGTTACTTATGTCGGTAGAACTGCTGGTTAACGTTACCCCCTCCGAAACCCGGGTCGCTCTGGTCGAAAACGGTCTGCTGCAGGAAGTGCATGTAGAGCGTCAGGCCAAACGCGGCATTGTCGGCAACATCTACAAAGGCAAGATCAGCCGGGTGCTCCCGGGCATGCAGGCGGCTTTCGTCGATATCGGTATGGACAAGGCGGCCTTTTTACACGCCTCCGATATTGTGCCCCATACCGAGTGTGTGGCTGTGAAGGAGAAGGAGCAGTTCCAGGTCGGCAATATCGCCGAGCTGGTGCGTCAGGGGCAGGACATCATGGTGCAGGTGGTGAAAGACCCGCTGGGTACCAAGGGTGCCCGTCTCACCACCGATATCACCTTGCCTTCCCGCTATCTGGTCTTTATGCCGGGCAGCGCTCACGTCGGCGTCTCCCAGCGAATCGAGTCCGAAGCGGAGCGGGAGCGCCTCAAGCGCACCGTGGCAGGTTATGTGGATGAACTAGGCGGCTACATCATCCGCACCGCCGCCGAAGGGGTGGGGGAGCAGGAGCTGGAGCAGGATGCCGCCTTCCTCAAGCGGCTGTGGCGCAAGATCCTCGAGCGCAAGCAGAAGTATCCCCCCTGCAAGATCCTCTACGAGGATCCCAGTCTGGCATTCCGGGTGGTGCGCGATTTCGTCGGCGCAGAACTCGACAAGATCCGCGTCGACTCCCGCCAGAGCTTCGATCAGCTCAAGCGCTTCACCGAAGAGTACGTGCCGGAGCTGGCCAGCAAACTGGAGTACTACCCCGGCGAGTCGCCCATCTTCGATCTCTACGACGTGGAGAACGAGATCCAGCGGGCGCTGGAGCGCAAGGTGGAGCTGAAATCCGGTGGCTACCTCATCATCGACCAGACCGAAGCCATGACCACGGTGGATATCAACACCGGCGCCTTTGTCGGCCACCGCAATCTGGAAGAGACCATCTTCAATACCAACGTCGAGGCGACGGCAGCCATCGCTCGTCATCTGCGCCTGCGCAACCTCGGTGGCATCATCATCATCGACTTCATCGACATGCAGTCGGAAGATCACCGCCGCCGGGTGCTGCACAGTCTGGAGCAGGCGCTGTCCAAGGATCGCGCCAAGACCAACGTCAACGGTTTCTCCCAGCTGGGCCTGGTGGAGATGACCCGCAAGCGCACCCGAGAGAGTCTGGAGCATGTGCTCTGCTCCGAGTGCCCCGAGTGCAAGGGACGCGGCCGGGTCAAGACGGTGGAGTCGGTCTGCTTCGAGATCCTGCGGGAGATCATCCGGGTCAACCGTGCCTACGATGCAGATCAGTTCACCGTCTACGCAGCCCCTGCCGTAGCCGACTATCTCCATGGCGAGGAGTCCCACAGTCTTGCGGAGCTGGAAGTGTTTATCGGCAAGCAGGTGCGGGTGGTGAGCGAGCCTCTCTGCGGCCAGGAGCAGTTCGACGTGGTGATGATGTAATTGGTCTATCGCTGGCTGAGTCGGGGCTGGTTAGCCCTGGGGGTCCTGTTCGTACTGCTGGCCATGCTGGTCACCCTGGTGCGGGTCGGGGGCCCTTTGCTGAATCAGTATCGAGAGAGCCTTATCCACACTCTGCTCGGCGATTCGCAAATCAAGGTCAGCGTCGATCAAATTGGACTGAGCTGGACACAGTCAGGCCCGGCCCTCGAACTGCAACAGCTCGCCGTTGCCCCCGACTCCAAACGCTATACCGTCAAGCTCGGCAAGGCCTGGGTGCATCTCGACTTCTGGCGCACCATTAACGAGCTAAAGCCGGTGTTTGGCGAGCTGATCCTGAGCTATGGCGATATCACCCTCGACTTGCGCCAACCGGCTGACGACAGCCCTTCCGGCGATCCCCAGCAGGGCGCCCTGCTGCGCTTTCTGCTGACCCAGCTCTCCACCTTTGACATCCACAACACCCGGCTCAATGTCACCACCGCACTGGGCGACATGCGAGCACTCGACATTGCCCAACTGCGCTGGCAGAATCGTGGCAAGCGCCATCAGGGGGTCGGTAAGGCCTATCTCATCAACGGGGTAGGCGAGAGCACCCTGGACCTGATACTCGATGTAGATACGCCACAAGATCGGCTCGATCGCCTCAAGGGGCAGCTCTATATGGGTGCCCGCCAGCTCGATATTACCCCGACCCTCGCCAGGATCCATGCTGGTGAACCCAAGGTGGCCGGGCAGCTCGATTTCCAGCTCTGGAGCGAGTTTGACAGCGGCAAGCTGGGCAACACCCTACTGGCCTTTGGCAACAACTACCTGATCTGGAAGGATCCAAAGAAAGGGGAGATGCACCGTTTCGGCCTCGATGGCGGCAAGGTTCAGCTACGCCGCGATGGTGAAAACTGGCAACTGGCCAGCCATGGCGTCACCTTCAAGCTGGATGGCAAACCCTGGTTGCAGAGCCGCTTGCAACTGGAACGGATCGGGGATCGGGTGCAGGGCTATCTGCCCAGCATAGAGTTCGACAAGATCACCCAGATCAGTCAGCTGGTCTCGGCGCTCTACCCCACTCTCTGCGAGACCCTGCGCCAGACCAATCCGCAGGGTTCGGTGCAGGATCTGACGCTGCTGGCCAATGCCGACTGGCAGGATCTCTCCCTCAGCGGCCGCTTCAGCAAGGTGCGCCTCAAGGCGTGGCAGGATATACCCGGGATGCAGGATCTCAACGGTGAATTCTGGCTCACCCCCAAGGGGGGCAGCGCCAGAGTGGCGCTGGCGAACGACAAGGTGGATCCCGCCCGTCACTTCAAGATGCCGATCCCGGTCGACCACTTCTCGGCCCGCCTCGACTGGTGGCGCGAGGAACAGGGCTGGGTGCTGTACGGGCAGGATATCGCGCTGGATAACCCGGATCTGACCCTGTCCAGCCGTTTCCGCCTCGATCTGTTCGAGCACCCTTTCCTCGCCCTGACCGGTCGCATCGATGTGAAGAATGCGGGCCATGCGGATCGCTACTTCCCGCTGCAGGCGATGGACAAGGGGCTGGTGGATTACCTGAGCGGTGCCATCAAGGGGGGCAAGGCCAAGGGGGCCGACCTGCTCTGGTATGGGGAGTTTCGGGATTTCCCTTATGAGAAAGGTGATGGCATCTTCCAGGTGGCGGTGCCCCTCGAGCAGGCCACCTACGAGTTCTTCCCCGGTTGGCAACCGCTTACCGATCTGCAGATCGATCTCTTGTTCCAGAATGCCGGTCTCGATATGCGCAGCCGCTCCACCCGACTTGGCAAGGCGAGCTCCGACTCGGTGCATGCCTGGATCCCGGATCTCTCCCCCGGCGCCCACCTCTATGTGGATGCCAAGGTGCAGGGGGAGGGCAAGGCCATCAGCGACTACCTGCAGGATTCCCCGCTGGGCAGTTCGGTGGGACAGGCGCTGCGGGAGATCGAGATCCGCGGCCCGATGGCCGGTTCGGTCAAGCTCGATATTCCTCTCGATGGCGAGAGCGAGGTCAAGGCGAGCGGCGATGCCACCTTCAGCAACAACAAGGTGCGGGTCGCCAGTCTGGACCTGCCGCTGGAGAAGGTGCAGGGGCGCCTTGAATATGACAACCAGCAGACCCGTTTCAACAACCTCAAGGCGAGCCTGTGGAACCAGCCGCTGACCCTCGACTATCAGGGGCGCCAGCATCCGGATCACTATCAGGTCGACCTCGATTTCAAGGGGCAGTGGGATAGTCGCCGCCAACCCGCCGCCATCTCTTCATTCGGCATTCTCAACGGCCGCAGTAACTGGGGCGGCAAGCTCGGGTTGACCCTGCCCGACAGCAAGCCGTTCAGCTTCCAGCTGGCGCTCGACTCCAACCTGCAGGGGATGGGGCTGGATCTGCCGCTGCCGCTGGCCAAGAGCAGCGCCAGCCGGCTGCCGCTCAAGGTGATCGCCCGTGGCCGGGATGGCAGCGCCGACATTCGCGCCGTGCTGGGGGCTGATGTGGATATGCAGACTCGGCTGGTCTACGGCGAGGGGGTGCCTTATCTCAGTCGGGTGCGGGTTGATGTGGGCCAACCGGGCGCCCGGGTGCTGCGCGATGCCCCCATGCTGCTCGCCATCAACCAGCAGGAGGCCGATGTCGGTGGCTGGCTGGCCAGACTCAAGCAGTGGTTGCCAGCGCAGAACCAGACTGGCAATGCGGTGGTTGGACCCGCCTTCCTGCCGCAGGAGTGGTGGGTGGATGGACAGCTGGCTCGCGCCTATATCGGCAGTGCCACCCTCAAGGCGGCGCGTTTCACCGTGGGGCCGACCAATCAGGCGACCGAGGTGATGATCGACAGTCCCGACGTGATGGGGGTGATCCGCCTGCCTGCAGTAGCCAATCGTCCGGTGGATGCCAAGTTTGCCCGTATCTACTGGTCCGGCAAGAGTTCGGATCTCAGCCCGGATCCCGATGCCAAGCAGGACAACGCCATCATGGCCTCCATCCCCTGGCTGACATTCAGCTGTGTCGATTGCCGCTTTGGCGCATTGCCGCTCGGTGAAGTGAAAGGCGAGCTGGTGCCCGGCGCCAACAAGGTGACACTCAAGGGGCTGGATGTGCGGCTGGCGGGGAGTCAGCTCACCGGCAGCGTCGACTGGCTGGCCGATGGCAACCGGATGCAGACCCGTGCCCGTGGCAAGCTGACCAGCAACAACAGCGAGCTATTGCTCAAGCGGCTGGGCTACACCTCACCCATCGGCGATGCCCCCGGCTCCCTCGCTTTTGATCTGAACTGGCAGGATGTGCCCTATCGCCCGAGCCTGCCGACTCTGGGGGGAAGTGCCAACTATCAGCTGGAGGGTGGCACCCTGCGGGAGATCAACGACAAGGGGGCACGGCTGCTCTCCCTGCTCAGCCTCGACTCCCTGCTGCGCAAGCTGCGGCTCGATTTTCGCGATGTGTTCGACAAGGGCTTCTACTTCGAATCCATGTCCGCCTCCGCCAAGATCAAGCAGGGGGTGGTGGACAACCGCGACTTCTACATGAAGGGGGCGGCCGGCAACCTGCGCGGCGAGGGGATCGCCGATCTGGTGCGCTGGCGGCTCGACTACGAGCTGAGCTTCTCTCCCAATCTGGGGGGCACCCTGCCGGTGGTGGCGGCTTTCTCCATCACGCCGGTCACGGGTCTCTATGTGCTGGCCCTCTCCAAACTGCTGGAGCCGGTGGTGGATGTGGTGACCCGCATCGATTTTCGCATCTCGGGCCCGCTCGACGCACCCAAGCTGATCGAGGCGGGGCGCGATCGCGCGCGCATCAAGCTCAACCAGCAGCAGAAAGAGGCGGTAGATGCCGTTGCCCCCAGCCTGCCGACCCAAGAGGTGACCCCTTTCCTGCTGAGCCCCAAACACGCAGGGCCCGCTCAGCGCTGAACGAGCGGCCCGGCACCATCACAAGGAGTGAGCCATGATCCGACATATCCTGCTGATCGCCTTCAAGCCGGACACCCAGCCTGCCCGGGTAGATGCGGTGCGTACCGCCTTTCTCGCCATTCCCCATCAGGTCAGCGGCGTGACCGCCGTGGAGTGGGGGGAGAATGACAGCCCGGAGGGGAGGGATGATGGCTTTACCCACAGCGTGCTGATGACCTTCGCCGACGAAGCAGCCCGCCAGCGCTATCTGCCCCATCCGGATCACGATGCCCTCAAGGCCATCTTCCGCCCGGTGCTGGCGCGCATCATAGTGCTGGATTACACCCTGCAGGCAGGGGATGCTGTCACCGTCTGATGGCCCAAGCGACAAGGAGAACGTCATGTGGTTAGCCGCAATACAGCTGGTATCTGGCCGTCACTGGCAGGATAACCGGGAGCAGATCGCCGCCGAGCTGGCCGCCTTGCCCAAAGAGCGGCCGCTGCTGGTGCTGTTGCCGGAGAACTTTGCCCTGTTTGGCGAACGGCAGGGTTATCTGGATGGGGCCGAGGCAATCGGCTCCGATCCCAGCGCCACTCTGAGCGGAGCAACGCCCATTCAACAACAACTGGCCGAATGGGCCCGCGATTATGGCATCTGGCTGGTGGCCGGGGCTATGCCGACCACCATCGCAGGTTCTGACCATATCCACACCAGCTCGCTGGTGTTTGACCCAAGCGGTGAGCTCAGGGGCTACTACCACAAGATCCACCTGTTCGACGTGGATGTGGCGGATAATCACGGCCGCTATCGGGAGTCGGAGACCTTCAGCCCTGGGGAGGCTCCTGTGTTGGTGGACTCCCCCTTTGGTCCCCTCGGCCTCTCGATCTGTTATGATTTGCGCTTTCCCGAGCTCTACCGCCAGTTGGCCCGAGTTGGAGCTCGTGTGCTGCTGGTGCCTGCCGCCTTTACCGCCGTGACAGGCGAGGCGCACTGGGAGCCGCTGCTGCGGGCTCGCGCCATCGAAAACCAGTGCTACGTAGTCGCGGCCAATCAGGGCGGCACTCACGAAACGGGGCGCCAGACCTGGGGCCACAGCATGGTGATCGACCCCTGGGGCCGGGTGCTGGCCAGCAAAGAGTCCGGGCGCGGCACAGTGCTGGCGAAGATGGAGCCCGGGCTTATCGACGAATTGAAACGCACCATGCCAGTGCTGCAACACGCCCGTTTGCTCTGATGGTGTGGTGAAAAATTGAAACGCAGCCGTTTGCCCGTGCTGGAGCATGCCCGTTTGTTGTGATGGTGTGGCTTGTTGCCAACCCGTCGGCAAGACGATTTAAAACAGCTCGTTACGAGAGTGGAGAAGAAGATTGAGTCTATTGAGCCAGGTTAGTGCCTCCCTGTTGGCCCCGAACGACCTCGACGAAGGGCGCCTGCAGCAGCTGCTCTGCAGCCTGATGAGCCATCAGGTGGAGTTCGGCGATCTCTATTTCCAGCGCAGCTGGCACGAGTCCTGGATGCTGGAAGATGGCATCGTCAAGGATGGCAGCTACAACATCGATCAGGGGGTCGGGGTGCGCGCCGTCAGCGGCGAGAAGACCGGCTTCGCCTACTCGGACGAGCTGAGCCTGCTGGCGCTGCAACAGTCGGTGACTGCTGCTCGTGGCATCGCCGCTGCCGGTGCTCACGGCAAGGTGAAGGCGTGGGCGCGCACCGAAGCGAACCTGCTCTATCCGGCCATGGATCCGCTACAGACCCTCGACAAGCAGCAGAAGATCGCCCTGCTGGAGCAGATGGACAAGTTTGCCAGAAGTCTGGACCCCGCCATCAACCAGGTGATGGCCTCCATCAGTGGCGTCTATGAAGAGGTGCTGGTGGCTGCGACCGACGGTACCCTGGCTGCCGATATTCGCCCACTGGTGCGGCTGTCTGTGACCGTCATTGCCGAGAAGGGCGATCGTCGCGAGCGCGGCAGTGCCGGTGGCGGCGGCCGCTTTGGTTACGACTGGTTCCTCGAACTGGACGGGCTGGAGAGCCGTGCCTTTGGCTATGTGCGCGAAGCGGTGCGTCAGGCGCTGGTCAACCTCGACGCCATCGATGCGCCGGCCGGCACCATGCCGGTGGTGCTCGGCGCCGGCTGGCCCGGCGTGCTGCTGCACGAGGCAGTGGGTCACGGTCTGGAGGGGGACTTCAACCGCAAGGGCTCTTCCGCGTTTGCTGGCCGCATCGGCGAGCAGGTGGCCTCCAAACACTGCACCATCGTCGATGACGGTACCCTGCCGGGTCGGCGTGGCTCCGTCAGCATAGATGACGAGGGGACGCCGGGTGGCTACAACGTGCTGATCGAGAATGGCATTCTCAAGGGTTACCTGCAGGACAAGCAGAATGCCCGTCTGATGGGGGTGCCGCTCACCGGCAACGGTCGCCGCGAATCCTACGCCGCCATGCCGATGCCGCGCATGACCAACACCTACATGCTGGCGGGTCAGTACGATCCGGCCGAGATCATCGCCTCGGTAAAGAAGGGTATTTATGCCCCCAACTTCGGTGGCGGTCAGGTGGACATCACCTCCGGCAAGTTTGTCTTCTCCGCCTCCGAGGCTTACCTCATCGAGGATGGCAAGATCACTGCCCCCATCAAGGGGGCGACCCTGATCGGCAACGGCCCCGAGGCGATGAGCCAGGTCTCCATGGTGGGTAGCGATCTTGCACTGGATCGCGGAGTCGGTATCTGCGGAAAAGAGGGGCAGAGCGTGCCGGTCGGTGTCGGCCAGCCCACCCTTAAACTGGATCAGCTCACCGTGGGTGGCACCCAGTAAGCCTCGACGCAGAACAAGAACAGAGAGAAACCATGCTTACCCTGTCGAAAATATCCAATATCAGGAGCCAGCTCTCCCCCAGCGAGCTCAAGATTGCCGATTACATCCTCTCCTGTCCGGAACAGGTGACCCACTTCTCCTCTCAGGAGCTGGCCCAGCAGGCGGAGGTGAGCCAGTCGAGCATAGTGAAGTTCACCCAGAAGATCGGGTTCAAGGGCTTCACCGCCTTCAAGCTGGCGGTCAGCGAGGATCTGGGGCGCAAGCATGCCATCAAGACCGACACTGTCGGTGATCTCTACAATGGCATCGGGCGAGACGATGATCTGGAGACCATGGCCAAGAAGCTGGCGCAGGAGAAGATAAATTCTATTATCGAGACCACTCAGGCTCTCGACAGTGCTCTGCTGAAGCAGGTACTCGACACCATAGATGGCGCCGGGCGAGTACAGCTGGTGGGGATTGGCGGTTCGGCACTGACCGCCAAGGATCTCTGGTACAAGTTGCTCAAGATCGGCGTAACTACCCTGTTTGCCCAGGATAGCCATGTGCAGATCTCCATCGCCCAGACCCTGGGGCCGGGTGATGTGCAGCTGGTCATCTCCTATTCTGGCGCCAGCCGTGATGTGCTGGCGGCGGCCGAGCTGGCCAAGCGCAATGGTGCCACCCTGATTGCCGTGACTTCGTTCCGGCAAACCCAGTTGCGCCAGATGGCCGACATGGTGCTGGATACGGTGGCGGAGGAGAACGAACTGCGTATCTCTTCCATCTCCTCCCGTACCGCCCAGAACACCATTACCGACATCCTGTTCCTTGGCCTGGTGCAGCGCAGAGACGAGCGAGCCTGGGCCCTGATCGATGGTACCCGGGATGCCATCGACCGACTCAACAAGGAGTGAGGCCGGCTCTCCCGCTGCATCATCCGTACAACAAAAAACCACCTGAACAGGTGGTTTTTTGTTGTCTGCTAGAGGTCAAGGGCCCAGCGGATAAAGGCTTTACGCCGCTTGGCATCGGCCGCCAGATAGAGTTCCCGCAGGGTGGCATCCGCCTGCTCCGGCGTAAGTGCCGAAGCTGTATGAGCAGTAGTTGCGGCCTGTGTTGCGAAAATGGGGGCCGGGCTTACTGTTGGCGTATGGCTTTCCAGCAGGGCCTGGTAATCGGTGCCCAGACTATCCTGGCTGCGTGGCAGGGCTTGTAGTGCCAGCGGCTGTGAGGTGCCCTTGTCGTCACTCAGCAGCAGGGCCGGGCTGGCGGCAAACTGGCGGATAGCCGAGGAGCTGGTCAGCACCGGGGGGGTCAGTTGCAGCGTCCCTTGTGATGGTGCTGTAAGGGTAACCAGCAGAGGAGCCGAGGTCACGCGTCCCTGGCTCTCGTTGGTGGAGCGAGGGTCACTTGGGCTGTCAAAGCGCACCAGCAGTCGGGACTCTCCCGCCGGGAGCTCAATGGTCCGGGTGAAGACCGAGGGTTTGCCCTGTGGCGAAGCGAGCAGGGTGAGGGTATCGGCCAGCTCCAGTCGGGCGGCCGTGGCCGGTACGCTGAGCAGCAGGGCAAACAGGGGGGATAATAGTAGGGGAGAGAGCAGGGAGGATCGTGCCATCATAAGACTCCATGAAGGAGCCGGCCCGCAGGCCGGCAACCAGATCAGAATTCGTAGCGCAGGCCGAGGTGGTAGAAGCTCTCGCTGTTGCTGCTGCCACCAAAACTGGTGATGGTGCTACCAGCCAGACCATCTTCACCATTGCGGATCACATAGGCGCTGTAGAGGGAAGATCGCGGGGTGAGCTTGTATTGCAGTTCCAGCGTAGTATCGCGCAGTGCCATCTGGTCGCCCCCCTCGTTGACGAGGTGACGATAGCCTGCGCGGGCCGCCCACTTCTGGTTGATGTCATACACCGCGGTCAGTTCCCACACCTTGTCTTCACTGTCGGCACGGCCATCGCGATAGGTCACCTGATCCTTGCTATAGAGGGCGCCCAACATCAGAGGGCCGAGATAGTAGCGGGTACCGATCCCGGCGAAGCGATACTCATCGGCATTGGGATCGACCTTGCTGCCACTGCTCTGGGCGGCTTTGGTCTGCTGATACGCCACGACTGGAGCCAGTTTGCCTGCATTGCCCAGATCGAAGGTGTAGCGCAGGGCGCCGTTGTAGCCGTAATCAAGATCCGAGGTACCGTTACCAAGGATGTAGGCGAGCGAGAGATCCAGATTGCCGAGGGTGTTCTGGTACTGCAGGGTGCCATCCTGACGGAACACCTGCACGGCGGTGGAGTCCACCTTGCTGGCCTGACGAGCCATGGAGACATCAGAGGCGGCAAACACATCGCCAATATCGGTGAACATGATGAGGCCGGAAGAGACGCGCCCGCCGGTCACCTTGCCCCACTGACCACCATCGATCCCTGCCCAGACGTAACGGGCAGTGAGGTCGCTGCTGTTCTTCTGCACGTTGTTGGCGTATTCGGCTGCATTGACCTGATATTGCGCCATGCCGATCACTGCGACATCGTCATTGACGGTCTGACGGGCGGTAAAGCCGATACGGCCATCGAAGTCACCCTGATCATTGCCGCTCTTCTTGTCGGAAATATTGAAGCCAAGACGGCCGTAGAGGTCGACGTTGGAGCCATCGTCAGCCTGATAGATGACGGCCGCATGAGCGGAACCTGTGCCGAGCAGTGCGGGAAGAACCAGAGCAAGCATGGATTTTTTCATTTTTTATCGTTCCTGTACGGGCTCTGTGCCAGAGCCGGGATGAGTTTGGCCATGACCCCGATTGCTCGGGGCCAGACCTTGGCTAGAAATCCGGAGGAGGGATTAACTCAGATCGACGTTCTTGCAGCCGAACATCAGGGTGAAGAGATAGCCGCCGAGGTAGGCGACGGCGAGGCCGACCGCATAGACCATCATGCCGGGGAAGATCCCCTGGGCGGAGGTCATCAGCGGCAGGGCGACGATACCGGATGGTCCAAAGACGGTGTTGAGGCCGACCGGCAGACCCAGCCAGGAGATCAGGCCAACCACGAAGCCCCCCAGCGAACCACCGCAGCAGGCCGTGATAAAGGGTTTGACCCGCGGCAGGGTGACGCCGTAGATGAGCGGCTCACCGACCCCCAGAATGCCCGGAATGATGGTGCCCTTCACCTGAGTGCGCAGTAGGGAATCCTTGCCTGCCCGGCTGTAGAGCGCCAGCGCAGCCCCTACCTGTCCGGCACCGGCCAGCGCCAGGATAGGAAACAGGGAGTTGAAGCCCTGGGCATCCATCAGCGCAAAGTAGACGGGAACGAACCCTTGGTGGATGCCGAACATCACCGAGATGAGGAACAGGCCAGCCAGAATAGCGGTACCGAACGGGTTGCCATTGAGGTTGATGAAGAGCCAGGACATGCCGTTATAGAGCTGCACGCCGAGGGGCATGATCAGGATAAAGGTGACGGCTCCCATGATCAGCAGGGTGATGCAGGAAGTGAGGATCATATCCAGACTGTCCGGCATGTAGCGGCGAACCTGGCGCTCAACCGAGGCGCCTATGATGCAGGCGATCAGCACGCCGATGATGTTGCCGCGGGGATCGATCTGATGGCCGAAGAAGTCGGTGATACCGGAGTAGATGCCGCTGCTGGCCTGAGGGTCATAACCCATGACAAACAGAGAGGCGATGATGGCACCGTTGACGCCGGAGCCACCAAACGCCTTCTGGGCGTTGTAGCCGATCAGGATGCTGAGGAAGCTGAACAATCCCTTGCTGAAGAGCTTCATGTAGCCGACAAATTCGGCCAGCATGCCCCCTGTCTGCTGTCCTTCCAGCAGCAGGGTTTGCTCGATCAGGGTGGCGCAGCCGAGCAGCAGACCCGCAGCGATAAAACCGGGGATCAGCGGTGTGAAAATGGTGGCAAACTTGGCCAGGAAGCGGTGCGCCGCACTGCTCTGTTTCTGCTTCAGCGCCTGTTTGTTGGCGGCGGCGATGTCGACAAGATCCGCTGATTGCGGGCGGGGGGCGGTGAGGATGCCCGCGTCCGCACTCAGCATGCCGTTCATCATTTCGCAGGCGGTCTGGGCTTTGCCCGGACCAAGCACGATCTGGAACTGGTTGTCGCTTTCAATCACCCCCATCACCCCGGCGATCCGTTTGATGGTATCGCGATCGGCATGCAGGCTGTCCGCCAGGCTCAGCCGCAAGCGGGTCATGCAGTGGCCACAGTTGGTGATGTTATCCCGGCCGCCGATGGCCTGGATGATCTGGCCAATCATGGAATCAGTTATTTTTGCCATAAAGAACCCGGTCAGTCTGATGTGAGGGGGCGGATGCCCCCGCTTATGTTGTTATCCTGTCGCCATTGCTGGCGCGGCCAATGTGCGGTCGGCCGATTAATCTGTGCATTTGCTGATAAAGCCGCCGCTGCTTTTCAGCCGCTCTCGTGCTTCGCTGGCGGAGATATTGGCCAGGATCATTACGATGGCGGTCTTGCAGTGGTTATCTGCGGCGGCGAGAGCCTGCTCGGCCGTGCCACGGTCACATTCGGTTGCTTCCATGACGATGCGCTTCTGGCGCTCCACCAGTTTGGCGTTGGTCGCCTCCACATCCACCATCAGATTGCCGTAGACCTTGCCGGTACGGATCATGGCGCCGGTCGAGAGCATATTGAGGATCAGCTTCTGGGCTGTGCCCGCTTTCATGCGGGAGGAGCCGGTCACAATCTCGGGGCCGACCACGGCGACCATGCTGATGTCGGCCGCTTTGGCGAGCGGGCTGCCCGGGTTGCAGCTGATGCTGCACACTGTGGCACCCAGGCTCCTGGCATATTGCATGGCGCCCAGCACATAGGGGGTTCGCCCGCTGGCTGCGATACCCACCAGCACGTCGTGGGCACTGAAGTGGATATTTTTAAGATCGTTGGCACCGAGTTCTGCATCGTCTTCGGCATTCTCCACCGCCTGCAGTATGGCCTTGTGGCCCCCGGCAATCAGGCCGATGACCAGCTCGGCAGAGACCCCGTAGGTGGGCGGGCATTCGCTGGCGTCCAGGATGCCGAGGCGTCCGGAGGTGCCAGCCCCGATGTAGATCAGGCGGCCGCCTTTGCCAAATGCGGCTGCAATAGCATCGACCGCCTTGGCGATCTCGGGCAGCAGTTGGCCTACAGCCACTGCAACGTGTTGATCTTCTTGATTGATGATCCGCAGCATATCCAGCGTCGGGAGCTGATCGATCTCGATGCTGGCTGGATTGCGGGTTTCGGTAATCATGCTTGATAGGTCAATGGTCATCGCTTCCTCTACTTCAGGTCGTCGCCATTCCCGGCGTAAATCATTCTTCTCGATGCGGGTCATCATGCTCGATTTTTGATTTTTATTATGAGACTGATGTCGCATAATTAATTATTCCAATTATTTTCTTTTTAAAGGAGGTAAAATTCCATCAGAGGAGCATAGAGAGAAGAGGGAGTGACAGGGGGATTGGCTAGCCTGCTTGATGGACATGCAACAAAAAGCCCCGGTCAGTAGGCCGGGGCTTGCAGAATCATCGGTGTTAATTGACCGAGATGGCGCGGGCGTCGATGAAGTAACGGGCTTTACCCTGTTTGTCGATCTGGATTTTGGCGAGCAGCCTCTCTTGCTGCCTGTGTTCCCACAGTTGTTCTATGTTGGCAAGAGCTGGATTGGCTATGCCGAGCACATTCAGGTATTCGTGAAACAGGCTATGACTGCCGATTTCGGTCAGCATCTTGGTCATATGGGCACTCTTCTGGAACAAGGGGGGCAGATAACAAGATAGCCATGTCGAGCTGAATGAGTGCTGTACAAAAAACAAACAGAGCTTCTGGCAACAGCAGAGATAATGCGGGTCAGCGAGTGCGGGATCGCAGACAACAAAAAGCCCCGTTCGGTGGAGCGGGGCTGGCTGGTTATTCGGTATCAGTTGATGGATATTGCGCGAGCATCGATGAAGTAACGGGCATTGCCCTGTTTGTCGATCTGGATTTTGGCGACCAGCTGCTCCCGCTTTTTATATTCCCAGTGTTGCTCAATTTTGGCGAGGGATGGGCTCGCAATCCCAACCACGTTCAGGTACTCGTGAAACAGGCTATGGCTCCCTATTTCGGTCAGTATCTTCTCCATCTGCATACTCTCCTGAAGTTGAGTGGGTATTCATCAACAAACCTATCAGCGTCCGTCTGAATAAAGTCTGTATAAAAAACAAACTAACCCATTTTTGTGTCAATAACATGATCAGGAACAAGATCAGTGCAGATCGTCAGGGACTTTTTGATACCGTTTTCAATCAGGGCTGACGGGCTTTTGCGGCAACTGATCAAACGTGCCGGAAGCCTGCGGTAGCGCCGGTGCGGTTTGCACGGCCTGGCCACCGTGGAAGACCGGATCCTGTGCCACTTCCTTGATGCCGTTGATGCAAAACTGCATACCCATGCAGACCAGCAGGAAGCCCATGATGCGTGTCATGGCATCGATGCCGGTGGCGCCAAGGATCTTGCAGACCGGATCCGCCAGCTTCAATACTCCCCAGCTGATCAGGCTCATCAGGGCAAACGCAGTGACCATGGCGCCATAGATGGTGAGGCGGTTGTACTCGTCAGGCAGCTCGGCAATCTGGGCTGCCCCGCTTATCACCAGCGCCATGGTGCCCGGCCCGCACATGCTGGGCATGGTGAGTGGTACGAAGGCAATGCTCTGGTTGATATCGACCCCGCTCTGCTGGCTGGGGGCGGGGAACAGCATGCGAAAGCCGATAAAGCCGATGATGAGCCCCCCGGCCAGGCGCAAACCCGGAATGGAGATACCGAACAGATCCAGAATCGAGGATCCGATAAAGAAAGTGATGCAGAGGGTGCAGAACAGATAGATGGCCGCCATATTGACCTGACGTCGCACATGTTCGCGCGACATCCCCTTGCTCAGCCCCAGCAGCAGGGTGGCCGTGGTAGGCGGATTGACCATGGGCAGCAACGCCAGCAAAGCGAGAAATACGACCTGAAAGAACATGTTGAGCCTCGGATAGCAGGGATGAATGGGAATACCTTGATCCAGGTGGTCACCTGACTCAAGAGGGAGGCTATCTTATGCTGGCGAAACTGAACATAAGCAGTACAAAAAAGCCCCGGCAGATACCGGGGCTTGTTGTTCGGGTCAGGCCGCTTGCGGCGCTTGCTGTTGCCGGATGGCCCGTTGCTGGAACCAGAGCCAGAGGCCGATGGCGAAACCCAGCACCGACAGGCTTACCACATAGTGGGAGGGGGCCAGCATGTCGCTCTTCATCCAGAGGGTCACCGCCATCGGGGTGAGGCCGCCGAAGATGGCGTAGGCCACGTTGTAGGAGAACGACAGACCGGAGAAGCGCACCACCGGCGGGAAGGCGTTGACCATCACGTAAGGCACGGCGCCGACAATCCCGACCGCAAAGCCTGCCAGCATGTAGAGCGGCACCAGCTGGCTCGTACCGGCCGCCAGACCGTGATAGAAGGCGTAGCTGGAGCCTGCCAGCAGCAGGGAGCCGAACATGAAGGTGAGACCGCTGCCCAGCAGGTCGATCAGTCGGCCATAGACGATGCAGCCGAGGGTCAGGGCAATGATCGCCAGCGAGTTGGCGGTCAGGGCGTCAGCCGGGCTGATGCCATAGACCTTCTGCAGATAGGTGGGGGTCATCAGGATCACCACCACGATACCGGCGGAGAGCAGCCAGGTGAGCAGCATGGAGACCACCACGCTGCTCTTGTGGTTGCGCAGTACCGACTTGAGGGGGAGTTCGTCAGCCAGGGTCTTGTTGGCCTTCATCTCGGCGAAGACCGGGGTCTCGTGCAACCAGCGACGCAGGTACATGGCGACGATGCCGAAGATACCGCCCAGCAGGAAGGGCACTCGCCAGCCCCAGTCACTCACTTCGGCCGGGGTCAGGCTCTTGTTGACCGCAGTGGCGATGAGGGAGCCGAGCAGGATGCCGGCCGTCAATCCCGCCGTGAGCGTGCCGCAGGCGACCCCGACCCGACGGGCAGGAACGTGCTCGGCGACAAACACCCAGGCGCCCGGCACTTCACCGCCGATGGCGGCGCCTTGCAGGATCCGCAGTCCCAGCAGGGCGATGGGGGCGCCGATGCCGAGCACTGCATAGGTGGGTAGCAGACCGATCAACAGGGTCGGCAGCGCCATCATGATGATGCTGAGGGTGAACATCCGCTTGCGACCGATGAGATCGCCAAAGTGGGCCATAATGATGCCGCCGAGCGGGCGGGCCAGATAACCGGCGGCGAAGATGCCGAAGGTCTGGAACTGGCGCAACCACTCGGGAATATCTGCCGGGAAGAACAGCTCGCCGATGACCACGGCGAAAAAGACGAAGATGATGAAGTCGTAAAACTCCAGCGCACCGCCGAGGGCAGCCAGACTCAGGGTTTTGTAATCCTGTCGATTGAGGGGGCGGGCGTGATCGTGTTGTTGTGTGGTCGTGGTCATATCCGTATGTTTCCCATCGGTTTTTTTAGTTATTGTCACCCCGTGCAAGGGGCATATACAGGTGATCGAGAGTATGCTGCCTGCCTCTTGTGTGTAAATCGCGCAATTCGCAACACTGTCTTGCATCTTTTTGGGGCAATCCGAATGCCCCGCTGGCGGAGGAATGATGGAAAAGAAACGGGTACTGCTCTCCTGGAGCAGCGGCAAGGATTGCGCATGGGCTCTGCATCAGTTGCGGCAGGATCCCGCCATCGAGGTGGTGGGGCTGTTTACCACCCTCAATCAGGCATTCGAGCGGGTGGCGATGCACGGGGTGCGCAAGCAGCTGTTGACCGAACAGGCCGCCTGCGTCGGGCTGCCCCTCATCACCATCGATCTGCCCTGGCCCTGCAGCAACGAGGATTACGCCCGCATCATGACCGGCTTTATCGCCGATGTGGTGGCACAGGGGATCCGCCATATGGCCTTTGGCGACTTGTTCCTTGAGGATGTGCGCGCCTACCGTGAAAAGCAGCTGGCAGGCACCGGCATCGAACCACTGTTCCCGCTGTGGGGCAGCAATACCCGTGAACTGGCGTCGCAGATGGTGGCCGCTGGGTTGAAGGCGCGGATCAGTGCTCTCGACCCGAACAAGTTGGATGCCAGCCTGGGTGGCCACGATTTTGACGAGGCACTGCTGGCGGCGCAGCCGGCGGGGGTCGATCCGTGCGGCGAGAACGGCGAGTTTCACACTCTGGCCTATGATGGCCCCATGTTTCTGCGCCCGCTGGCGATCTGCACGGGGAAGACGGTGGAGCGCGATGGTTTCATTTTCACTGACTTGTTGCCTGCTGATTCCAGCACCTAGTCGAGTTTGGCCTCCTGATCGCTCTTGTCGTCGTTGTAGCGCAGCGCGATCTCGTGAAATTGCACGTGGATGTGAGCGAAGGCATCCGTGATGTCGGGATCAAAATGGTTGCCCCTTCCCGCCAAAATGATGGGCACCACCTCTGCATGGGTCATGGCTGCCTTGTAACACCGCTTGCTGATCAAGGCATCGTACACATCTGCTAGCGCCATCAGTCGGGCCGAGAGGGGAATCTCATCTCCTATCAGACCGTAGGGGTAGCCGGTGCCATCCCACTTCTCGTGGTGGTAGCAGGCGATCTCCTTGGCCAGTCTCAGAAATTCCACCTCTACCCCCAGTGCCTCCTCGGCGTGGACTATGGCCTCCTTGCCAAGGGTGGAGTGGTGTTTCATCTGGGCGAACTCATCTTCATCGAGTTTGCCAGGTTTGAGCAGGATCCGGTCCGGTACGCCGACTTTGCCGATATCGTGCAGGGGGGCCGACTTGAACAGCAGCTCTATTGTCTTGGGGGTCAGCTCGGCACGAAAGCGAGGGTGCTCGCAGAGAGTTTCCGCCAATAGCTTCACATAATGCTGGGTGCGCAGAATGTGGTTGCCGGTCTCGTTGTCCCGGGTTTCGGCCAGAGAGGCGAGGGAGTGGATGGTGATGTTCTGGATCAGCTCGTTTTCTCGGGTGCGTCGTTCCACCTCCTGCTCCAGATAGGCATTTTGGTCATGTAGCAGATCCCGTGCCGCCTTCAGCTCAAGGTGGTTTCTGACGCGGGCCAGCACGATGGCGGGGGAGATCGGCTTGTGAATATAGTCCACGGCGCCGAGAGCCAGTCCATGTGCCTCGGCGCTCTCCTCTACCTTGGCAGTCAGAAAAATCACCGGAATATGCCGTGCCTGCGGCATCTCCTGCAGTGCCTGCATCACCTGATAACCATCCATCCCGGGCATCACGACATCAAGCAGGATCAAATCTACCCGGGAGTCTGATGACAGTATCTCCAGTGCCCGCTGGCCACTGATGGCGACCTTGACCCGGTATTGTGGGCTGAGCAAGGCGCTGAGCAATGAGAGGTTTTCAGGGGTGTCATCGACCACCAGCAGGGTGGGCTTGGTATCGGGATCCAGCAGGTTGAGCATGGTGGTGCCCTCACTCTTGGTTGAACAGATCGGGCCTGAGGGCCCGGACTCGTTGCAGATGTGCAAGTGCATCCGTAAAACGGAAGCCGGTAATGGCGTCAGCTATCCTGGATGCCGTCTCTCCCAGCACTCTCGTCAGCTGCTGCTGATGCTGCTGGAACAGGGTCAGAGCTCCGGCATCATCTTCCGCCAGCAGCCGGATCAGCTGCGCCAGCAGGGGCGCCAGGTCGACTTGTTCTTGCTCCGGCAGGTCGGCTGTGGTCTGGGTGGGTAGCAGGGCCTGTAGGCCATCGCTCAGTTGCTGCTGCATCTGCAGCCCCTGTTCCGCCAGTGGAAGCAGGCTGGTGGTGTCATCCCCCCGGGAGAGTGCACTCTCCAGCCTGGCCGAGATACCCCGCAGTGGTTCGGCGCCCAGAGTGGCGGTAATCCCCTTGAGGGTATGGGCCTGACGATGGGCCTCCTCCCGGTCGTTCTTCTGCAGGGCGGCGATCAGGCTCTGCATGGGCCGGGTGCCCTGTTGGGCAAATCGTTGCAGCAGATCCTGATACCACCCCCAGTTGTACATCAGCCGTTGCAGGGCGGCTTCGGCATTGAGTCCGAGCGCTCTTAACTGAGGCTGCAATGGCTGGTGCTGTGGTGAAGGTGCGCTCTTGGGTATTGCATCGGTTTCAACGCTGAAGGCAGGGGCCCAGCACTGCAGTGCGGCATAAAGCTTGTCGGGGTCGATGGGCTTGGCGATGTGGTCATCCATACCGGCCGCCAGACAGCGTTCCCGGTCACCGGCCATGACATTGGCCGTCATGGCGAGGATCGGAGTGTGGTGCCCTTCGCTCTCTTGCTGGCGCAACTGACGGGTGGCAGTCAGTCCATCCATCACCGGCATCTGCATGTCCATCAGGATCAGGTCGTATGGTTGTTGCGCAGCCATTTCCAGAGCAATGGCACCATTGGCAGCAATGCTGACGTCGATGCCCGCCGCTCGCAGCAGTTCCATGGCCACCTGCTGATTCAGCTCGTTGTCTTCTGCCAGCAGTATACGGAGTCCCTCGAAGCGATAGTTGTGGGTAGGCTGGGTGGGCTTCAAGGCAGTCGCCGTGGTTTGCTGGCCGAACAGCCCAATGATGGTATCAAACAACACAGAGGCACAGACTGGTTTGACCAGCACCCTATCAAAGCCGGCGGCCTCTGCTTCGCGAAAAATCTCTTCCCGCCCATAACCTGTCACCATGACCCGATAAAGCCGCTTGCCAAGGCCGCGGGCGATGAGGCGGCGCCCCGTCTCTATGCCATCCAGCCCGGGCATGTGCCAATCCAGCAGCACCACCTCGTAGGCGTTACCTTCCTGCTCGGCACAGGCGATCATCTGCAGCCCTTGCTGACCCGATTCGGCGGTGTCGACCACGAAACTCATGCTGCGCAGCAGGGCAGCCAGTATGGTGCGGGCGCTGGCACTGTCGTCGACCACCAGTATGCGGCGGCCACGCAGATCCAGACTTGGCAGATAGCGTGAGCGGTATCTGCCGCGGCCGAGTCGGGCAGTAAACCAGAAAGTGCTTCCCTTGCCCGGTTCGCTCTGCACGCCGACCTCCCCTCCCATCAGTGCCGCCAGTTCGCGGGAGATGGCGAGCCCGAGGCCGGTGCCGCCGTATTTGCGGGTGGTGGAGCTGTCCGCCTGCTGGAAAGACTGGAACAGCCGTTGCTGCTGCTCCTGGCTCATGCCGATCCCCGTGTCCTGCACCGAGCAGTGCAACAGCACCTCTTGCGGTCGTTTCTCCAGACAAGTGACCTTGACCAGTATCTCCCCCTGCTCGGTGAATTTGACTGCGTTGTTGGCGTAGTTGATCAGGATCTGGCCGAGCCGCAGGGGATCGCCATAGAGCAGGGTGTCTAGCTGGTGATCGACCTCGAACAGCAGTTCTATGCCTTTGGCTTCGGCCTTCTCGCCCACCAGGGTTGCCAGATTTTCCAGCACATGGTCGAGATCGAACTCGATCTGCTCCAGATCCAGCTTGCCCGCCTCGATCTTGGAGAAGTCGAGGATATCGTTGATGATGCCGAGCAGGTGATGGGCCGAGCGCTGGATCTTGCCCAGATAATCAGCCTGCTGCGAGTCGAGGCGTGTTTGCAGGGCGAGGTGGGCCATACCCAGAATGGCGTTCATCGGGGTGCGGATTTCATGGCTCATGTTGGCGAGAAAATCGCTTTTGGCCCGGGTTGCGCTTTCTGCCAGCTCATAGGCCTGCTCCAGCTCCTGATTCTTGGTCTGCATCACGGCGAACAGCTCATCCCGGGTCGGTTCAGCGAACTGCTGCTGCATCTGCAACAGCAGAGCGTCATCGGGCCAGTGTGGCAGGTGGCATACCAGAGCGATGGCGGTGTCAGCATGAGGAACCAGCCGGATGCTGCCATGGGTTGCACCGGGTGCGTTGTGCTGCAGTGGCTCGTCGGCCGAGAGGGAGACCCACAGCTCCCGCGTATTGCTCTCCAGCCAAAGCTGGAGTTGCAGCGAGTCGATGGTTGCCGTCAGCTGGCGCACCAGCTCCGAGGTGGTACCCGCCAGCGGCGCCACGAAGGTGGGGCTCTTGTCGATGCAGGTGAGCACCCGGATCACCTTGCGTCTGGCGGTGAGGGCTGCCGTCGGGCCAGAGAGCCTGATATCACCGATCAGCTGCCGCATCTAGCGCTCCTTCTCTGGTTGTACCCGCAGCACAATACAGCTCGCATCGTCGGTGCTGCGCCCACTATGGTCTATGACTTGACGGGCCAGAATGACGGGATCAGCCCCCAGATCCAGTGCGCCGTCACGCAGGTTGAGTGACTCGCTGATGCCATCCGAATAGAGCATCAGCACATCCCCCGGCTTGATGGGCTGCCGTTGCAGCAAGGGGGTGGGGAAGCGCTCCCCCAGCACCCCATCACGGGAGATACCGCGCCAGAGGTCATGGCCGCGCAGACAGATGCGGGTGTTGCCGATGCCGGCGTAGCTCATTTCACCCCGTTCACTGTTGACCAGGGCTATGCCAGCGGCCGCTCCCCGGGTACCGATGCAGTGTTGGTGCAACAGCTGCAGCAGAGGTGCCGGCTCCTGTTCAGGGGTGTTTTGCAGCGCCTCTTGCAGTATCAGTGCCAGCTTGTTGGCCGAGGAGCCGTGGCCGCTGACATCGATCAGTACCAGCAAGACGCCGTCGGATGTGGGCCGGATAAAGACCAGATCGCCGGAGACCTTTTCCGGATAACAGGGTCTGTTTTCGCTAGCCCAGACCAGTGTCAGACCTGCCTGCCCCCATTGTTGGGTGGGCGTGATGAGACGTGGGACCGAGGGTACAGAACCCAGCCATTTGCGCGCCTGCACCAGGGTGCCCCCTTCCGGCGGTGTGCTGATGGTGAGCTCTGACATCATGCGCCGCACGCCGGGCAGTCCCAGTCCCAGGGTGCCGGAAGTGCTGTAGTGATCCTGCAGGGCCTGATAGACATCCGATATGCCGGGCCCTTTGTCACGGGCGATGATGTCGATGCAGGATCTCCCCTTCGGGTGATGGAGCATCAGGATGATCTCCCCCTGCCCGGCGTATTTCAGGATATTGCTGCCAAGTTCGGAGACCACGGTGGAGAGCATGGCGCGATCCACGTCGGATAGGTTGGCGATAAATGGGAGCCGACGAACCGACATCACAGCCAGGTGCAGATCGATATCGTGGCGTAGCGGATAGCTGGCCTCCCGGGTCGCATGCTCTTGTATCATGGCGGTTTATTCCTCGCCCTGGAGGCGGCTGACATGGGCAAAAGCGTCGTCCATGTCGATGAAGCAGCGCAGTGGCCCGGGCTGTGCCTCGGCTAGCGCCAGAAATGCGGCGATCCCGGCATTGAGCCCTACCAGCAGGCAGGTGGCACCCAACAGACGGCACACCTCGGCAAGTTTGCAAACCTGTCTGAATTCATGGTGATCCAGTAGCATGACGCCGGAGAAGTCGAGCAAGACTGCATGGTGACGCCCGTGTACCAGTCGCTGGGAGAGGGCCTGCATCAGCATCTGCATGCCGTCGTCTCCGAGATCGGGGCGCATGCTGACTACTATGCAGTCGGCCATATCGGCGATGCCAAGATCGTTGTTGAGCTGCATGGTCATTGCCGCGACCTAGAGGGCTGAGCCAACCCGTTTGAGCGCTATTTCGAAGGCGTCTCTCAGGGTCGCCGTGGTACGGACGTCACCGACCGACACCCCCAGCTCCACCATGGTACGGGCAATGGCGGGGGAGACTCCCGAGATGATGGCTTCACAGCCCATAAACTGGGTCGCCTTGGTGATCTTGATCAGCTGGTTGGCGACGCCAGTGTCCACGGTGGCGACTCCGGCAATATCCAGCACAAAGACCCGGGCGCGGGTTTCGGCAATCTTGGTGAGCGACTTGTTCATCACGTCGGCAGTGCGCATGGAGTCGATGATCCCAACCAGTGGCAGCAGCAGGATCCCGTCCCAGATAGGGGTGACAGGGGTCGACATCTCTTGCAGAGACTTGTGCAGCTCCTCGCGCACTCTGGCGGCCTCTTCCGCTTCCACCATCGCCTGTTTGAGCTGGCGGTGCTGCTCCACCTGCGCCGTGATGTCGGTGGCAAACTTGACGATTTTACTGGGCTTGCCGTTCAGATCCAGCACGGGGTTGTAGGAGCCCTGGATCCATACCTCCTGTCCCTGCTTGTTCAGGCGGCAGAATTCGCCAGCCAGAAACTCGCCCCGGCGCAGCGTGTCCCAGAAGGCGAGGTAATCCGCCGACTGGGCGTAGTCTGGGTCAACCAGCAGCCTGTGGTGTTGCCCTTTCAGCTCTTCCAGCTGGTAACCCACTATGTCGAGAAAGCGTGGATTGGCATCCAGTATGGTGCCCTCCAGCGAAAACTCGACCTTGCCCATGACCCGGCTCAGCGCATTGAGCTGGCCCTCGAAGCTGGCCGTGAGCTGCTTCTGCCCGGTCAGATCCATGGCGTACAGAGTCATACGAGATAGTTGTCCATTGTCATCCAGAACCGGGCTGCAGGCTCCACGGATCCAGACATCCCGTCCCGGCTTGTCCAGCAGGTGAAGCTCGTCCTCCTGCGAGGAGCCGCTGCGCAGTGCGGCCTGAAAGGTGTCATGTGTGGCGGATTGCACCTGGTCCGGGGAGAGCAGCATGCCGTAGTGCTTGCCGGAGAGCTCATCTAGCGTGTAGCCCATGAGGCTCAGAAATCGCGGGTTGGCATCAAGGATCTGCCCCTCTGGCGAGAGTTCGAGCCGTACCAGCACCTGATCGAGGGTGTCTATCCCGGCATGATGAGTGGAAGGGGCCGAACCTGTGGTATTGGAAGAGGAAGTGTGCGCGTCCATGGCATCTCCAGAGAGAGTCGTTGATTTTGATGTCAATAGCGGGTGTTAAGCAGTTATAGCCCACTCTGGCTCTTCCAGCCGATATCTAGGGTCAAAAGAGGCTTGTCATATCCTGGTTGGTGGAGGCTTATCCCAGGCGGATAAAATGGGGGGCTAGCCACCAAGACCAAGACCGAGACCGTGAGCCAGATCCTGCAGCAGACCATGAATATTCCGGCCGACCAGCTCAATCCGGTGATCTTCGCCGGTGGCCAGCGGGGCAGAACACCAAGGTGCAGTGGCTCAAGGATAAGCAGATGACGCTCTTCTACGGTGATATCAAGGCGGCGCAGGAGGTCGGCATTCGCGGCATTCGGCTGCTGCGGGCCGCCAACTCCAGCTATCGACCACTGCCGTTGGCAGGGGCGCTGGGGGAAGAGGTGGTCATCAACTCCCAGTTCTGATCCGGAGCGGATCCATACAACAAGGGCGGGGCCATTGGCGCCCGCCCTTCTGTTTTTAAGGAGTCATGCAAAGGCGTAGCGCCTTGGTCAGCTCCGGTTATCAGTCAGCCCACGGCATCTCGGGCAGGCTGTCGAGGAACTCGCCGTAGCGGGTCAGATTGAAGGGGCCCTGATCGGCCTCCATCGCCATCAGCTCGGCCCCTAGGGCGCAGGCGATATATTGCAACGCCTCTTCCCGCGGGGTGCCCTTCATCACCAGCCGCATCAGGGTCGCCTTCACATGGGGAGGGTGACCATCGTTGAGCTGGTTCTCCACCATCTCCAGCAGCGTCTCTTCGTCAAAAAATTCCTGAGTGTCGTTCATGGGATATCCGCAACAGTGAATGTGGCGGCCAGTATAGCCTGAATGTGACTAACACCTTGAATGGCCAGCGAATAAACAATCCGATGAGGAGGCCATTTGTTACCCATAATTAGGAAGAGTTTGCCAAGGCAAACAGGTTGGAACACAGATAACATGGATGGACACGCCTATGCCCACGATAGATTCCCTGCTGGCTGAGCCCAAGCTACTGCCCCAGATCCCGGAAGTGATGCGCGATTTGATCCAGACCTTCAATGAAAAGGATCCGGATCTGCTGAAGATCAGCAAGTTGATCAACAAGGACCCTGTCATCTCCGCCAAGTTGCTGCGGCTGGCCAACTCGGCCAAATTCGGCAGCAGTCGTCAGATCGGCACCGTCAATGAAGCCGCGGTGCGGCTTGGACTGGCGATGGTGCGCAACATGGTGCTGGCCTGCGGGCTCACCGAATCGGTCAAGGCCGTGCCCGGCATTGATCTCAAACATTTCTGGGGCTGCGTCTTCAACGTGGCTGAACTGGCCCGCCGTCTGGCGGTGAAGAAAGGGATGAAGGGAGATGAGGTTTTTACCTGCGCTCTGCTGCACGATCTTGGCCGGCTGGTGATGCACGTGGGGCTGCCTGAAAACACTGTCCACCACATTCACGATCTGGAGCTGCACAAGGGGCGGGCCAAGGCAGAAGAGCTGGTGGTTGGCTTCAACTATGCCCAGGTCGGGGCGGCCATGGCTCGTTACTGGAAGTTTCCCGATACCATCAGCAATGCGGTGGAGTATCACTACAATCCCATGCTGGCCAAGGTATTTTCCGCCGAGGCCGGGTTGATCCATCTGGCCATTGTGCTGGCGGCCCAGTCCGATGTGGGGGAAGAGGCGCCCCCTGAGTGGCCCCACAAGGTGGCAGATGCGTTGGGGCTGAGCTGGGCCGATTGCGCTGCCCAGTTCACTGCGTTGCGCGAGCAGGGCAACGGCTATGCCGGACTGCTGGCCGCCTGAGCCCGTTTCTCCCATCTCGTCAGGGGTCGCACTGCGACCCCTTTTGTATGAGTGATGGTGCCACAGGCTTGCCAGTCCGGGAGTGACGGGGCACTCTTTGCCCTTCACTTTCCGTTTGAGAGCCCTTGCCATGATTGCCTCCTCCCGCCTGATCCTGCGCGAAATGATTGCCACCGACGCCCCCTTCATCCTTGAGCTGCTCAATGACGGTGACTTCTATCGCTACATCGGTGATCGGGGCATTCGCACCCTCGAACAGGCGCAGGAGTATATCCAGCAGGGGCCGGCAGTCAGCTATGCCCGCTATGGTCACGGGCTCTATCTGGTGGAGCGCAAGGATGACGGTGCCAGCCTCGGTATCTGCGGTCTGATCAAGCGCGATACCCTGGAGCAGGTCGATATCGGTTACGCCTTCCTGCCGCAATATCGTGGCCAGGGCTACGCCATTGAAGCGGCGCAGGCCGCCCTTGCCGATGGCAAAAGCCGGTTGGGGATCGGGCAGGTAGTTGCCATCGTCACTCCGGGCAACGAGCGATCCATCGGCCTGCTGGCCAAGCTGGGGCTGGTGCACAGTCGACTGGTCAAATTGAGCGAAGATGCCGATGAGTGCCTGCTGCTCGAATCCGGGGTAACGGAGTAACGTTCCGGCTGTCTGCGAGCCGGTCGATGCCAGGAGAAGGGAGTCCCACTTTCGGGAACAAGTGTCCCGTTTCCTAAGATCTTGTCAGCCAGCCCATCAAAAATGAGTTTTTGGGAGTCTCTGTTCCGTAAGCGAGACGCACCTGACGGGACCAGCCCTGCATAGTAGGCACACTGGTTTCACCGTCATTGGAGCAATGGACATGAGAACTCCCAATATCACCTTTATCGGCGCAGGCTCTACCATCTTTGTGAAGAACATCCTGGGCGATGTGTTTCACAAACCGGCCCTGAAAAATGCCAACATCTCCCTGATGGACATAGATCCACAGCGGCTTGAAGAGTCCCAGATTGTGGTGCGCAAGCTGATGGATTCCAGCGGTGCCAAGGGGCTGCTCAGTTGCCATACCGAGCTGAAACCTGCGCTGGCAGGGGCCAACTTTGTCATCGTTGCTTTCCAGATCGGCGGTTACGAGCCCTGTACCGTGACCGATTTCGAGGTGTGCAAACGCCACGGTCTCGAACAGACCATTGCCGATACGCTTGGGCCCGGCGGCATCATGCGGGCACTGCGCACCATCCCTAATCTTTGGCGGGTGTGCGAGGTAATGAGCGAGGTGTGCCCCGACGCCACCATGCTCAACTACGTCAACCCGATGGCGATGAACACCTGGGCCATGTATCAACAGTTCCCTCATATCAAGCAGGTGGGACTGTGCCACTCGGTGCAGGGAACGGCGCACGAGTTGGCCCGTGATCTCGGCATCGATCCGGCGACCTTGCGTTATCGCTGTGCCGGTATCAACCACATGGCCTTCTATTTGACCCTTGAGCATCAGCTGGAGAGCGGCGAATTCGTCAATCTCTATCCCGAGCTGCTGGCTGCCTATGAAGCGGGGACTGCCCCCAAACCCGGCCTGCACCACAACCAGCGTTGCCAGAATCTGGTGCGCTACGAGCTGTTCAAGAAGTTTGGCTACTTTGTTACCGAATCTTCCGAGCACTTTGCCGAGTACACCCCCTACTTCATCAAGCCGGGACGCCCCGATCTCATCGAGCGCTACAAGGTGCCGCTCGACGAGTATCCCAAGCGCTGCGTCGAGCAGATTGCCCGCTGGCAGGATGACCTCACTGCCTATCGTCAGGCCGAACGGGTCGAGGTGCCCGAATCGAACGAGTATGCGAGCGTCATCATCAACTCCCTCTGGAGCGGTGAGCCCAGCGTCATTTATGGCAACGTCAGAAACGACGGCCTCATTACCAACCTGCCGGATGGCTGCTGCGTGGAGGTGCCCTGTCTGGTGGATGCCAACGGCATTCAGCCCACCGCCATCGGTCGGCTGCCAACCCATCTGGCCGCCCTGATGAGCACCAACATCAACGTGCAGGCGCTGGTCACCGAGGCGATCACCGAGCGCAAGCGGGAAAGCATCTACCATGCAGCCCTGCTCGATCCCCACACGGCGGCAGTGCTTGGCATGGACGAGATCTACGCCCTGATCGACGAACTGATTGAAGCCCACCGCGGCTGGTTGCCGGAGTGGATTCACGGCTGAGCAAGAGCCCCCTGCGGGGGGCTTAACCCCCAAGGAGATAAACCATGAGCGTCTCGCTGAAAACCAAGTTGAGCTATGGCTTCGGGGCCTTCGGCAAGGATTTTGCCATCGGCATCGTCTACATGTACCTGATGTTCTATTACACGGATGTGGTGGGGGTGTCGGCTGCCTTCGTCGGCACCATCTTTCTGATTGCCAGGATTTGGGATGCGGTCAATGACCCCATCATGGGGTGGATTGTCGACAATACCCGCAGCCGTTGGGGCAAGTTCAAACCCTGGATACTGATAGGTACAGTGGTCAACTCCATCGCCCTGGTGATGGTGTTCAGTGCCCACTATTTCGAAGGGACGGCCCTGCTCGTCTATGTGGCCATCACCTACATCCTGTGGGGCATGACCTATACCCTGATGGATATACCCTTCTGGTCGCTGGTGCCAACGTTGACCATCGACAAGCACGAGCGCGAGGCACTGGTTCCCTATCCCCGCTTCTTTGCCAGTCTCTCCTGGCTTATTACCGGTGCCATCGGCCTCAAGGTAGTGGACTATTTTGGCCAGGGGGACAAGGCCCACGGTTTTCTGATGTTCACCTTCATCCTGGTCGCCTTCTTTCTTGTCTCGACCCTGGTCACCCTGCGCAATGTGAAGGAGCGCTACAGCTCGGCCGCGACCCCCACTGTCAGTCAGCAGCGCACCACCATCATGGATTCGGTCAAGCTTATTTTCCGCAACGATCAGCTCACCAGCGTGCTGTTTATGGCGCTCTGCTACAACGTGGCGAACAACACCATCACCGCCTTCGCCATCTACTACTTTACCTATGTGATTGGTCAGGAGTCCCTCTTTCCCAGCTTCATGATGTACGGGGGCATCGCCAACCTGATCACCCTGATGATCTTCCCGCGGCTGGCCCGCTTCATCTCGCGGCGGGTGCTCTGGGCGTTGGCCTCACTCTGCCCCATAACGAGCTGCCTGATGCTGATGTATATCGGTTTCATTGCTCCCCAGAATGTCGCGCTGATCATCCTCTCCGGCATCCTGCTCCACATAGGTACCGCCCTGTTCTGGGTGCTACAGGTGATCATGGTCGCCGACACGGTCGACTATGGCGAGTACAAGCTTGGCACCCGCAACGAGAGCATCGCTTACTCGGTGCAGACCATGGTGGTCAAGGCTGGCTCGGCCTTCGCCGGCTTCTTCATCGGTGTCATGTTGACTCTGGTCGGTTATGTCCCCAATGCGGTGCAGAGTGCCGAAACCCTCTTCGGCATGCAGGCCATCATGGTGGTGCTGCCGGCCATCTTCTTTGCCCTGACCCTGTTTGTTTACTTCCGCTTCTACAAGCTCAACGGCCACTACCAGAGCAAGGTGGTAGATCATCTGATGTGCAAATATGAATCCGAAAGTATCGAGGCCAAGCAGGCGCAGGCGGCGGCCAGCTGATCTCTTTCACCTATAACGCCGACCTTGGGGTCGGCGTTCATCATCAAAGGAGTTGAACATGGGATATCCAATGAGTCGCCGGGCCCGTCTCTCATGCGCCATGATGGCGGCAGGCATCGCTACCCTCTGTGCGCAGCCGGCGGTCGCCGCCGGAGTGGAGGCAGCATCGCAACCGGCCGTGCATCTCAGCTCTTCCAGCACCGAACTGGCGGAAGGATTCAACTGGGCGGCCGCCAAAACGGCGCAGTTCATCATGACCGGCCAGCGTGGCGTCACCAACAAGGACGAGTACCACCCGGAGGGGGATGGCACCGGCCTGCATGACTACATCCCCTCCTACTGGGCCGGCTATTACGATCGCACGGCCTTTTACGGACGCGACTTTGCCCATCAGGTTGCCGGTGCCGAGATTGCTGGCTGGCGCGCCGAGAACTTTTCGATGTTCAAGGTGTTTGCTCGCAATGCCACCGACGCGCGCAAGTGGTATACCCTCTGGGCCTTCAACTTTGATGGCTCTCCCCACACCATCGACTACAAGGACGACAGCTGGTTCGTGCGCGAGGTGCCCGCCCAGTTCGAGTTGGTGGAGAAGGCTTACCACGCCTACCTCTGGAGCGGCGATCGCCGCTATATCGAGGATCCCGAGCTGTGGTCCTTTTACGGCAAGGTGCTGACCGACTTCATCGCGCTGCATGATGAGCAGCACCCCAACGGGATCGCCGAGGGCAAGGGAGGTATTTTCCAGGGATCCTGCACCTACAACGAGCGGGGTGAGCACCCGATAGAGGCAGCCGATGCCATCGGCTCCCAGTATCAGGCGACGCTGGCTTATGCCGCTATGCTACAGGCTCGCGGTGAAAAGCGGGCGGCGCAAGTCTGGCAGCGCAAGGCGGTGCTGCTGAAGCGCTACTTCAACGAGGAGTGGAGCCGGGTTGCCGGGGATGAGCAGGGCCACTATGCCCGCATCCTCGACAGCAATCTCAGCAAGCGCAACGATTTTGGCAAGGAGAACAGCTGGTTTATTCCGATGAAGCGGCTATCTGAGCCGGGGCCGCGCAATGACCGCTATCTCGACTTTATCAGCGAGATGGTGGGTGAGGGGATCGGCTCGACACCACAGGCACCCGCCAACATCGAGGCCTACACCTATCTGCCGGATACCTATTTCCCCTATCAGCGCAACGAGGAGGCGTGGCGCTGGATGCGCTACATTCTGGCCAAGCGAAATCTCCCCCATGAGCGGCCTAGTCAGGGCACCAATGGCGACTATCCGGAGATCTCCTTTACGCTGGTGTCGCAGACCGTGGAGGGGATGATGGGGGTTGAGCCGGATGCGGCCGCGCACCGGGTGGCAACCCTGCCCCGATTGCCCGCTTTCATCGACTGGGTAGCCATCGAGCAACTGCCGGTCGGGGCCCACCGGTTGTCACTGCGCCATGAGGGCGTTACCGCCAGCAAGTTGGGCAACACGGGGCCGCGCGCGCTGTTCTGGGAGGCCCGCTTCCCGGGCAACCACGGATTCCTGCTGGTGGATGGCAAGCTGCGCAAGGCGCGTATGCAGCGCCTCAACGGAGTCACTGTGAGTGCGGTCGAGGTGACTGTGCCGCCGGGTGGACGAGTGAATGTATCGGTACCGTCCCGCTAAGCGGGGAGAGATTGAGTCAGGGGGGCGTGAGCCCCTTTTTTATTTGGGAATTTACTGCGAAGAGTTGGCCCGTTCCCGACTCAGTTGGCGGTAGCGACTCGGTGTCAGCCCCAGATAACGCTGGAAGGTCTCATAGAAGCGGCTGCTGGAGTTGAAACCTGCCGTCAGTGCGACATCGAGGATGGTGCGGTCGGTATCGCTGAGCAGGGCTCTGGCATGGTTGATCCGCATCGCGGTGACGTACTGCTTGATGCTCATCTGCATCACCTTCTGAAACAGCCCCATGGCGTAGTTGGGGTGCAACCCAACATGATCGGCCAGCTCCCTGGTGGTGAGCGGGGCATCATGGTGGGCGGCAATGTATTCGAGCATCTGCTGCACATGGAACTGGGAGTGTTTCGAGGCACCCGTCGTCGTCCCCTGATTGCTGTGGTTGGCGAGCAGGCGGCTCCAGCCATCCAGCCCTAGGCGCCGCAACATCAGGCAGATCTCGTCGGCAACCAGTTGCTGACGGCCAGGGTCATCCATCCGGCTCTCCGTGACCCAGCGGGTCAGTTCAAACTCGCTCACCAGCATGGCTGATCGCGACTGCAGTACGCCGCCATGGGTGACCTGATTCAGCAGCTCCCGATTGATGGGCCAGGAGAGAAACAGATGGATCGGTATATTGATGAGGCCCATTTGCGAGCAGTGGCCGATACGGGTCAGCTGATGGGGAATGGCCGCCCAGAACAACCCTGCATGCCCTGCCGCCAGGGTAAAGGATTGGCCATTCATGGTGTACTCCACATCGCCATCGAACGGGATGTTGACTTCCACCTGGCCATGCCAGTGGTAACCGGCCATCTCGTGGGGAGCCCGCAGTTCCACATCGATCGCCTCATAAACGGAGTAGAGCGAGAGGGGGCTGCTTAGCCCCTCATCGGTCTCGTGCACGCTGGAAAAGTAGGGGCGTTCAAGCTTCGTCATCATGCAGGCATCGTTATCAGGTGGATTGAAGAGACCCTGTTTGTATCACCATTCCGAGTCTCTGCCTGTGGCGGTCGTTCCGTTATTGCATCTTGTGGTGCACCAGAGCGGGAAACTGCCGGTGAACTCACAGTTGGGGTATGCAGGAGACAGCGGGGTTGCATGCTCTACCCCTGTTGTCCCCTGCTCTGCGATGTCATCTGGACACCAGCCGCTCCAGTCCGGTGAGTGCTTGTTCCAGATAGCTGCGCGGGCAGCCCAGATTGAGGCGAATAAAGCCCTGCCCCCCTTTGCCAAAGCCGATCCCCATCGACGGGACAACTCTCGCCTCTTCGATAAGCCGCTGTTTCAGCTCATCGTCATCCAGCTCCAGCTGGCGGCAATCGATCCAGGCCAGATAGGTGGCATCGGCCTCCATCAGTTGCAGACGGGGCAACCGGGTTGCCAGCTGCTCGGCAAACCAGTGGCGATTGTCTGTCAGATAGGCGAGCAGCCCGTTTAGCCATGCCTCGCCGTGCTGATAGGCCGCAGTGGCAGCCTCCATGGAGAGCGCATTGAATACATCCAGACCATGGGCATCGAGACGCTGTTTGAAGCGCTGGCGCAGCGCAGGATCCGGGATGATGAAGTTGGAGATGCGCAGCGAGGAGAGACCGAAGCTCTTGCTGGCAGAGGTCGCCACCACCATGTTGGGCAGCAAATGGGGCGGCAGGGAGAGCACCGAGGTGTGCCGATGGCCAGCCAGTTGCAGATCGGCCCAGATCTCGTCTGATACCAGCGTCACGCCGTGCTGCTGGCACAGGGTCGCCAGTTCATAGAGCTCGGTGAACGTCCAGCTCCTGCCGGTCGGGTTGTGGGGATTGCAGAGGATCATCATGGCGGGGCGCTCCACCATGAAGAGACGTGCCAGCTGCGGCAGATCCATCTCGTAGCGATTCCCTTTTCGCAGCAACGGGTTATCTAGCAGTCGTCGCTCGTTCAGCGCGATGATCTTGGCAAAGGAACCATAACAGGGGCCCTGGACAACAATCCCTTCTCCGGGTTGTGTCAGCATTTGCAGTAGCAGCGAGATGCCGGGGATCACCCCCTCGACGGAGTGGATCCACTCCCGTTCTATGGTGATCTGATGGCGCCGGGCAAACCACTGTTGTATGGCGCTGAAGTAGTCATCCCGTCGCTCGCTGTATCCGAATACGCCGTGGGCGACCCGCCGTTGCAGTGCCTGCTGCACGGTTGGTGGACAGGCAAAGTCGAAATCGGATACCCACATGGGTAGCAGATCGCTGCCGTCGATGCCAAGGTACTGGGGCATACAGTCCCACTTGATGGAGTTGGTATTGTGGCGATCAATCACTTGGTCAAAGTTGTGCTCCGGCATCTTATCGCTCCTCCGCCACTGTCATGGTCCGCGGCTCCCCTGTCACCTCTTTCCGGTCTGCATGGGCGATGCCAATACCGGTAAAGCCGTAGCCCAGGGCAAAGAAAAGGGCGGCATAGCACTGGATGGCCCAGGGGAGGTAATCGAGCGTCGGGATGCCAAGGGTGCCCGCCATATAGACACCAGCAGCCGTCCAGGGGATCAGGGGCTCAATCACGGTGCCCGCATCCTCTATGGTGCGGGAGAGGTTCTTGGTATCCAGCCCCATGCGACGGTAGGCGTCCTGAAACAGCTCGCCCGGGATGAGCAGGGCCAGCTTGCCGTCACTGGTGGCACCGGTGACCAGCAGGGTGGTGGCAATGGTCGAGGCGATCAACTGGCCAGTGGAGTGAATAAGGGTCAGCAGGCGATTGATGATGAGGTTGAGCGCCCCCGTCAGGGTCAGTACACCGGCAAAGGAGAAGGCGCAGAAGACCAGCAGAATGGTGCTCATCATCGAGAACATGCCACCGCGATTGAGTAGGCGGGGGATATCGGGGAGCAGCTGGCTGACGTCATGACCCAGTGGGGTGAACATGGTGAGGTTGAAGCCGTCGATCAGGGCATTGAAACCGGACTGTAGCGGCAATCCCTGCAACGTAATCCCGAGGATAATGGCGATGGCGCTGGCCAGCAGCATCAAGGGAATAGTGGGCTTCTTGGCGATCGCCCCCCACAGCACAATCAGCGGGGGCAGCAGCAGGAGAGGATTGAAGTGGTAGAGCTGCTCCAGTGTGGACAGGATGGTGATGACCTTCTCCGGTGTGGCCACCTCTTCACCGATGACTGAAAAACCGGCGACGAAGAAGACGCCGGCAGCCAGCAGGAAGCTGGGCAGCGTGGTCCAGAGCAGGTGCTGGATATGGGCGTAGAGGGTGGTATCGGCCACAATGGCGGCGAAGTTGGTCGAATCGGAGAGAGGAGAGATCTTGTCGCCGAAATAGGCGCCTGACACCACGGCCCCGGCTGCCGCTGCCAGCGAAACATCCAGACCGTGCGCAACCCCCATCAGGGCTACCCCGACGGTGCCCGCTGAGCCCCAGGAGGTACCGGTACAGACCGAGACCAGACTGGTGATGAAGAAGGCCGCAATGAGAATGTATTGCGGGCTGATCAGCTTGAGCCCCCAATAGACCATGTAAGGGATGGTGCCGCTGAACATCCAGCTGCCAATCAATCCACCCACACAGACCAGGATCAGAATGACCGGCATCGCCTTGGCCAGCTTCTGGACGATGGACTGGATGATCTCGTCCCAGCTATATCCCTGCCAGCAGGCGAGCAGTGCTGTGAAGATGGCGGACAGCAGGAGCAGTGGCTCAATGCGCAATCCCATCAGAACATAGCCAACGATCAGGAGCCCCAGCATCACCAGAATGGGTAATGTGGCAAGCCCCAGGGTCAGGGTCTTTCTCTCTTGTTTCATCACAGTTGATCCATCGCTTCAGAACATGGCGCCATTGTGGGGCGAGCAGCCTGGTGGAAATGTGAGCCTTGCACGCCAGCTATGTAACCGGTTACATGGTGTTCTGGAACGTGATCATGGTCGCAGAAGGGGAGGTTGCGTCAGGGGCATAACCGACTCGCGAATGACCAGTGCAGGGGTGAACTCATGGATCTCCGGGCCCGGGTCCTGCTGTTGCAGTCGGGTGATGGCCAGCTCGGCAGCCCGTTTGGCCATGGTCTCAATGGGGTAGTGCAGAGTGGTCAGTGTCGGGTAGAGGTAGCGGGCCAGCATGATGTCATCGAACCCGATAATCGACAGGTCTTCAGGGATCCGTCGCCCGCATTTTCTCAGGTGCGACATCATGCCTGCCGCCATCACATCGTTGAAAGTGAGCACGGCGGTTACCTCGGGGCACTCAGCAAGCAAGCGCACCGCCGCCTGTTCGCCCCCCTCCTCGGTAAAGGGCTGGCTGATAACCCACTGTGGTTTGAGTGCCAGATGATAGTGAGCCATTCCTTGCTCATATCCCTCCAGGCGGAGCTGCCGATCGGCGATGGGCAAATCACAGGTGATGAAGCCGATCCGGCGATGACCTTGAGCCACCAGATGGTCGACGGCGGCTCGGGTGCCTGCCCGGTTGTCCAGCCAGACACTGCGGTGAGCCAGCTCGGGCAGATAGCGATTGATGGGAATGAGTGCTGGCATGTGTGAGGCGTAACGGAGCAGCAGTTCGTCAGAGAGGCGAGTGGTATGGGCAACGATGGCTTCGCAGCCCTGATTGATCAGAAACTCGAGCCCATACTGCTCCTGCTCGCTTTGATGGGACCCGCTACAGACCATCAACCGAAAGCCGTGCTGCCGGCTGATGGCTTCTACTCCGCGGGCCAGTCTGGCAAAGAAGGGATCAGCCAGATTGCCGGTCAACAGGCCGAGCATATTGCCGCTGCGTTTTGCCAGAGCCACTGCCGCCATGTCGCGTCGATAGTCGAGCGCACGCATTGCTTTCTCTACCCGTTCCCTGGTCGCCGGTTCAACATGGGCAGAGTTATTGATCACTCTTGAGACGGTTGCCGTCGAGACCTTGGCGAGGGTTGCGACCTGTCTGATGGTGGCCATCTGATTGCCTTGTTCATACTCCGGAGATAAGGGGCTCTCTTATAACGACAACTCGGTATGTCAGCTACCTCTTGCGGTTCGCTTTACTGCGATTTGTGATCGGAGTGGCACATTGGTGGTTTGCAAGGCGAATGAGATAAAGAGGCTAAGGGAAGGAGCAGAGACGATGCGGGGTGTACTATCACCAGATGATGGCGGAGGGGGATAAGCAAAGAGGCCGCCGTGAGTTGCGGCCTGTCTGCATCGGGCGCTGCCGGAGGGCAGGCAGGATCAGTTGAGGTCTTCGATGGAGAACTCGCCAGCGATACCATCACAGGAGATGGCGAAACCGCCGCTGAAGCGGGTGCTGAACTGGATCAGAAACGCATCATTGTCGTGCTCTTGCACAGGCAGGTTGATGGGCTTGCTGCGACGCAGGGGCTTGTGTGTTTGTACTGCTTTCATCATGGTATTTCTCTATATAAATTAGGTGTTTGCTCCTTGTATTGGCAAATGTCAGGTCAATGGGCGCGGTCGATTGGGTGAACGACAAGCGCGCAGGAATACCCAGCCCGGTTAAGGGGCGTCTGCACTTTCAAGGAATATGCTGATGCATAAATCAAATTGGGTGGGCAGATCGGGTCTGCACCGTGAGAGCCGGGCAACGCAGGCAGACAGCCTGACGGTTCTCAAGGCGAGTAAATCAGAAGAAGGTTATGCGGGTACTGGCAGGATTCATCGTGAGGTGAAGCATTGCAGGATAAACATAAACAGGGCTGATTAACTAGCCGGCGCGCATTCTCTCCTCGAAATGAATAAAAAGCAAACAATAATTTGCCGATGTTGAAGTCAGTACGCTTTTCCTCTGTGTAATCAAGGGGCTATCAGCAGCAAATATTCGCATCTATCCGCCATAAAAAGAGGGCTCCCGACGGGAGCCCTCTCTCATTCTGCAACCTGCACAGTGGGCCGACTCAGTAGTCGCCACAGGCCTTCTTGGCGGCCGTGATCATCGGGGTGATGGTCATGCCTTGCACCACGATAGAGAACATCACCACCGAGTAGGTCATCACCAGGATGACCTCCCGCAGGTCGACGCCATGTTCCGGGATCATCATGACGCCGGAGGGGAGTGCCAGCGCCATCGCCATGGCCAGACCACCGCGCAGGCCACCCCAAGTGAGGATCCGTACCGAGAAGGTGTTGTAATTGCGGAATCGGCGGAAAGCCACATAGGGCAGCGACACGCTGATAAAGCGGGCACCCAGGCAGAGCGGCACCGCAATGACCAGCAGGATCCAGTCACGCCAGGCGAGATCCAGCAGTACCAGTGCCAGACCGATCAGCAGGAACAGCAGGGCGTTGAGGAACTGGTCCATCAACTCCCAGAAGTGATCCAGGTGGTGGCTGCTCTGCTCGGAGAAGCCGGAGTGACGGGTCCAGTTGCCGATCATGATGCCGGTGACCACCATGGCCAGTGCGCCGGAGACGCCGATCATGTTGGCAAAGGCAAAGCCGGCGGTCGGGATGCAGAGGGTCAGCAGCAGCTCCAATGAACCGTCGTCGGTGGCACTGATCATCACGTGGGCGATGAGGCCCAGCACGGCACCGAACAGGATGCCACCGAGGGCTTCGTGCAGGAACAGACCGGCCACGCTACCGAAGGTGGGCTCGACCCCGCCAAAGGCGACGGCAAACACGGTAGCGAAGATCACGAGGCCAACACCGTCGTTGAACAGGGATTCCCCTTCGATCTGGATGGCGATCTGGGGTGGCGCCTTCATCTTCTTGACGATGGCCAGGACGGCAATCGGGTCAGTGGGGGAGATCAGCGCGCCGAACAGCATGCAGTAGACCAGCGGCAACTCCCAGCCCAGCAGCTTGGCGATAAACCAGAAGCCGTAGCCGATGAGGAAGGTGGAGAGCAGGGTGGCAATGATGGCCAGAATGGTGATCTCCCACTTCTGGCTACGCAGCGCCTTGAGGTTGATGCCAAGGCCACCGGCGAACAGCAGGAAGCCCAGAATCCCCTTCAGCAGGAAGTTCTGGAAGTCGATGCTCTCCATGGTCTTGACGGCAAGAGGTTCCAGATTGAACCAACCCAGTTTGCCAAACAGCACCAGCAGTGCGGAGATCAGCATGGAGCCCGCAGTAATGGCGATGGTGGTCTGGATCTTCACAACATACTGGTTGGCAAAGGCGATAAAAATCGCCAACGCTGCCAGAAAACAGAGTGTGTAGTAGACGCTCATAGTTATTTTTTTCTCGTTGGTAGACAGCAAGCACGTATCCCTATGCAGGACGGGCATAGGTTACTCTCGGGCCCTATGTTACTCATTACCCATAAATGAGTATATGGTGGCACGTTTGGACTGATAGACGGCTAGATTTCCATTTTATTTGTTTGCTGTTAGGATGCTGTTTACGCAGTTGCATGGATGTAAGAGGAACACGCGGTGTCGAACGTAATGTCGAGCAGAGAGCCGAGCAAGCAGTCGGACGTAACAAAGAAGCTGGAAGCCTGCCTCAGGGAGCGGATCCTGATCATCGACGGGGCCATGGGCACCATGATCCAGGGCTACAAACTCGGGGAGGCGGATTATCGGGGTGAGCGGTTTGCCGACTGGCATACCGACATCAAGGGCAACAACGATCTGCTGGTGCTGACCCGTCCGGCGGTGATCCGCGAGATCCACGAGCAGTATTGCGCTGCCGGGGCCGACATTCTCGAGACCAACACCTTCAACGCCACTCGCATCGCCATGGCCGATTACGAGATGGAAGAATTCTCGGCCGAGATCAACAGGGAAGCCGCCCGTCTGGCCCGCGCCGTGGCCGACGAGTGGACGGCAAAAGATCCCGCCAAGCCGCGTTTCGTGGCAGGGGTGTTGGGCCCCACCAACCGCACCGCCTCCATCTCGCCGGATGTGAACGATCCCGGCAAGCGCAACGTCACCTATGACCAGCTGGTGGCCGCCTATACCGAATCGACCCACGCCCTGATCGAGGGCGGCGCCGACATCATCCTGATCGAGACCATCTTCGACACCCTCAACGCCAAGGCCGCCGCCTTCGCGGTGGAAGGGGTGTTCGAGGCGCTGGGCTACAGCCTGCCGGTGATGATCTCCGGCACCATTACCGATGCCTCTGGTCGTACCCTCTCGGGCCAGACCACCGAAGCCTTCTACCACTCGCTGCGCCACGTCAAACCGGTATCGTTCGGCCTCAACTGTGCGTTGGGGCCGGACGAGCTTCGCCAGTATGTGGAGGAGTTGTCTCGCATCAGCGAGACCCATGTCAGCGCTCACCCCAATGCCGGTCTGCCCAATGCCTTTGGCGAGTACGATCTGGATGCCGCCGAGATGGCGGAGCATATCCGCGAGTGGGCCCAAAGCGGCTTTCTCAATATGGTTGGCGGCTGCTGCGGCACCACCCCGGCCCATATTCGTGCCATGGCTGGCGCGGTTGCCGGCATCAAGCCGCGCGCTTTGCCCGAGCTGCCGGTGGCCTGCCGCCTGTCGGGTTTGGAGCCGCTGATCATCACCCCAGAATCCATGTTCGTGAACGTGGGGGAGCGCACCAACGTCACCGGCTCGGCCAAGTTCAAGCGGCTGATCAAGGAGGGGCTCTACGACGAGGCGCTCGACGTCGCCAAGCAGCAGGTGGATAACGGCGCCCAGATCATCGACATCAACATGGACGAGGGGATGCTGGACGCCGAAGCGGCCATGGTGCGCTTCCTCAACCTTATCGCCGGCGAGCCGGACATCGCCCGGGTGCCGGTGATGATCGACTCCTCCAAGTGGGAGGTGCTGGAGGCAGGCCTCAAGTGCGTGCAGGGCAAGCCGGTGGTCAACTCCATCTCCATGAAGGAGGGGGAGGAGAAGTTCATCCAGCAGGCCAGATTGCTGCGCCGCTACGGTGCTGCCGTTATCGTGATGGCGTTCGACGAAGCGGGTCAGGCCGACACCCGCGCCCGCAAGTTCGAGATCTGCCAGCGAGCCTACCGAATTCTGGTGGATCAGGTCGGTTTCCCGCCGGAAGACATCATCTTCGACCCCAACATCTTCGCGGTGGCGACCGGTATCGACGAGCACAACAACTACGCGGTGGACTTCATCGATGCGGTGAAGGACATCAAGGAGAACCTGCCCCACGCCATGATCTCCGGCGGTGTCTCCAACGTCTCGTTTTCATTCCGTGGCAACGAGCCGGTGCGGGAAGCGATTCACGCCGTCTTCCTCTACCACGCCATCAAGAACGGCATGGACATGGGGATCGTCAACGCCGGTCAGCTCGCCATCTATGAAGACATTCCGGCCGAGCTCAAAGAGAAGGTCGAGGCGGTGGTGCTCAACCTCAATGGCAACGCCACCGAGGAGCTGCTGGCGATCGCCGAGAAGTATCGCGGTGCCGGCGCCCAGGCGGAGGATCCGCGGGATCAGGCGTGGCGCAGCTGGCCGGTGGGCAAGCGGCTGGAACATGCGCTGGTCAAGGGGATCACCGACTTCATCGAAGAGGATACCGAGGAGGCGCGCGCCCAGGCCGAGCGGCCGCTGCACGTCATCGAAGGGCCGCTGATGGATGGCATGAACGTGGTCGGCGATCTGTTCGGCGCCGGCAAGATGTTCCTGCCGCAGGTGGTGAAATCGGCCCGGGTGATGAAGCGGGCGGTCGCCTATCTGCAACCCTATATCGAGGCAGAAAAATCGGGTGGCTCCAGCAACGGCAAAATCGTGCTGGCGACCGTGAAAGGGGATGTGCACGACATCGGCAAGAACATCGTCGGGGTGGTGCTGCAGTGCAACAACTTCGAGATCATCGATCTCGGAGTCATGGTCCCCTGCGAGACCATCCTCAAGACCGCGCGGGAAGTGGGGGCCGACATGATCGGTCTCTCCGGTCTCATTACCCCGTCGCTGGACGAGATGGTGCACGTAGCCAAGGAGATGGAGCGTCAGGGCTTCAAGCTGCCGCTGCTGATCGGTGGTGCCACCACCTCCAAGGCCCACACCGCGGTGAAGATAGAGCAGAACTACTCGGAGCCTGTGGTCTATGTCTCCAACGCCTCCCGCGCGGTAGGGGTGGCCCAGAGCCTGCTCAGCCCGGATCTGAAGGAGGCGTTTGTCGCCCGCATCGACAAGGAGTACGAGATCGCCCGGGATCAGCATGCCCGCAAGCAGCCGCGCTCCCGTCCGGTCAGTCTGGCTCATGCCCGCGCCAACCGGCACCAGCTGGACTGGGTTGGCTACCAGCCGCCCAAGCCCCGCGAGCTCGGGGTGCAGAAGTTCGAAGATGTGCCCATTTCGGTGCTGCGCCCCTACATCGACTGGACGCCGTTCTTCCTCAGCTGGGAGCTGGCGGGCAAGTATCCGCGCATCCTCGAGGACGAGATTATCGGCGAGGAGGCGACCAAGCTGTTTGCCGACGCCAACGCCATGTTGGATCAACTGGAAAAAGATCAGAGCGTGCGCTGCGCCGGGGTGATCGGCCTGTTCCCGGCCAACGCGATAGGAGACAGCATCGAGGTCTACAGCGACGAGTCGCGCACCGAGGTCATCAAGGTGCTGCACCACCTGCGCCAGCAGAGCGAGAAGCAGGGCTTCCCCAACTACTGTCTGGCGGACTATGTGGCGCCGAAAGAGAGCGGCAAGCCCGACTGGATCGGCGCCTTCGCGGTGACCGGCGGTATCGGTGAGGAGGCCATCGCCAAGGCCTACAAGGCGCAGCACGATGACTACAACGCCATCCTCATTCAGGCGGTGTGCGACCGTCTGGCCGAGGCGTTTGCCGAGTACCTGCACGAGCAGGTGCGCAAGGTGCACTGGGGTTATGCTCCCGACGAGGCCCTCAGCAACGAGGAGCTCATTCGCGAGAACTATCAGGGCATCCGCCCGGCCCCCGGTTATCCGGCCTGCCCGGAGCACACCGAGAAGGGGAGCATCTGGGAACTGCTGAAGGTGGAGCAGGCTATCGGCATGCAGCTCACCGAATCCTACGCCATGTGGCCGGGGGCGGCGGTATCGGGTTGGTACTTCTCTCATCCCGAGAGCAAATACTTCGCGGTGGCGCAGATCCAGCACGATCAGGTGGAAGATTACGCCGTTCGCAAGGGGATGACGCTGGCAGAGGCCGAGCGCTGGTTGGGGCCAAACCTGAACTGACTCCCGTGTGACACCGGTTGATCTTTAACGAGAAACGGCGGCATCCTTGCACTGGTTGAACAACCTGCGCAGAGCCGCCGTTTAACCTGTTGGTCACAGTGATGTGGTAGCGTGCGGTTTGGTGTGGTTTGTCTTGTTGTCAGGATAAACAATTGGCGTTGCCTTGGCGCTGTGGCACCTTATACTCTCCCGCCCCATCCTGCCCAGGCACAGCCTTCTAGCGGAATTGTCATGAAGATCGCCATTTTATCCCGTGAGCCGAAAAACTACTCCACCCGCCGTCTGGTCGAGGTGGCACAGGCGCGCGGTCATCAGGTAGAGGTGCTCGACACCCTGCGCTGCTATATGAATATCGCTTCCCACAACCCTTCCATTCACTACGAGGGGGGGGAGCTGGGAAGTTATGACGCCGTGATCCCGCGGATCGGGGCCAGCATTACCGCCTACGGCACCGCCGTGCTGCGCCAGTTCGAGATGATGAACACCATGGCCCTCAACAGCTCGGTGGCCATCAGCCGCTCCCGCGACAAGCTGCGGGCGATGCAACTGCTCTCCCGCCATGGCATCGGCCTGCCCATCACCGGCTATGCCCACAGCACCCACGACGTGCCCGACCTCATCACCATGGTGGGCGGGGCGCCGCTGGTGGTGAAGCTGCTGGAGGGAACCCAGGGGATAGGCGTGGTGCTCTGCGAGACCCAGAAGGCCGCCGAGAGCGTGATCGAGGCCTTTATCCAGACCAACAACAACATTCTGGTGCAGGAGTATATCCGCGAGGCCAATGGCGCCGACATCCGCTGTCTGGTGGTCAACGGCAAGGTGGTTGCCGCCATGCGCCGTCAGGCCCAGCCGGGGGAGTTTCGCTCCAACCTGCACCGTGGCGGCACCGCCGAGGCGATCAAGATCACCCCGGAAGAGCGCGCGACCGCCGTGCAGGCCGCCAAGATCATGGGGCTGGATGTAGCGGGGGTGGATATCCTGCGCAGCGCCCGTGGCCCGCTGGTGCTGGAGGTCAACTCCTCTCCTGGATTGCAAGGGGTGGAAGCCGCCTCCGGCAAGGATGTGGCCGGCAAGATCATCGAGTTTCTCGAACTCAAGGCGAGCCGCAAGAACAAACCGGCGGAGTGAGCCTCAGGCTTGCATCCGTCAGATAGAAACAGGGCGCCCTCGGGCGCCTTGTTGCTATCTGGCTGGTGGGTTGGCGGTGCCACTGCGCCCTCACCCTAACCCTCTCCCAAAGGGAGAGGGAACTGTTCGGCAGTGATCATCGCCAGCCGGGCGCTAAATACGCCATCCTCGAGCCGGGTGTCGATTTGCCAGCCGAGTTTCTCGCAGATGCGCTGGATGATGGTGAGGCCACAGCCGTAGCCGAGGATCTGATCCGGCGCCGCCGCCGTCGGGTTGCTGATGGTGAGCACCGGGCCACACAGCTCGATGTCGATATGTCCTTCGGCATAGCTCAGGGCATTTTTCAGCAGGTTGCCGAGGGCGATGGCGAGCAGGGAGAGGGGGGCGTTTACTTCGCTGCTCTCGTCCAGATTAAGCCGGATATCGAGGGCCTCCCGCTGCAACAGCGGGGCGAGGCGGGCCAGCTCCTGACGGATCAGCGGGGTGACCTGTTGCAGCGGTCGCTCCACCGCCTCCTTGCGGCCCAGCAGCAAAAAGGTCTCGGTGAGCAGGGCCATCTCGTCGGCGGCGGCCCGGATGCGGGTGACGGCGCGCTCGGCGGGGGCGGGCAGATCGTTCACCTTGCCGAGCAGGGCGGCCGAGCCCTGGATCACCATGTTGGGAGTGCGCAGCTCATGGCTGGCAAAGCGGCTGAACTCCTGCTCGCGGGCAAACACGGCACTCACCTCCTGCTTGCCGGCCAGCAGCGCCAGCTCGATATCCCTGAGCTCCTGCCAGGGGGCATCGGGGATGAAGTCCGCCTGATCCGGGGTGAGGTGGGCGACCCTGTGTTGCAGCCGCTGCAGCGGCCCGGTGATATGGCGTACCAGCCAGATGCCGAAGCCGAGGCAGCCCAGCAGTAGCGCCAGCCCGATCAGCCGGGTGGCCAGATGCAGCTTGTCCTCGTAGGGGTCGAGGTAGTCATCGGCATCGTCGTTGAAGACCAGATAGAGCATCCCCTTGCCGGAGGGGTGGCGTGCCACCAGAAAGTGTTTGTCCTCCTTGCCCAGCTGGTGCTCGAAAAAGCCGGGGGTCTGGTAGGGTTGCAGCCACCTAGGCAGGCGTCCCGACTCGGTCCAGTAGCTGGAGAACTGGCGCGGGCTGGGCGCCGCCGCCGCGGCCCCGAGGCGCAGCCAGTCGTCGCTGTAGCGGGTTACTTCCGCCTCCAGCCAGTGGCGCAGACTGAGCTCCTCCATCTTGTCCTCGGCCACCATCATCAGGCCGGAGAGCAGCACCAGCAGCACCACGCCAGCCCCGCCGAGCGCCATGATGAGCCGGTGGCGCAGGCTCGGCAGGCTCATGCGCTCACCAGTCGGTAGCCCTGACCGTGCAGGGTTTCCAGCATGGGGGTGGGGAAGGGTTTGTCGAGGGTGTTGCGCAGGGCGTAGATGTGGCTGCGCAGGGCGTCGGAGTCGGGCTCCTCCTCTCCCCAGACGGTGTCGAGCACCTCCTGACGAGTGACGATGGCCGGCGCGCGGCGAGCCAGCAGCGCGAGGATCTGGAACGGGATCTTGCCGAGCTTGAGGGGAACGCCGGCACGGGTCGCCTGACCGCTGGCGGCATCGACGGTCAGCTCGCCAAAGGTGATGGCGCCGATGTCACCGCGGGGGCCGCGCAGGCTAAGGGCTTGCAGCCGCACCTCCAGCTCCTCCATGGCGAAGGGCTTGACCAGATAGTCGTCGCCACCGGCCTTGAAGCCTGCCAGCTTGTCTTCCAGACTGTCGCGTGCAGTGAGAAACAGCACCGGGGTCGAGATCCCCTCTTCACGCAGGCGGGCGACCGTGCTGAGCCCGTCGAGACGGGGCATCATCACATCCATGATGATGACGTCGAAGCGCTGTTCGGCCAGCAGTTGCAGTGCCGCCTGACCGTGATAGGCACAGTCCAGCCGGTGGCCGGCCAGCTCCAGATAATCCATGATGGTTTCTGCCACCTGAGGATTGTCTTCCACTACCAAAATCTTCATGCTTTGTACTCCTGGTTGGCGAGCAGCTTCACGCTCTTTTCACACCGGATACATCATCCTGTCGCCAGTGTAACCCCGAGGATCCACGATGAAGAAGTCTCTCTGTGCTCTCCTGCTGCTGATCTTGCTGCCGCTCGGATCTGCGCAGGCTGCCGAATTCAAACTGACCGGCCGCACCACCTGGCAGCTTGGCCAGTTGATGGTCAACGGCATGCCGTTCGTGATCGACGACCAGACCCGCTTCAAGGATTGGCTCAACGAGGATGATCTCGGCGGCACCTGGGTCGAGATGAAGGGGGTGGTGGAGAACGGCGTGCGTTATGTACGCAAGGTCGAAGCCCTCGACGAAGATGACAAGGACGAGATGGATCTGGAGGGGCCGGTGGAAGGGGGGCGGATCTGGGGCTACACCACCTCGGACAACAGTCTGGCGCCGTTCGAAGGGCGCTGGCTGGAGCTGGAGTGCAAGTTTGACGGCATGCGCCTGAGCCGCTGCCGCGAGGATGACTGATCCGATCTCTGCGTTCCGATTAGAAATGCTCCCGAATGAAGCCCATGCTTGTCCAGCATGGGCTTTTTGTTCAGGGACGAACGAAGATGGAACAATCGAGAAAGTGGTGTGCATGGATGCTGGGTGTGCCGCTCTGGGCGGCGCAGGCGGGAGCTGACGAATTGTGGCTGGTGGAGCTGGAGCACAGCGATGGCATCCGCCTGCAATTTCAGGGGGCCGAGGTGGAACAGGGCAGTGCCGCCATCTGGCGGCAGGGGGAGATTTGGCCGCAGCCACTCAAACCCGGCGACCAGCTCGCCCTGCTGGTGGCCGATGGCGTTGCCACCCGGATTGAGCTGCTGGCGGCCAGAGCCCCGCGGGCCAATCAGCCTTGGCAGCGGGCGCAAGATCGCCTGCAATCCTTCGATGACCGGCAGCTCACCCTGGCCACCCTGGGCACTGTGCCACTCAATCCGCAGGTGCGCTGGGTCAACGGTTCGGCCGCCGATCTGCATGCCGGGAGCGAGCTGGTATTGATCCGTTCGGCGGATGGAATATTGCAGGGAATTGAAGTGATCAATCCGGAAGAGTAATTCAGCATCTTCTTATTTAATATAGTTTCACCATATTGTGGCAGCCATTAAATAATGGCTGCCACAATATTTATGATTTATTCCTCAATAAAGTCATCGCTCTAATTATTTTCCTGTATCACCATTATTTTATTTGTCATGGATGTTTTTTGGTGGTTTATTTTATTTGTGTCAGGTTTTGTCGGAGTCCATACCTGTCAAATGAAAAAGGATATTTCTACACAATAACAATTATCGTATGTCTGAAAGAGGGATAAATGATGAATAGAATAATTACCGCCAATCTGGCGTTTTTGGCGTCTTCATTGATGCTCGCTCAGGTGCAGGCGGCTGAACCTGTCTACCCTGATCAGGTCAAGTGGGCGGGTCTTGGGACGGGCGTCTGTGCCAGTGGTTACCGTCCTCTGACCCGCGATGAAGCCATGAGTATCAAGGGTAATCTGGTCAGCCGCATGGGGCAGTGGCAGATCACCGGGCTGGCGGATCGCTGGGTGATTATGGGGCCTGGATATAACGGCGAAATCAAACAGGGCTCTGCTGGAGAAACCTGGTGCTATCCCAACTCACCGGTTTCCGGAGAAATACCAACACTCTCTGTCTGGAATATTCCGGCGGGAGATGAAGTCGATGTGCAATGGCGGCTTGTCCATGACAATGATTATTTTATCAAGCCGGCCAGTTATCTCGCCCATTATTTGGGATACGCCTGGGTAGGTGGAAATCATAGCCCCTATGTCGGGGAAGATATGGATGTTACCCGGGTTGGCGATGGCTGGCTGATAAAGGGAAATAATGACGGCGGCTGCTCCGGATATCGTTGCGGGGAGAAGAGCTCCATCAAGGTAAGCAACTTCTCATATACCCTGGAACCCGACTCCTTTAGTCACGGCCAGGTCACCGAGAGCGGCAAGCAGCTGGTGAAGACCATCACGGCCAATGCGACCAACTACACGGATCTGCCTCAGCAGGTGGTGGTGACCCTGAAGTACGACAAGGCCACCAACTGGTCGAAGACCGACACCTACAGCCTGAGCGAGAAGGTGACCACCAAGAACAAGTTTCAATGGCCGTTGGTAGGTGAAACCGAACTGGCCATCGAGATCGCTGCGAGTCAGAGCTGGGCTTCCCAGAAAGGGGGCTCGACGACCGAGACCGTCTCGGTTGAAGCGCGCCCCACGGTGCCGCCTCACTCCAGCCTGCCGGTGCGGGTTGCCCTCTACAAGTCCAACATCTCCTACCCCTACGAGTTCAAGGCCGAGGTCAATTATGACCTGACCATGAGGGGCTTCCTGCGTTGGGGCGGCAATGCCTGGTATACCCATCCGGAGAATCGCCCCACCTGGGAGCACACCTTTGCCGTCGGCCCGTTCCGCGACAAGGCCAGCAGCATCCGCTACCAGTGGGACAAGCGTTATATCCCGGGTGAAGTGAAGTGGTGGGACTGGAACTGGACCATCAGCGAGTATGGTTTGTCGACCATGCAGAATAACCTGGGTCGTGTGCTGCGCCCGATCCGTTCGGCAGTGACCGGTGACTTCTATGCCGAGAGCCAGTTTGCCGGCGATATCGAAATCGGTCAGCCCCAGACTCGTTCCGCGAAGGCTGCCCAGCTGCGCAGTGCCTCTGCCGAGGAGGTGGCGCTTACCGGTGTGGATCTGGACAGCGAGGCCCTTGCCAACGAAGGGTTTGGCAATGTATCCCTGACCATAGTTCCGGTTCAATAACCTCACTCGCAGGCCCCTTTCATAGGGGCCTGTTTCTGTTTGCCCTGCGCCCCTCGATTTTCCCTCTTTTTCTCCTCTTGTCCCTGAATGATCACAACAGAAAGCTATGGCGTGCCAAGTTGATGCCAACGCAGGTTTGACCTTTGTTTGGGGTGGCTCCGTGGCGAGGCATTGTTCACTCATTTGTTGAAAGAGGCGTGTTGGCCAGATTGTTAACGGCTTGTGCTTTAGATTTTCCCCCTTATACTGGCGCCATCTTGTCGGAGTGCTGACCGTCGAACGACGCGAAGCTGAGACCGTTAATTCGGGATCCGTGGAACCTGATCAGGTTAAAACCTGCGAAGGGAACAAGGGTAACTTGCGGGTTACCGCGCCGGAGGAGGAACAAGCCTCTTCCGCTCATCAAAGGGCTCACCCTTGATGGGTCAGGGCGCACAGGAGGGAGTCTGTCCCGTCCGGTTTTCCAGCATGTGGGGCGCCTTGCCCACAGCGTGCAGAGAGCGGGAAGCGACAGAACAGCAGCGCGGAGATCTATCCCGCGCGCACTCCCTCCCGAGATAAACACCCCGCCGCAAGTTCATCTTCTCCTCGAACTCCAGACAAGCAAACACCCATAACTTCAACCAGTTAATGTGAGTTTTGCTATGTCTACTTCCGTATCTGATACCGCCAAATCCAGCCGCCGCGAGCAGCGCTCCAGCGCCCAGGCCTTTATCGACAGCCTCAAGGGGATGGCTCACCCCAACTCCCGCCGCATCTTTATCGAGGGCTCCCGCCCCGATATTCGTGTTCCCCTGCGGGAGATCCAGCTGGCCGACACCTTCGTCGGCGGCACCAAAGAAGATCCCAAATTCGAACCCAACGAGCCGGTGCCGGTCTATGACACCTCTGGCCGTTACGGGGAGGAGGGGGTCGCCATCGACGTGCGCCGCGGCCTGCCGCGCCTGCGGGAAAACTGGGTGCTGGAGCGGGATGATACCGACGAACTGCCGGGGCTCAGCTCCACCTTCACTCAGGAGAGGCTGGCCGATGAGGGGCTGGATCACCTGCGCTTCGAACATCTGCCAAAGCCGCGCCGCGCCAAGCCGGGTCGCCGGGTCACCCAGCTCCACTACGCCCGGGCCGGTATCGTCACCCCCGAGATGGAATTTATCGCCATTCGCGAGAACATGGGGCGCGAGCGGGTGCGCTCCGAGCTCCTGCGCACCCAGCATCCGGGCCGCGATTTCGGTGCCCGTTTGCCCCAGAACATCACCCCCGAATTTGTGCGCGATGAGGTGGCCGCCGGTCGCGCCATCATCCCCAGCAACATCAACCACCCGGAAGCGGAGCCGATGATCATCGGCCGCAATTTCCTGGTGAAGATCAACGCCAACATCGGCAACTCGGCGGTCACCTCCAGCATCGAAGAGGAGGTGGAGAAGCTGGTCTGGTCGACCCGCTGGGGCGCCGACACCGTGATGGATCTCTCCACCGGTCGCTATATCCACGAGACCCGCGAGTGGATCCTGCGCAACAGCCCGGTGCCCATCGGTACCGTGCCCATCTATCAGGCGCTGGAGAAGACCAACGGCATCGCCGAAGACCTCACCTGGGAGCTGTTCCGCGACACCCTGCTGGAGCAGGCCGAGCAGGGGGTGGACTACTTCACCATCCACGCCGGCGTCCTGCTGCGCTTCGTGCCGATGACCGCCAAGCGCCTCACCGGCATCGTGTCGCGCGGCGGCAGCATCATGGCCAAGTGGTGCCTCTCCCATCACAAGGAGAACTTCCTCTACCAGCACTTCCGCGAAATCTGCGAGATCTGCGCCGCCTATGACGTGGCCCTGTCGCTGGGCGATGGTCTGCGTCCGGGCTCCGTCTATGACGCCAACGACGAGGCCCAGTTCGCCGAGCTGCGCACCCTGGGCGAGCTGACCAAAATTGCCTGGGAGTACGACGTGCAGGTGATGATCGAGGGCCCCGGCCACGTGCCGATGCATATGATCGAGCGCAACATGACCGAGCAGCTGGAGCACTGCCACGAGGCACCGTTCTATACGCTGGGCCCGCTCACCACCGACATCGCGCCCGGTTACGATCACTTCACTTCCGGCATCGGTGCGGCGCTCATCGGCTGGTATGGCTGCGCCATGCTCTGCTACGTCACCCCCAAGGAGCATCTGGGGCTGCCCAACAAGGAGGATGTGAAGCAGGGGTTGATTACCTACAAGATCGCCGCCCACGCCGCCGATCTGGCCAAGGGGCATCCGGGTGCCCAGATCCGCGACAACGCTATGTCCAAGGCACGTTTCGAGTTCCGCTGGGAGGATCAGTTCAATCTGGCCCTCGACCCCGACACCGCCCGTGCCTACCACGACGAGACCCTGCCGCAGGAGTCCGGCAAGGTGGCTCACTTCTGCTCCATGTGCGGGCCCAAGTTCTGCTCCATGAAGATCACTCAGGACGTGCGCGACTACGCAGCAAAGCTGGAGGCCGTTGAGATCAAGCTGGTCGGCATGGATGGCCAGCAGGAGCAGGTGGTGGCTCAGGTGGCGAGCGGCATGGCCCGCATGGCGGAAACCTTCAAGGAGACTGGCGGCGAGATCTACCATCAGGCGGCGGCGCTGAAACAGGCCGCAGGGGAGGAGGCGTGAGCAGCGCAAGCGGGGCTGTCAGCCCCGCCGATCTGCTGCCTGTGACGCAGGCCCGCCCCGTGGTCTGGACCATCGCCGGTTCCGACTCCGGCGGCGGCGCCGGCATTCAGGCCGACTTGCACACATTGCACGACCTCGGCGTGCACGGCTGCTCGGTCATCTCCGCCATTACCGCCCAGAACTCGGTGGTGGTGAAGATGGTTGACCCCGTGCTGATGCAGACCTTCACCACCCAGATCGACGCCCTCGGCGTCGATCTGCCGCCCGCCGCCATCAAGATCGGCCTGCTGCCGACCCGGCTGCACGTCGAGGTGCTGGCCCGCCGACTGGCGGCCACCCCGGCCCCCTTCGTGGTCTACGACCCGGTGGCCATCGCCAGTACCGGCACCCCGATGGCGGAGCCGAATATGCTGGAGGCGGTGCGCGAGCAGCTGTTGCCGCGCCTCTCCTTGATCACCCCCAACGGCCCCGAGCTGGAGGCCCTGACCGGCTTGCCGGTCAGCAGCCCCGAGCTGGTGCGCTTCGCCGCCCGGCAGCTGCGCGAATTCGGCGCCCGTGCCGTGCTGGTCAAGGGTGGCCATCTGGGCTGGAGCGGCGATCTCTGCCTCGACTACTACCAGGATGAGACCCGCGAATTCTGGCTGGCGGCGCCGCGCCTCGATACCCGCCACGGCCACGGCACAGGTTGCTGCTACGCCAGCGCCATCGCCGCCGTGGTGGCGCAGGATTATCCGGTGGAGGACGCCATCACCCTGGCACGGGCCTACTTGCAACAGGGCTTGGCGGCGGCGCAAGGGGTGGGGGCAGGCCCGGGGCCCATCGCCCATCTTGGCTGGCCCGCCGATCTGGCTCACTTCCCCCGCGCCGTATTGGCGGGTTCAACGCTCGATCACCGCTTCGGGCTTTATGAAGTGAGCAGTGCCCGCCTGCCGGATGGCCCCTTTGCCGCCACCGAACACCACCTCGGCCTCTATCCGGTGGTGGACTCGGTCAAGTGGCTGCGCCGCCTGCTGGGGGCTGGGGTCAAGACCATCCAACTGCGGATCAAGAATCTGCCCGCCGCCCAGGTGGCACCAGCCATTCGCGATGCGGTTGAGCTCGGTCGCCGCCATGGCGCGCGGCTCTTTATCAACGACTACTGGCAGCAGGCCATCGAGGCGGGCGCCTGGGGAGTGCATCTGGGGCAGGAGGATATGGAGACCGCCGATCTCGCCGCCATTCAGGCGGCGGGGCTGCGCCTTGGCATCTCCACCCACGGCTACTTCGAGCTGATGCGGGCCCGCGAGCTTGCCCCCTCCTATATCGCGCTGGGCCATATCTTCCCGACCAACACCAAGGCGATGCCGTCTCGCCCGCAGGGGTTGGTGCGGCTGCACCGCTACCGCGCCCTGATGGCGCAGTGGCCGACGGTGGCCATCGGCGGCATCAGCGAGGAGCGGGTGGCGGCGGTCAAGGCAAGCGGGGTCGGCAGTATCGCGCTGGTCTCGGCCATTACCGGAAGCCGAGATTGGCAGGGGGCGACCGAGCGGCTGCTCGCGGCCGTGGGAGCGGGGGATGAGCCGCGCTCGGCCACCGTTATACAGGAGGCAGAACATGCACTCTGATGCCGCTTCCCTTAGTGACAAAGAGTATCTGCGATACGGTCGCCAGCTGATGCTGGCGGAAGTGGGCGAAGAAGGGCAGGCGCGGCTTAAGGAGAAATCGGTGCTGATCGTCGGCCTCGGGGGGCTTGGCTCGCCGCTCGCCCTCTATCTGGCTGGCGCCGGGGTGGGCACCTTGTGGCTGGCTGATGGCGACACGGTGGATTCCAGCAATCTGCCGCGCCAGATCCTGTTCGATAGCGAGGCGGTCAACCACTCCAAGGCGGAGCTGGCCCGCGAGCGTTTGGCCGCCCACAACCCGCTGGTGGAGCTGATCGCCATCAACCAGCGACTCGATGCCGCCAGCCTGCCGGAGTTTGTGGCCGAGGCAGATCTGGTGATCGACTGCTGCGACAACCTCGCCACCCGCCAGGCCATCAACGCCGCCTGCGTGAAGCAAAGCAAGCCCTGGATCTCCGCCGCCGCAGTGGGTTGGCAGGGGCAGCTGATGGCGCGCACCAGCAGCGATCACGCCTGCTACGCCTGCCTCTATCCGCTGGATACCAAGCTCGCCCAGAGCTGCGAGACCAGCGGCGTCACCGGCCCGCTGGTTGGGGTGATGGGCTCCTTGCAGGCGCTGGAGGCTCTGAAACTGCTGTTCGGGATGGCAAGCCCGGTCGCTGGCACATTGCGCCGCTTCGATGCGTTGACCCATCAGTGGCAGACCCTCACGCTGGTCCCCGATCCCGATTGCCCGGTTTGCGGACAGCGCCGATGCCCGACACACGATAAGGAGATCACCCCATGACCTTGACCATTCGACTCAACGATAAAGCCCAGTCGCTGGCGGCAGGGCAGAGTGTGGCCGACCTGCTGGCGGCGCAAGAAGTTAATCCACAGGGAGTGGCGGTGGCCCTTAACGGCGCCGTGCTGCCCCGTGGCCGCTGGGCCGAGACCCGTCTCAATGACGGGGACGAAATTCACCTCTTTACCGCCATTGCCGGAGGCTGACATGCTGAGAATTGCCGATCACACCTTCTCCTCGCGCCTCTTTACCGGTACCGGCAAGTTTGCCCGCCCGGATCTGATGGCCGCCGCCATCGAGGCGAGTGGCTCCCAACTGGTCACCATGGCCATCAAGCGGCTGGAACCGGGCAAGGCCCACGACGATATCCTGAGCCCCTTGCTGCAACTCGGGGTCAAGCTGCTGCCCAACACCTCAGGCGCCAAGACCGCCGCCGAGGCGGTATTTGCTGCCCACCTCGCCCGCGAGGCGCTGGGGACGAACTGGCTGAAGCTGGAGATCCACCCCGACCCGCGCTATCTGCTGCCCGATCCCATCGAGACGCTGAAAGCCGCCGAGCAGCTGGTGAGAGAGGGCTTTGTGGTGCTGCCCTACTGCGGCGCCGACCCCGTGCTTTGCAAGCGGCTGGAAGAGGTGGGCTGCGCCGCCGTGATGCCGCTCGGTGCGCCCATCGGCTCCAATCAGGGGCTGGTGACCCGGGAGTTTCTCTCCATCATCGTCGAGCAGGTCAATGTGCCTGTGGTGGTGGATGCGGGGATCGGTGCGCCGAGCCACGCGGCCGCCGCCTTTGAGCTGGGAGCCGATGCGGTGCTGGTCAACACTGCCATCGCGGTGAGCGGCGATCCGGTCGCCATGGGCCGCGCCTTTGCACTGGCCAGCACCGCCGGTCGCAGCGCCTATGAGGCGGGCCTTGGCGCCCGCGTCCTGCAGGCTCAAGCCTCCAGCCCGCTCACCGATTTTCTGGGGGCGTTATGAGTCATGATGCTGGCGCGGGGCAAGAGCCAATCGCCAAGTCCTCTTTCTCGGTTTCTCCCGTGGCTGATGTGTTTAGCTCCCCTCTCGGCTCTTCACAAAATAAGGGAGAGGGGCTGGGGGTGAGGGCTAAGGAGCCATCCTTTATCAGCCGCTGGCAGGAGCTGGATTGGGACGATATCGGCATGCAGATCCGCGCCAAAACTGCCGCCGACGTGGCGCGAGCGCTAAGCGCACCGCGCCGCACACTGGCCGATTTTATGGCGCTGATCTCCCCTGCCGCCGAAGCCTATCTGCCGCAGATGGCAGCCGAGGCCGAGCGGCTGACTCGCCAGCGTTTTGGCAACACCATCGGCTTCTATGTGCCGCTCTATCTGTCGAACCTCTGTGCCAACGACTGCACCTACTGCGGTTTCTCCATGAGCAACCGCCTCAAGCGCAAGACCTTGAATACAGAGGAGATAGAGCGCGAGTGTCTGGCCATCAAGGCGCGCGGTTTTGACAGCGTGCTGCTGGTGACCGGCGAGCACGAGCACAAGGTGGGGCTCGCCTATTTTCGCGAGGTGATGCCCATCATCCGCCGCCACTTCAGCACGGTGGGGATGGAGGTGCAGCCCCTCTCGCAGGTCGAATATGCCGAGCTGAAAAGCCTCGGTCTCGACGCCGTCATGGTCTATCAGGAGACCTACCACGCCCCCACCTATGCCCGCCACCATCTGCGTGGCAACAAGCGGGACATCGCATGGCGCCTCGCCACGCCGGATCGGCTGGGCCGCGCCGGTATCGACAAAATCGGGTTGGGGGCGCTGATCGGTCTCTCCTCGGACTGGCGCACCGACAGCTACTTTGTCGCCGAGCATCTGAGCTGGCTTGAGCGCCACCACTGGCAGAGCCGCTACTCGCTCTCCTTCCCGCGCCTGCGCCCCTGCACCGGTGGGCTGGAGCCTGCCGTGGTCATGTCGGATCGACAATTGGCCCAGCTTATCTGCGCCTGGCGCCTCTTCTCGCCCACGCTGGACTTGTCGCTCTCCACCCGCGAGTCGGCCACCTTTCGCAACGGTGCGGTGCGCCTTGGCATCACCCAGATGTCGGCCGAGTCGCGCACCCAGCCGGGGGGCTATGCCGAAGGGGATGCAGAGGAGCTGGAGCAGTTCGCCATCCACGACGACCGCCCGGTGGGTGAAGTGGCCGCCGCCGTGCGGCAGGCGGGTTTGCAGCCGGTGTTCAAGGACTGGGAACCCTTCTTGGGCCGATAGGGGCGGCCACGCCCCCCTTTGCCGGTGGCATCCCGGCGTCCAGCCAGACTCCGTGCCTGTGGCGAGCAGGCACGGCTGCGCCGAGTAATCGTAGGGTCGATTAGCCGGTAGGCGTAATCGTCCGGGGGGGATAGTCGATGGCACGGCTTCGCCGTGCAGGACGCGAGGCCGCTGGCCTCGAAGGGGTTTCGCCCGCCCTTCGGGCCGGGGCGAGTGACTTTGGAAAGACCCAAAGTCACCAAAGGTCTTCTCCCCCGCTTATTCGCCCGACTTCGTCGGGTTCCTTCGGCTCACCCGCTTGTCCGACGGCACGCGCCGACGGGCCATCCATGGCCCGGCGCCGCTCGCTCGACATCCTGTCTCGCGGCCTGGACAAGCGGGCTCGCCTCAGCGAATAAGAGGGGGATAAAACAGAGCATCTCCAGCCTATCTTCTCGCATTTGTGGGATGTATATGTCTATGCACTAATTGTGCGACTGTTCTAATAATTGCTCCTTATTTCTTGAGAGCTCCAACTGACGCATGATATAAAACATAAAGTTTTTATTTTAATTTTTTAAGGGATTAGGTAATGGGTGAGTTTTCTAAAAAGGTGGGTGAGCATGGGGAGCTCATTGTTAAAAATTTTCTATCTATGATTGGATGGCTCTCGGTTCAAGAAGGTGAGACTATCCCGTGTGAGCATGGTGAAAAACATAAAGAAAGCTCAAATGCAAAGACAACTCATGGAATAGATGCCTTTTATTCAGTGAAATCTCAACTTCAAGACTTCACCTTGGATAATATTGTCGTATCAGTTAAATATACTTCCAAGCCTTATCCAAATGCACCTTCAACAAAATTCAAAAGCCATTTAAAGGACTTGGCCAACACATTAGAATGTTTTATGCATTCCGACTTTAGAACGGAAAATAATCAACGATATGAAATGACAGGAATAAAATCAGCAAGGGATATTGGAGTTTTATTTTGGTTGACGAGTGATCGAGAATCACAGCAAGATGTAATTAGTAAAGTTTTTAATGTTGAGCTTGATAAAACACTTATATTCTCGAGTATGCATGTTATAGATAACTCTAGAGCATCGTTTATTTATGATTCCATTTCATACGTAAAGAAAAAGTTTTCAGAAAAAGATATAAATTTTCATTATGCATTTAGTTCATCAAATTATAGTGATCCGACTATCAAGAAATATGGAAAGATAATGCCGGTTGAATATTTGACATCAAATGTAATCCCCTTCCGGTTAGTTGAAAGCACTACAGGTAAAGTTTCATTTTGTTTGGTTTGTCGAGACGGGTTCTCCGAGGAGTCAATTAACAGACTGATTTACCTTGCGAGTGATGTATCACAAGACTTTACTGATGACTTTGTGTTCTTATTCCCAGATTACGATCATTTAAAACATCAATCTATAGTTAGTGGTGCAGGGAGAATGCAAGAAGAGTTATTAAATAAGTTAAATGTCGAGGTTTACTCTTTTAATGAATCATTTGAGGGCTTGATCCATGGGTAATAAAAAATACCTGCTTCCATATGGTGACGCCTTACGTGATTTTCTAAATAATCAGGGGATTACAAAGAGTGATTTACGGTCTATTCTCAGACGAAGAGGTGTTTTTACAGCAAGCGATGAAAAATCTGAACAAGTTCCTATTCTAGTTCGGACAGGTATAACCCCACCAGAGCTTAGTATCTTACTGGATAGATTAAGAGTAAAGGAAGATAATCCTAAGATACATACGCAAACAGTTAAGTGTACTGATAATAAGTTAACACTAAAGGCCATGATTCCCTCCAATTTTAATATTGAAAGTGTCGTTAACAAACCCTTTTCAAACTATCGGTTGTTGGGTATACCATCATTTAAGAGTGTAGGTGGGGATAATAACCACTTAGAGTTGGAATTTACTATTGAACGCTTCGACTATACAAAGAGTTGGGATAAAAATACATCTCAATTTTCAGGTAAAGTAAAATTGAAAAAGGTTGGTTCATCTGTAGATATGAATATAACCTTGTCACATACATCTCCTGAGACAAAAGAGGTTGCTAATGGAATAACATCAAAGCTGATCAAGGAAATGAAGTCTTCAGGCGCCATATCTGAGCGTGAGCAAATAAAGAAGATACAGTTTTCAGATTTTACAAACGAAAATAGAGTTTTATTCTTGAAAATGGTTAGTCAAGAGCAAATAACAAATGAACTCTATTTCAAAGATACTAAAGATATTGGTTTTAGTCCGGATGATACTCAGACCTTACCTAAAGATATAGCGTGGATGGAAAAAACCATATCGAATCTTGTTTTACAAGGTGTTGGATTGCATTCAACTTTTTTTGTGAAGAATAAAAGTTATCACAAGTATATAAAGATGCATAGGCTTGAGGCAGCTTATACGTTTGATCACAGCTCATTCAATGGTACTTGTAATATCATATTTGAATTTCCTGAGTATATTACAAAGGGCGATATTTCATCCGAGTTGTCGATAAAAATTAGTGGCTTAAGGTTTGGTGATAAAAATGATGTCTCAATGGGTAAGGTCAAAGAAATATTATTATCTCAATTAGATGTCGCCAAACTAAAATATTATGAAGAGTTGGCTAGCGAAAAATAAAGTGTTGGGGGGTTCATAGACTTTATAGATGTATACTTGGCTATTAATAAAGATCATTGCTTTAAATCTGGATGTGGGCATGCAGGTTATTCCTGATGCCCGATTCCAATGACAGAGAAAAACAACTCTGTTACTGAACTATTGACTGCTTTTTCAGGAAGTAACTGATATGCCCCGGCGGCATATCGGGCAGCTGGCCAAAGACCTCGTAACCCTGCTTCTGGTAGAAGGGGAGGGCCTGAAAACTGGTGGTTTCCAGATGGTAGTTGCTGATGCCCTTGCTTTGGGCGTACTGCTCCATGGCCCCCAGCAGGCGGCCGCCCCAGCCGTCGCGGCGGATGCTTTCGTCGATCCAGAGCCAGTCGACGTGCAGCCAACCCCACTTGATGTCGGCGATGATGCCGCCATGTACCTTGCCCTCTTCATCCTTGATAAAGCTGGCGATCCGCTCGCGCCGAAGTTCGTACAGTTGAGGGCCTGCCTGGCTTACGTTGTAGCCCGAGAGACCAATGCGCAGCGCTTCGATCTCATCGTCCTGAGGCGGTTGGGGTGGGGTGAGTTGCATAGTGCTTCCTGCTTGAGTGTGATGATCTCTGTCGGGTTGCGACGTGTTGTGCGCCGGGCTTACCGCTGCGTTACTGTTGATGTTTTACCGACACTACCCTAACGGAATCGGGTGGAGCCGTGCCAGCTTTTTCGTGGGCCCAGGTTCGCCAGTCTCTGTCGCCCTGTGGTGGTGGGCGTATCGACCCCGCCGGGGTTTGTCCCTAGCATAAGGAGGATGCGGGGCAGGGGCTCCGCCATGCGGGCATGTGTTGATGCCCGTTTACGGATTTCTGGCGGAGAGAAAAGATGAAGCTGCGTTCCTTGTTGATGGTGGGGGCCCTGCTGCTGGGCGGTTGTGCGGTCAATCCCTACGGTGGTACTCAGGCTCCTGTCAGTGAACCCGATCAGCCAGTGAGCCAGCCGGACAAGCCGGTGACCAAACCGGATAGCGGGGACGTTCAGCCCAAGCCGGTGGCGCCGACCGGACTGGGGCAGGCCATGGCCGATCTCTTTGTGCAGGCCCCCGAGGTGCGGGAGCTGGCGCAAACCGGTCAGCCGGTGCTGCTGCTCACCCCGCCCCAGAACGGCACCGGCGAGCCGGTGGACACCCGCGCCATGGCGGCGGCCATGAGCAAGCGCATCCAGAGCAAGAGCGGTTTTCACTTTGTCGACCAAGGGCAGGTGGCAGCCATCACCGGCCAGCTGGAGTATCAGCAGGGCAGGATGAACCCGGCCTCCCTGGTGCGGCTTGGCCGTCAGACTGGCGCCGGCTACATGCTCTACGGGGATCTGGTGACAGAGGGGAGCCGTTATCGGTTGTCGATGACCCTGATGGAGCTGCGCAGCGGCGAGCTGATCTGGAGCGGTAGTCGCTCCGCCAGCCACTGAGCGGTCTGCGACCAATCAAAAAGAGGGTTGAGTGCCTGTACGCTCAACCCTCTTCTCATTTCTGGCCCTATGCCTGATGGGGCTTGTCTCTAGCGGATTGCCGCTTCCAGCGCGGCTATCTCGCCGCCGCTGATGAGCGGCAGGTTGCGGCTGATCTGCTCCACCGGCCAGTCCCACCAGGCGATGGCGTTAAGACGGGCGATGGTGTCGTCGTCGAAGCGGTAGCGGATCACTTTGGCCGGGTTGCCGCCGACCACGGCGTAGGCGGGCACGTCACCGGTGACCACGGAGCGGGCGGCGATAATGGCGCCGTTGCCGACCTTTACCCCCGGCATGATCAGGGCGTCATAGCCAATCCAGACATCGTTGCCGATCACGGTATCGCCCTTGTAGGGGAGGCTGCCCGGGGCGGGGGCGGCGCTCTCCCAACCGTTGCCGAAGATAAAGAAGGGGTAGGTGGAGAAGCCGGAGGTCTGGTGGTTGGCGCCGTTCATGATGAACTTCACCCCGCGGGCGATGGCGCAGAACTTGCCGATGATGAGCTTGTCGCCGATGAAGGGGAAGTGGTAGAGGACGTTGCGCTCGAAGCCCGCCGAATCCTCCGGGTCGTCGTAATAGGTGTAGTCACCCACCTCGATATTGGGCCCCTTGATGGTGTTCTTGATAAAACACACCTGGGGGAAGCCATTCATGGGGTGGGGATTGGCGGGGTCGGGTCCGTGCATCCGGGCTCCTAGGGTTGGCCGGGCTAGAGCGCCGGGAAGTAGCAGGCGCTCATGTCGATAGGGTGATCGGGGCAGCCTGGCAGATAGAATTGCCAGCCCGCATCGGAGAAGGCGCGCAGTTCAGTTTCGACAAACTTGATGGCGAGGCTCAGGGCCTGCAGGCTGTCGATGCCGTAGATAAAGGTTTTGTCGCTCAGCCCCGCCAGCTTCACCTTGCAGCGCCAGTCACCGCTGGCGGACTTGGGATCCGGCTCGGGGGCCTTGATGGCGATCTTGAGGGTGAGCTGTTCCCCTTCGGTACTGATAGCGTCGAAGCGGGCGGTAACGATGGCGTTTTTCATCTGGCGATTCCTTTTCCGTGGTACAGCCCCTGCGGTTGCGGGGGGGCTGGCGTTCCTGATGGCTGATGAGGTGAAAACTGGACTCGTGACGGCCAGCGTAAATGAACTTGTGAGTTGAAACAATGAGATATCATTGAGCGAGGGAGGGGCCATCCGCCACTGCGAACGGTCGCAAGTCAGAGCGGCGGTGGGCGCAGGCAATCCTTGCTGGCCGAGACGTCTGCATGCTGCTAGATGTAAAGGGTTGTTGGCTATGACGGCAGATTTTTCTCCGTTGCCGATGAGGGCGAGTGAGTCCTTTTAAGGCAGAATATCTCCCCCTGTTTGACCCTAACGTACAGGAGTCTCCGTGGCGCTTTCGGTAACCCAGCTTTATGAAGTGATGGCCCAACTGCCAGATCCCATCTTCATCCTCAGTGAAGATGGTTATTACGTGGAATATATCGGCGGCATGGAGCAGCAATCCTATCACGATGGCAATCCGCTGGCGGGCAAGCAACTGGCCGATGTGCTGCCACCCGAGATGGCCATGTGGGTCAAGGCACAGGTTGCCGAGTCACTGGCGAGCGGTCAGGTGCGGGTGGTGGAGTATGAGCTATCAGCAGCCGAGGTGGGGGGGATCAATGCCGCCGTCGGGCCGCAGGGGGTACAACGCTTCGAGGGCAAGATTGCCCCGCTGCCCTCCCTCTATGACGGCAAGCGGGCGGTGGCCTGGGTGACTCGCAATATTACCCGCCAGTACGAGTTGCAGCAGCGACTGCAGCGCCAGAGCGAGACCGATCAGCTGACCGGTCTCTACAACCGCCGCTTCTTCTTCGAGCACTGCCAGCCGCTGCGGACAGGGGAGGCGCCCTGTGGCCTTATCATGCTCGACATCGATCACTTCAAGCAGATCAACGATCACTACGGCCATCAGCAGGGAGATCGGGCCTTGCAGCGATTCAGTGGCTGCATCGATGCCCTGTTGCGTGCGGACGATCTCTTTGTGCGCAGCGGCGGCGAGGAGTTTCTTATCCTGTTGCCACGGATCGATGAGGCCGGTTTGCTGCAGATGGCGGAGCAGATCCGTGCTGCTGTCGAAGCATTGCCTGCCGATCCGGTCGCCATCACGGTCAGTCTGGGCACAACCCTGGTGCAGCCGGAGGAGGAGATCAATCAGGCGCTGGCCCGGGCCGACGAGTGGCTCTATCAGGCCAAGCGGGCAGGGCGCAACCGGGTGGCACACTGCCCGGCACGCTGAGCTGATTGGTCCTGTTATTGGCAGACATCACCTTTCCTTTTGCCATAAATAAATTGGCTGACATCACTGTCAATTAGTCGAAAAGTTGGCCGAATTATTTCACTCATATTCCACAGCTTAAGGTGTTAATATTATCGGCCTGATCGCTGGTCTTATTTGTGTTGTTGGGCAACAGCATGAGGTTTTATCGGTATGTTATCAAAAGGGTTTGGATCTGGTTCTGGATGACGAATGTGACACATTTCATTGTCTTTTGAAACAATCCGATTCAAACGGTCATGAATTATTAACCTTGACCAGGTTGGCGATTTCAACGATGGTAGCGTGGCAGCTCCGTTTCTCTCCGGTGGCTCTGTTGGCCGCTGGCGGCGTTGTTTTTTCATGTGCAGGGCGATATGCAACGACATATCTCCAGCCTGTTATTCGGGCCAATAAAAATAATGATGACAGACTAATAAGGTATATATTGCAATGAGTGTTTCTATTGCTGAAAAGAGTAACTCTGTTTCAAAATTGAAATGGGAGAAAAGCGATTCGGTATGGACCATGGGCCTATATGCCACTGCTGTCGGTGCCGGTACGTTATTTCTTCCTATTACTGTCGGCAGTAATTCCCCGGTTATTTTGCTGTTTATTTTATTGCTGGCTTTTCCGCTCTCTTATTATTCCCACCGGGCATTGAGCCGCTTTGTGCTCTCCAGCTCCCATAAGGAAGGGGATATCACCCATGTGGTGGAGGAGCACTTCGGTGCCAGGGCGGGCAAGCTGCTGATGCTGGTCTATCTGATGGCCTTCTACCCCATCATTCTGGTCTACAGCATCTCCATCACCAATGCGATCCAGAGCTTCGTGGTACATCAGCTGGGGGATGCCGAGCTTCCCCGCGGCTTGCTGGTGCTGGGGGTGATGCTGGGCCTGCATCTGGTGCTGCTGGCCGGCAAACAGATCGTGGTGTCGGCCATCAGCGTGCTGGCGCTGCCCATGGTCGCCTTTCTGATTGGCCTCTCGATCTATCTGCTGCCCCAGTGGAGCCTCTCCTATTTCACAGAGAGTCAGGCAGTGGAGTGGCGTGACCCGGCGTTCTGGAAATCCCTCTGGCTGATCGTGCCGGTGATGGTGTTCTCCTTCAGCCATGCGCCCATTATCTCCTCCTTCAGTGCGGCGCAGAAGAAGCGTTGTCAGGAGAGTGCCGACCTGCGTGCCAAGCGGATCATCAAATACAGCAGCATGCTGATTTGCGGCAGCGTGCTCTTCTTCGTGGTGAGCTGCGTGATGAGCCTGAGTCAGGCCGAGATGGCGCTGGCCCGCACCGACAATATCTCCGTGCTGTCGGCGCTGGCGAACAAGTTTTCCAATCCGCTGATCGCCTATGTGGGGCCGCTTATCGCCATTCTGGCCATGTCCAAATCCTTCCTCGGCACCTCCATGGGGGTTAGCGAGGGGACGGTGAGCATGGTGAGCGGTGCCTGTCAGGGGCTGGGGCTCTCTCTCAAGGAGTCGACCATCGCCCGGGTGTCGTCGGTGATCCTGTTTATGGTGACCGCCCTCATCACCTATCTGAACCCCAATGTGCTCGACATCATCGAGCGCGTCAGTGGCCCGCTGATCGCGGTGATCCTGTTTCTGCTGCCGGCCTGCTCCATCTATCGCTTGCCCGCACTCAAGCGTTATCGCGGGCCGAGTACCCTTTTTGTGTTGGTGATGGGGCTGCTTGCCATCTCGGCCCTTATCTACGATCTGCTTTGACCGGGCGGTATCCCGCACAAATCCAAAAGGGCGACCATCTAGTCGCCCTTTTTCTGTGCATCGGGGTTAGCCGAGCAGGCCGGTGGCGCTCTGGCCCGCCATCAGCAAGCCGATGGCCAGCACGCTGAACCAGACCAGGGTCGCACTTACCAGCAGATAGCCGCTGGCAACGAACAGACCGTCCCGCTGCAACATGCCGGTGCAGAGCAGCAGGATGGCCCAGGCGGGCATGGCATTGGTGAAGGGGATGGCGCCCAGGGGTAGCATCAGCAGCAGGGCGGCCAGCATGATCAGCAGACCGTTGCAGCGGTTGACCGTGCTGCTGCCGGTCAGCACCAGCAGGCGCGGGCGGATAACGCGATCGACACGGGCCAGCAGATCCGCACCCTTGTGCAGGGTCGGCTTGAGCTGGTCGGCGGCGAAGCGGCGTTCCATCAGGATGGCGGGCAGCCAGGGCACCCGGTTGAGGGTGATGCCGATGCCGATAAAGAGGATCAGCAGACCAAACGGGGTGCTGACCCCGGGAATGGAGACCGGCAGCAGGAAGGGGACGGTGAGCAGCACGCAAAACAGCAGCATGCCCTGTTCGCCCACCAGCGCGAGCATCTGGCGCAGGCTGATGTGGCTCTCGTCGATGGCATGCGCGGTGGCCCGCAGGGTATCCGCGAGGGTGGTTTGGGGGTCGTGAAGTTGCGCGGCAACCATTCCCTGATGTCCTTTTGAGTAGTGATAACGGGCCCCGATGACCCGATTTGGCGCCAGCATACGTGGCAGAGGTTAACCGTCGATGAATGGTGGCAGGGGCGCATAGCGGCGCCAGTGGGGCGGCTCGGCAGAGGTTCCGGCGAGAGGGAAATCCCGCGATGAAAGTGATCCGGTACAGCCGCCATTTAGGATGGGCGCAGGATGCCTCTGGTATGCTTTCTGCACAATCACACAGGGAGCAGGGGACGATGATGAAGAGAGCCGGGATAGCGATGATGGGGCTGTTGCTGCCACTGGGGCAGGCCTGGAGTAGCGAGGCTGCGACCACATCTGGTTGGCAGGTGACGCCGTTTTTCGGCTACAGCTCAGCCATCGACTTCGAGAAGGGTGACGAGGTGGTGCAGCCGGTGCCGCTTTCTGCATCGCTTGATTCACTGCAGGGGCAGAGTTCCGGCAGCTGGGGTCTCTTTATCAGCAAGGAGGTGGATGATCCGGGCATGATCGAGCTGCTCTACAGCCATCAGTCCACCACCCTCTCTCCCGACCAGCCGGATCGCCTGACGGTGGACATCCTGCACTTTGCCGGTGCTTTGACCCTCTCTGACAACCTGATGGCGCCCTATATCGGCGCCGGGATCGGGGTGACCCGCTTTGCCGCTTACGACAGCGAGGTGACCCCTTCCATGTCGCTGGCGCTCGGGGTGCAACCGCGCCTCGCCGAGCATCTGGCCCTGCGGGCCGAGGTGCGCGGTTATGGCTCGCTGGTCAACGACAACAACCAGTTTCTCTGCAACCCGGAGCAGTGCGTGTTCAAGGTGCGCGGGGAGCTGGTGACCCAGTGGCAGGCCAATATCGGTCTTACCTTCCGCTTTTAGGTGGGGGGATTTCCCCCCATAAAACAGGGGCCCCTGGGCCCCTGTTTCAGCAGCAATGTTCCGCAGTGACCGGCAATCAACCGGCAGCTCTTCACGCCTCTTTATTAGTCGGCGTCGCCCATACCGCGCAGTTTCTACCCGCCTCCTTGGCGCCATAAAGCGCCTGATCCACCCGTTTGAACAGCGAGACGGCCGGCTCCCCGGGCTCGCGGATCCCCATCCCCAGACTGACCGTCATGGTATGGGTCGGGTCGGGGGCTATGGTGCGGGTCGCAGTGAGCAGGGTGTTGGTCAGTTGCTGCAAATCGGCTTCGTGAGCGACGGGCAGCAGCAGGGCAAACTCTTCACCCCCGACACGGGCCGCCAGCGCACCCGGTGGGCAGTGCTGTTGCAACAGCTCGCCAAACTGCTGCAACACCCGATCCCCGATATCGTGGCCGTAGTTGTCATTGATCCGCTTGAAGTGATCCAGGTCCAGCAGGATGAGGGCATGGCAAACCCCTTGCTCCAGAAACAGCTGCTGATGAAAGTAGCGCCGGTTTGGCAGCTTGGTCAGATCGTCAAACAGCGCCTGCTCTCTGAGCCGGGTATTGATATGAAAGAGGTGGTGCATGGTGCTCAGGATGCCGATGCTGCTGAGCAGGATGCCGCTGGAGCGCAGCAGATCCTCGGCATAGATGGCGAGCCAGAGCGGCTGCGCCACCAGCTCATCCATGATGTCGGCGGTGGCCCCCATGATCCACAGCATCAGACCGCAGGAGAGCATGCGGTAGGTGTGGGTGGGCAGGTGGGCGCACTGCACCACCCAGAACAGGAACAGCATGGTGAGCCAGTTGATCACCTCGAAGCCAAAGCTGACGGCGTAAAAGCGCTCGTAGGGGAAGTGGGGCAGCAGCAACAGATGAAGGGTCATGATGGCCAGCATCAATCCCCCCAGCAACAAGATGTGGGAACGATGCTCCCGATCGAGCTGATGGTAGTGGGAGAGGCTGATATCGAGACGATCAAACTGCATGGTGTTCCTCGGATTGGGCCCGCCATCACGTTGCAAACAAGGCGCTGCGTAATGGTATGCCGTAGTCGGATAACAGAAACGGCTGGTCTGCCAGTGTAAACGAGTTGGCCCGCAGCGCGCGATATCGAGGGCTTCAGCTTGTGGGCTGGTTCAGGATTTGCGCATTTGTGGTGCGCCGGCCATGCCCTGCCCTGTGACAGGGCGGTTCAGTACCGGTTAGCGCAGAGCGTGCGCCATTTTGGTGCGTTAACGATGGCTGAGATAGTTAATTTAATGATTTTTAAGGATTTAAAATTATGGCCCACTTTATGCTTTTTACATGTCAGAGGGTCTCTTGCGCTCATCGGCGGCAGACGCAGTGATGAGGAAGTGGCAAGAGGCATCCCCGTGCCGGGCGCGGGTGTGATTCTGGCGGGTTGCAGCAACACCTTGCGGTTCGCCACAGATTCAATCAGGGAAACGGAGCCGGTCTTGTACCGGTACGACAGGGAAGGAGAGTGCTCTATGGTCAAAAAATGGATGATGGCGGGTCTGACGATGTTGCCTGCCTTGCTGGTTACCCCAAGTTGGGCCGAAGAGGTCGCTCAGGTACAGGCGGCGGTGGCACCGGTTGCCGCCATGACAATCAACAAGGGTGACAACACCTGGATGCTGCTCTCGGCGGCCCTGGTGATCCTGATGTCGATCCCCGGTCTGGCCCTCTTCTACGGTGGTCTGGTGCGGGCCAAGAATATGCTGAGCGTGCTGATGCAGGTCTTTACCCTGTTCTGCCTTATCTGCGTGCTCTGGGTAATTTACGGTTATTCACTGGCCTTTACCGAGGGGGGCAATTTCTACGGCTCCTTCAGCAAGGTGCTGCTCAAGGGGGTGACCCCTGACTCCATCGCCGCCACCTTCAGCAAGGGTGTCGGGATCAGCGAGCTGATCTATGTGGTGTTCCAGGGGGCCTTTGCCGCCATCACCTGCGGCCTTATCGTGGGGGCGTTTGCCGAGCGCATCAAGTTTGCCGCCGTGCTGCTCTTCTCGGTGATCTGGTTCACCTTCGCCTATATCCCGCTGGCTCATATGGTGTGGTATTGGGCGGGTCCGGATGCCTATACCAGCGCCGAAGCCGCAGCAACCGCGACCGCAACTGCCGGGTATCTGTTCCAGCATGGTGCGCTGGACTTTGCTGGCGGCACAGTGGTGCACATCAACGCCGCCGTGGCGGGTCTGGTGGGGGCCTATCTGGTGGGCAAGCGTCTGGGCTACGGTCGTGATCCCATGACCCCCCACAGCCTGACCATGACCATGATCGGCGCCTCCCTGCTCTGGTTCGGCTGGTTCGGTTTCAACGCGGGCTCCGCGCTGGAAGCCAACGGGGTGGCTGCGCTCGCCTTTATCAACACCTGGGTGGCACCGGCTGCGGCAGCTCTGTCATGGACGTTGGCCGAGTGGGTGATGAAGGGGCGTCCCTCCCTGTTGGGTGCGGCGTCCGGAGCGGTGTCCGGTCTGGTGATGATCACCCCGGCGGCCGGGTTTGTCGGTGTCGGTGGCGCGCTGGTGATGGGTCTTGTCAGTGGTGTGGCCGGTCTGTGGGGCGTCCACGGTCTCAAGCGTCTGCTGGGGGCCGATGACAGCCTGGATGTCTTCGGTCTGCACGGGGTGTGCGGCATTCTCGGCGCCCTGCTGACCGGCGTCTTTGCCAGCCCGGATCTGGGCGGCACCGGGGTGTGGGACTATGTCACCAATCAGGTTGCCGATGGCTACTCCATTCTGACTCAGGTGAAGATCCAGGCCATCGGGGTCGGTGTCACCCTGCTCTGGTCCGGTGCCGTGGCGGCGATTGCCTTCAAGGCGGTCGACATGCTGATCGGGCTGAGGGTCAATGGCGATGCCGAGCGGGAAGGGCTGGATGTCACCTCCCACGGCGAGAAGGCTTACAGCATGTAATCCCGAACGTCAGACAACAAAAAACCGCCGGAACCGGCGGTTTTTTTATGGCTCGAGGGTGGCGAAACCTTGGTTCACACGCTTAATTCACGACGGCCACGTTGATGCTGCCATTGCCCTGGGTCATGCGTACCCGCGCGCCCGGCACGAAGGTGGGGCTGGCTTTTTGTACCACCACGATGGCTTCGCCGTTCTCTTTCTTGATCTCCAGCTCGACTCCGTCGACCTGGTTGAGTTTGTCGCCAGCGGCCTTGCCGGCTGCCGCGCCGGCAATGGCGCCACCAGCTGTGGCGATATCACGGCCGGTGCCGCCGCCTATGGTGCTGCCCAGCAGGCCGCCGACCACGGCACCGCCAATAGTGCCAATCAGGGAGTTTTCATCAGCCTGGATCTTCACCGGGCGGGTGGAGATGATGGTGCCATAGCTGACGGTTTGTACCTGCTTGGCACGGTCTTTGGTGTAGACATCGCCAGAGTAGACATCGCTGTTGGCGCAACCGGTGACGGTAGTGGCGGCCAGCAGGGCAATAAGGGTCATACGTTTCAACATGATGGGCCTCCAAGGCTGAATAGAATTCAAACAATCAGTTTGATGAATTGAACTTTACTCCAAGCAAGCGGGACATGAAATCGGCAAAATGTAACCAATTATGCGTTCTGTAACCGGTTTTATCCTTGAATCGCAGCTGTACCGGAGAGGGTTTTAACCAGCACAAGCCGATCCTCGCCGGGGCCGAAGTAGTCGGCGACCTCTTCAACTAGTTGATAGCCAAGACGGTAGTAGAGGCGCTGGGCCGGATTGGCCGGATCGACCGTGAGCCGCAGTTCGCTTATCTGCAGCGCCTGCTGGTTGGCCTCCATCTGGCGCATCATCCGCTCCGCGAGGCCGAAACCGCGCGCCTCGGGCAGCACCGCCAGCGAGAGCACCCAGCCTTGCGACCGCTCCTGACCAAAGCCACCCAGCACATAACCCACCAGTTGCCCCTCGTATTCGGCCACCAGCAACAACTCGGGCCATAAATCCATCGCCTGACGGAAGAAGAAGGCGGGATAGACATCTTCACCAAACACTTTGGCATCGATCTGCCAGATGGCGTGCATGTCATTGTGGGTGGCGGTGCGTAGCAGGGGCGGGTTGTGGTGCATCAGGACTCCATCGGCAGCAAACGGATCGGCAACGCCGCTGACCTTGGGGCCAACGGCAGAAAAGGAGTCATAGGGTAGTGGTCATCCCCTGCCGGATGCAAGGGATTGGCGGTTATGGCGGCAGCGGGAGGCTCTGGGGCAGTTTGGGGGCCTTGCGCAAGCCGTCGAGCAGGTGGCGGAGGGTGAGCCAGGGGTGGCGCAGCAACATGCGCGGGCCGCTCCACTTCATCACCTGCTGGATCTGTTTGCGCATCGCCGGGGCGTAGCAGTGGATATTGCAGTTGGCGCAGGTGGGTTTGTGGCCGTGGCCATAACGGCAGCGACGAAGGCGCTGATGGGCGAAATCCCGCAACTGGCGACAGTGGCGGCAATGGGGATCCTGATGATGGTGCTGGCAGTAGAGGCGGATCATGGCGCTGACCGTCTGCTGCTCGCGCATGAGTCTGGGATGGTCACTCGCCTTTTTGCTGGCTGCGGCGTGTGAGCCCCGGGCTGGGCTGGCATGATGACTTTTCATGGCCGCCATTGTCCTGACCTGCTCGCTTGGGGTGTTGATACAGGTCAAAAGGGGGGGATAAAAAACAGGGCCCGCAGGCCCTGTGTCATCAGATGAGGCTGGTTGCCTGCTCCAGCCAGGCGAGATCCTCGCCCTCGAGCAGCGGGCTCAGGCGGCGGAACACCTCGACGTGGTATTCGTTGATCCAGCGGAATTCGGCCGGGCTCAGCAGGCTGCGATCGATCAGGCGGGTATCGAACGGCACGTATGTCAGGCGCTCGAAGCCGAGCATCGGCAGCTCGCCAACCTGTTCCAGCTCGGTCACCACTACCAGGTTTTCGCAGCGGATGCCGAAGCCATCTTCGCGGTAGTAGCCCGGCTCGTTGGAGAGCACCATGCCCGGTTGCAGGGCGACCATGCTCCCTTTCGGCGCGATGCGCTGGGGCCCTTCGTGGACACTCAGGAAGTGGCCGACGCCGTGACCGGTGCCGTGGTCGTAGTTGTAACCGGCCTGCCACAGTGGCATGCGGGCCAGCACGTCGAGCTGGATACCGGCGGTGCCGCGCGGGAAGCGGGCCTGATCCAGCGCGATATGACCCTGCAGCACCCGGGTAAACATCGCTTTCTGCTCGTCGCTCACCTCACCCACCTTGATGGTGCGGGTGATGTCGGTGGTGCCATCCATATACTGGGCGCCGGAGTCCAGCAGATAGAGGCTGTCCTGGCCAAACGCGCGCGGGGTGCCGTTGGTGTGGTGGTAGTGGCACATGGCGGCGTTGGGGCCGAGCGCGGAGATGGTATCGAAGCTCGGCTCGACGTAGTGCTCCTGCTCGCGGCGGAACGCTTCCACCTGATCGGCCAGAGTGCCTTCATCCACCCCCTCGAACTCGCCGGAGGCGATCAGCCGATCCAGCCAGGCGAGGAAGCGGGTCATGGCCACGCCATCGCGCAAATGGGCTGCACGCATGCCGGTCAGCTCGATCTCGTTCTTGCACGCTTTCGGCAGCATGGTGGGGTCTTGCCCTGCCACCAGAATGGCGCCCGCCTCCTCCATGACGAGCTGGGTCCAGGCGTTGGCGCTGTCCGGATCGGCCAGCACCTTCTGCTGATCTTCACCGATGCGCTGCAACACGTCGCCCAGCTTGTCGATGGGGTAGACGGAGACATCCTGTCCCACGTGCTGGGTGAAGGCGAAGCAGTCAATCTTGTCGGTATCGACGAAGAAATCCATGCTGGTGTTGGCGTAGAGCACCGCAAAGCCCAGCACCACCGGCAGCCGGTCGATGTCGCGGCCGCGCAGGTTGAGCAGCCAGTTGATGGGCTCGGCCTGGGTCAGCAGCACCGCATCCAGCCCGCGTTTGCGCAGATCGCTGGCCAGCTGTTCACGTTTGGACTGGCTGGACTGGCCCGCCAGTTCCTCGCTGTAGAGGATGACCGGGCTCTTGGTCGGCTCCGGGCGATCGCTCCAGTTCAGGTCGATGGGGTTCTGCTCGACGCGGATCAGCTCGATACCGCGATCGGCCAGCACGGCCTTGGCATGCTTGTACCAGGTCAGGCTGTGCAGGCGGGCATCGAAGCCAACCCGGGAGCCTGACGGCAGTTGCTCGGCCAGCCACTGGACATGGGGATTTTCAATGAGGTGGAGGAATTCGAACAGTTCGGCGGGGGTTTGCATCCGCGCCTGCACCGTATAGCGACCATCGACAAAGAGGGCTGCCCGCTGTGCCATGATGATGGCGACCCCGGCAGAGCCGTTGAAACCGGTGATCCAGTCAAGCCGCTCGGCATAGGCGGGGATGTACTCGCCGAGGTGCTCATCATCGTGGGGGACGATAAAGGCGTCCAACTCCTGCATGGCCAGCTCGGCCCTGACTTGGGCGACGCGGGTTTCAATTATCTCGAAATTATTCATGTCGTTAGTGCCAGATGGTTGCTATATGAGTGTTCAGTTTTTATGGCCGCTGGCCAGGATCCGCTTGATCGACTGACCTGCCGCTTCGATATGCTGCCTGAGCAGCACCACCGCCTCGTGCTTGCGCCGGGCGCGGCACAGTTCCAGCAATTGGGCGTGTTCACGCTCCGCCTTGTCCACCCCGTCGCTGGCAAAGAGCAGCTCGAAGCGGACATAGCGGTCACAGCTCAGATTGATCTGGGCGATCAGTTCAAGTGCCTGGGGGCGACCGGCTGCCTGATAGAGGGTGGCGTGAAAGCTGTGGTTCAACTCGGCCCAATGTTCGATCTGGGTGCCTGACTCCAGGGCGTGATCAAACTGGGCGAGGATCGCCTCCGCTTGCGCGAAGGTGGCTTCCGTCATCTTGTCGACGGCGTGAAACAGGGTATCGGCTTCCAGCAGCGCTCGCAAATAAAAGAGCTCTTCGATGGCCGAGGCGTCCAGCATGGTGACCACGGCGCCGCGATGGGCTTCGAACTTCACCAGCCCCTGCGCTTCCAGCTGCATCAGGGCTTCGCGCACCGGAATGCGGCTCACCGCCAGCTCTTTGGCAATGGCGTCCTGACGCAAGGGGGCGCCGGCGGGGAACTCCCCACGGAGGATCCGGCCACGGAGGTTTTCCATCACCATCTGGGTTCGGGTCTTGTAGGGTGGGGTCATGGTCGGGTCACGATTGGGCGTTACAAAATTGTATATTGTATAAAGTTTGGCTGAATCTACCCCGTCAGGGCTGGCAAGGCAAGGTTTAGGGGGCTGTTGCTGCGTGGTTGGCGGCGTTCGGGGCTCCACAAAAACAAAAATGCCGGTCAGCGTGGCTGACCGGCATGATGTCACTGATACGAAGCGAGCCTGTTACAGCTGCGGGCCTGCCGCAACCAGACGCTTGCCCTCTTCATTGTCGGTGAAGCGCTCGAAGTTCTTGATGAAACGCCCTGCCAGATCGACGGCCTTGGCATCCCACTCGGCCTTGTTGGCGTAAGTGTCGCGCGGGTCGAGGATCGCCGGGTTCACATCGTGCAGCGCGGTCGGGATCTCCAGATTGAAGATCGGCAGCACCTTGGTCTCGGCCTTCTCGATGGAGCCATCCAGGATGGCGTCGATGATGGCGCGGGTATCCTTGATGGAGATGCGCTTGCCGGTGCCATTCCAGCCGGTGTTGACCAGATAGGCTTCTGCACCTGCCGCTTCCATCCGTTTCACCAGCTCCTGGCCGTACTTGGTCGGATGCAGGGAGAGGAAGGCTGCGCCGAAGCAGGAGGAGAAGGTCGGGGTCGGCTCTGTGATGCCGCGCTCGGTACCGGCCAGTTTGGCGGTGAAGCCAGAGAGGAAGTGGTACTTGGTCTGCTCCTTGGTCAGCTTGGAGACCGGAGGCAGCACACCGAAGGCGTCGGCAGTCAGGAAGATCACCTTGGTGGCGTGACCTGCCTTGGAGACCGGCTTGACGATGTTGTCGATGTGATAGATGGGGTAGGAGACGCGGGTGTTCTCGGTCTTGGAGCCATCATCGAAGTCGATGGTGCCATCGGCAGCAACGGTCACGTTCTCCAGCAGCGCATCGCGGCGGATGGCGTGGTAGATATCCGGCTCGGCCTCTTCGGAGAGCTTGATGGTCTTGGCGTAGCAGCCACCTTCGAAGTTGAACACGCCGTGGTCATCCCAGCCGTGCTCGTCATCGCCGATCAGCTGACGCTTGGGATCGGTGGAGAGGGTGGTCTTGCCGGTGCCGGAGAGGCCGAAGAAGATGGCCACGTCGCCGTCCTGACCCACGTTGGCGGAGCAGTGCATGGAGGCAATGCCGCGCAGGGGCAGGAAGTAGTTCATCATGGAGAACATGCCCTTCTTCATCTCGCCACCGTACCAGGTGCCACCGATGAGCTGCATCTTCTCGGTCATGTTGAAGGCAACAAAGTTCTCGGAGTTGAGACCCTGCTCCTTCCAGTTCGGGTTGGTGCACTTGGCACCGTTCATCACCACGAAGTCAGGCTTGAAGGTTTTCAGCTCTTCATCACTCGGGCGGATGAACATGTTTTTCACGAAGTGTGCCTGCCAGGCCACCTCGGTGATGATGCGCACGGCCAGGCGGGTATCCGGGTTGGCACCGCAGAAACCGTCGACTACAAACAGGCGCTTGCCGGAGAGCTGTTTGGTGACCAGCCCTTTCAGATGTGACCACACTTCCGGGGTAATCGCTTTGTTATCGTTTTTACCCTGGTCAGACCACCATACAGTATCCTGGGTAGTGGCATCTTTGACGATATATTTATCTTTCGGGGAGCGACCGGTGAAGATACCGGTGTTGACGTTGACTGCGCCCAGCTCGGTCACCACACCGCGCTCGAACCCTTCCAGGTCAGGGCGTGTCTCTTCGGCGAAAAGCTGCTCGTAAGAGGGGTTGCGAACGATTTCTTGGCTGTTTTTGATGCCGTACTGGTCCAGTCCTAATTGTTGGGCCAGGGTGGGTTCTGCCACGATTGTCATTGTATTCTCCTGGGTTCAGAGGTTGGTAGGGTTCTATCTGACGGTCATCCTATCACTTAGGTGGTAGAGTTTAGCGATCGCCATCAAACTTTATAAAATAGGGTATTTTTTTGTTATTAAAGTTAAAGGCGGGTTTTGCCCGCCTTTAATTAGTGTAACTGGTTTGCATCATTGCCGGGAGCCCTGCTGAACAGGGTTTCGACATCGATCCCATTAAATTGGTACTGGGCGCCGCAATAATCACAGTGCATGTCGATCTTGCCGAGCTCCTGCACCATCTCCATGACCTCTTCCTTTTCTATCTGCAACAGGGCCCCTTCGCAGCGCTCGCGGGAGCAGGTGCAGCGGAACTCGACCGCCTGCGGATCGAACACCCGCACCTTGTCCTGATGGTAGAGACGGTAGAGGATCTCTTCTGCCTGCAGGCCGAACAGCTCTTCATCCTTGATGGTGCTGGTGAGCTGGGTCAGGTGATCGAAGTCGTTGCTGTGATCCTCGCTCTGGGCGGGCAGCTCCTGCAGCATGATGCCGGCAGCGCGCGGCGCACCTTCGTGGTAGCCGGTGCGGATCCACAGCTTGGTGGCCAGCTGTTCGGAGCGGGCAAAGTAGTGCTCCAGGCAGCCCGCCAGGGTGTCGGCATCCAGCGCGATGATGCCCTGATAGCGCTCGCCCTGCTCCGGGGTGATGGTGATGATCAGCTGGCCGTTGCCAATCAGGCTCTGCAGCTTGCCATCGCTCGGCAGCTCGCCTTCATAGCGGGCCACGCCGCGCAGCTGCTGGTTGTTGTCACCGTTGATCACGGCCAGACGCACCGGGCCATCGCCCTGCAGTTGCACTGTGATGGAGCCTTCAAACTTGAGGGTGGCGGTCAGCAGGCTGGTGGCGACCAGCAGCTCGCCCAGCAGTTTTTGCACCTGCACCGGGTAGTTCTGGGCTTCCACTACGTGGCGGTAGGTGTGATCCAGCTGGACCAGCTCGCCACGCACTTCGTACTCTTCAAACAGATAGCGATACAGCAGATCTTGGTTGCTCATCATGTATTCCTGGCTTTTCGGTGAGGTAAATCGGGCGGGCTGGGGTTGATGCCAGCCCGGTATCAAATCGGGGTCGGTCAGTACTGTTTGACCTTGAGCAACTGGCGTCGCTCCTGCTTGTCGGGGCGGCGCTCGGGGCTGGGGGCAAACTGGCTGTTGAAGCGGCGCGCCTCGCTGTTCTCGGCCCGTTTTTTCTGGCTCTCGGCGGTCTCTTCATAGAGCTGCTGGGCCAGCGGGGCCGATTTGCGCTGCTCGCTCAAGGCCAGCACCCGCACTTCGCGTTCGTCCTGCCCCTGCCAGAAGCGGATCAATGCACCCACTTCCACCTGTTTGCCCGGTTTGCTGCGCTGACCATTGTAGTGCACCTTGCCCCCGTCTATCTGATCCCGCGCAATGGAGCGGGTCTTGTAGAAACGGGCTGCCCACAACCACTTGTCGAGACGAACCTCAAGGGCACTTTCTGCATGATTGGGCATGAACAGGCTCCATAACGGGGAAAAGAGGTGGTCGATTATACCAGAGCACGGGGTCGGGATAGAAACCGGGCAGCCGCCGCGCGGGGCGCAAACCATGTCAAGGTGATGCAACATATGGGCAGTTTGCTGATTAACAAGGGAATGGCGCTGGTTTATAGGGTATCACCGGGGCGGGGAATGGGGTCATAGGGTACATATAATGCTGCCGCCCCTCTCTGGGGGCGGCAACTCGGCAACTCAGAAGTGATCGCGAGAGTCCGGTTTATTGCGGTCGTTCTGCCTTTCGCTGTGGGCGATGGCGGTACGGATGAGGTCAACCCCGGCGCGGATAATCAGCACCCCCATGTTGACCAGCTTGACGCAGACCCACATGAAGGTGATGAGCAGGATCAGCTTGAGCACGGTCTGGAACGCTTCCAGGAAGTTCTGCTCCAGCTGGGCGGTCAGGCCGTTGGCGCTGGTCATCAGCCAGGTGTAGACCTCGCGCACGAACGGGATGCGGCTTGGCATCTCCAGTACGTCCAGTGCCGCAGGCAGGGCCTGAAAGATAACGATGCTGCCGAACAGGATCAGGATGACACCGATGGCGATGCCGAGGAAAAAGCCGAACTGTCTCATGGAGGGCTCCAGCGTTTGCTGCATGAAATTGAAGATAGCCGCCAATAGTAGGGAGTGCCCTGCTTCATCGCAATCTTCCGTGCACCGCCAGCGCGGCGGGAACGGTGGCGATCCGGCCGCTACCGTTGCCCAACTATCTGATTTCTGGGAGGCTTGTCGCCATTGTGCATAGGGAAAGCAAATTGATGTCGAGAACCCTCTTTTTACTCTTGCTGGCGCTGTTTGCCGCTCTGCCAGCCCTGAGCGCCGAACCGGCGGCACCGACGGCAGCAGCCTGCGCCATCCGCCATCAGGATCAACTGCTGCTGGTGCAGGATCGCATCTCCTCCCGCTACAGCCTGAGCGGTGGCTATATAGATGGCGGCGAGAGCCCGCAGCAGGCGGCGCTGCGCGAACTCTATGAAGAAACCGGCTTGCGGGGGGAGGTGGTGCAGGAGTTGGGCCGCTGGCAGCGGGCGCTTATCTTCGCCTGCCGCACGCTGGAGCCTATCGTCGCCCAGCAAGATTCCGATTTTGTCTCGCTGCTGAAGGCCCCCAATCTGGGGGGAGAGATCCTTAACGCCCGGCTGATCGCCATCGACCAGCTTCCCCGCGAGCAGCGTCGCTTTCCGGATCAGCTCGACTGGCTGCAATCCCGACTGGATAAGGTGCCCGGGAGCGAGGTGCACTGGCAGGCCGATTTCGTGGCGCAGGGCAATGCGCTGCATCAGGTCGAGATCCCGCTGATGCTGAGCCTGCAACAGTGGCTGGGGCCCGATGTCTGGTGGCTGTCGGTCAGCAATCTGTTTGGTTCAGGCGGCTTTCAGCTTGCCCTGATACCTTTGCTGCTCCCGCTGCTGGGGTGGCCGCGACTGCGCCAGCTGCTGTTCGCCATGCTCTGGCTCGGCTTGCTGGTGCAGGCAAGCAAGGAGGGGATCGGCTGGCCGCGCCCCTTCCATCTGCAACCTGAACTGGCAACCCAGAGTGCCCAAGGCTTTGGCATGCCGAGCGGCCATACCGCCTCGGCCTTGCTGTTCTGGGGGGCGCTGCTTGGCTGGCTCTGGCCTGCCCGGCGCGGGCTGGCCTATTCGCTGGCGCTGCTGCTGGCGCTGACCACAGGTCTGGCGCGGGTCTGGCTCGGGGTGCACTTTATCTCTGACGTAGCGGCGGGGCTGCTGATGGGCGCCATACTGCTGGCTGCTTGTCCCTGCTGGCGTACCGATGGGGGTGGGGCAGGCTGGTTGCTGCTGATTGCCGCGGCGCTGGCGCTCGGGGGGCTGACCCAATCGGCCCATCTGACCGGTATCGGGCTGGTAGCGCTGGGCCTCTGGCTCGGGGGAAAGGCTGCCCTCGTTCGTGCTGGTTATCCCCCGCTGCTTACAGGGGGCGTCGTGCTGGCGGGCGGCTTGCTGATCGGTGCCGGCCTGTGGCTGTTGCCGCTGCTAACCAGTAGCTCGTTGATCATACTGCTCGGACAGTTTGTGCTCTTTTTCGGGCTGGGGCTCTGGTTGAGCGTCGGCCTCTGGTGGATACTCTCTCTCTTGAAACAAGACTCACGACCCAGGGGCGGACGCCCTGCAAGGGGAACTCTATGAATATGAAAAAAGTGGATTTGGCCAAGATAACCTTGGGGGTGCTGTTTCTCAGCCTCCTGATCATCTCCTGCTTTATGGTGCTGCGCCCCTTCCTGCCCGCACTGGTGTGGGCCACCATGATCACCATCGCTACCTGGCCACTGATGTTGATGGTGCAGCGGTTGCTGTGGGGCAAGCGTGCGCTGGCCGCTCTCTTTATGAGCCTGGTGCTATTGCTGATGTTTGTCATTCCGCTCTTTATGACACTGGCCAATGTGGCGGAGAAAGCCCCCATGCTGATCGAACTGGGGACCAATATCAGCCAGTCGCCTCCGCCCGAGCTGCTCTGGTTGCAGCAGATCCCGCTGGTGGGCGGCAAGCTCTATGACTTCTGGCAGCAAATTCTGGCGAGCGGTGGTCAGGTGCTGTTTGCCAAACTGGCGCCCTACTTCGGCCAGACGGCGCGCTGGCTGGCTGCTCAGGCCGGTAATCTGGGCATGCTGCTGGTCCACTTCCTGCTGACGGTCGGTATCTGTGGTCTGCTCTATCACTCCGGTGAAGTGGTGGCGACCGGCATTCGCCGCTTTGCCCACCGGCTGGCCGGGGATCGCGGTGACAATGCGACCGTGCTGGCTTCCCAGGCGATCCGCGCCGTGGCCATGGGGGTGGTGGTTACTGCGCTGGTGCAATCCTCGGTGGCCGGGGTGGGGCTGTGGATCGCTGGCATCCCCTACACCATGGTTCTGGTGGTGGTAATGTTCCTGCTCATCGTCGCCCAGATAGGTCCCTTTCCGGTGCTGATCTCCTGTGTCGGTTATCTCTACTGGAGCGGTGATACTACCTGGGGCACCTTCCTGCTGGTCTGGTCGCTGATCGCCGGCACAATGGACAACTTCCTGCGTCCCTTCCTGATCAAACGCGGTGCCAATCTGCCCCTCATTCTCATTCTGGTGGGGGTTATCGGCGGCCTGCTGGCGATGGGGATCATCGGTCTGTTTATCGGCCCCGTGGTGCTGGCTGTGGCTTATACCTTGCTGGATGCCTGGATCAAGGAGGGTGACCACCAGTCAGAGGCGACCCATATCGCGGCAGCGCCCAGTATAGATTGACGGTTCTATAAAAAGACGATGCAAAGAGCCGCCCGATGGGCGGCTCTTTTGTTGATGATGACAGCGTCAGGCCAGTTGTTTCATACCTGAGCCGCAGCGGTTGTTCACAGCATCTGCTTGAGGCGATAGAGCAGGTCCAGTGCCTGGCGCGGGGTGAGCTCGTCCGGGCGCAGCGCTTCCAGCTCTTCCACCACCGGATGAGGCTGCGGGGCGAGGGTCACCGGAGCCGGGCGGCTTTCACCGGCGGCGACCGGGGTGGCGCTCTCCAGCTCATGCAGTTTGTGACGGGCCTGCTGGATCACCGATTTCGGCACCCCGGCCAACGCTGCCACTTGCAGACCGTAGGAGCGGCTGGCCGCGCCTTCCTGCACCGCGTGCATAAAGGCGATGGTGTCGCCGTGTTCCACCGCATCGAGATGGACGTTGGCCAGCCCGCTCATCAGCTCCGGCAAGCGGGTCAGCTCGAAGTAGTGGGTGGCAAACAGGGTGTAGGCGCCAATCTTGCTCGCCAGCTGTTCGGCACAGGCCCACGCCAGCGAGAGGCCGTCGTAGGTGCTGGTGCCGCGGCCAATCTCGTCCATCAGCACCAGACTGCGGGCGGTGGCGTTGTTGAGGATATTGGCGGTCTCGGTCATCTCCACCATAAAGGTGGATCTTCCCGATGCCAGATCATCCGACGCTCCGATGCGGGTGAAGATGCGGTCGATGGGGCCGATGCGGGCGTTGTCGGCGGGCACGAAGGCACCGATATGAGCCAGCAGCACGATGAGCGCGGTCTGGCGCATATAGGTCGATTTACCGCCCATGTTGGGGCCTGTGATGATCAGCATCCGCCGCTCCCGCTCCAGCCGGATAGGGTTGGCGATAAAGGGATCTGTCATCACCTGCTCAACCACCGGATGGCGGCCCGCCTCGATGATGATCTGATCTTCGTCGATGAGGGTCGGGCAGCGATAGTCGAGGGTCTCGGCCCGCTCGGCCAGATTGGCCAGCACGTCCAGCTCCGCCAGTGCGGCGGCGGAATCCTGCAGATCGCCGAGGTGGGGCAGCAGAGTATCGAGCAGCTCTTCGTAGAGCCGTTTCTCCAGCGCCAGCGCCTGGGACTGGGCGGTGAGCACCTTGTCCTCGTACTTCTTCAGCTCATCGATGATGTAGCGTTCGTTGTTCTTGAGGGTCTGGCGGCGGATGTAGTGGGCCGGCACCAGATGGCTGTTGGCGCGGCTCACCTCGATATAGAAGCCGTGCACCTTGTTGTAACCCACCTTGAGGGTGTTGATGCCGGTCAGCAGCTTCTCCCGCTCCTCGATGCGGGCGAGGCTGGCGGTAGCGCCGTTGGCAAGATCCCGCAGCTCGTCCAGCTCCTGATTGAAGCCGTCACGGATAACACCGCCATCGCGGATCAGCACCGGCGGCACCTCCATCACCGCGCGTTCCAGCAGGTCGAGCAGCTCGGGGAAGGTGCTGGCCCGCTCGGCCAGCTGTTGCACCGCTTCGTGTTCGTTGTCCGCCAGCAGGCGCTGTAGCTCGGGCAGCTGGGCAAAAGCCTGCCGCAGCCGGGTGAGGTCGCGCGGGCGGGCCGAGCGCAGGGCGAGACGGGCCAGTACCCGTTCTACATCGCCGACTTGGCGAAGCAGACCGCCCAGCTCGTCGTAGAGGTTCTGCTCGATAAGCGTATGGATGGTGCTCTGGCGACCTTTCAGGATCACCCGATCGCGGATCGGCTGGTGGATCCAGCGCTTGAGCAGCCGGCTGCCCATGGGAGTGGCGGTGCGATCCAGCACCTCGGCCAGGGTATTTTCATAGCCACCGGCCAGATTCTGGGTCAGCTCCAGATTGCGGCGGGTGGCGGCATCCATGATGACCGCATGATCCGGCTGTTCAAGGCGTACGTTGCGGATGTGGGGCAGGGCGGTGCGCTGGGTATCCTTGACGTACTGCATCAGGCAGCCAGCGGCGCACAGGGCGGTCTCGCTTTTGTCGACGCCAAATCCCACCAGATCCTGGGTGCCGAACTGCTGGCAGAGCAGCTTGCGTGCGGTGCCCAGCTCAAACTCCCACTCCGGGCGACGACGCAGGCCGCGGCGACCCTCGATATGGTGCAGGAACTCGAAGGATTCCGGGTAGAGCAGCTCGGCCGGATTGGTGCGCTGCAGCTCAGCCAGCAGGGTCTCTTCTTTCTCGAACTGGTTGATGAAGAAGCGGCCGGAGCCGATGTCCATGGTGCCATAGCCGAAGCGGCGGCCATCGTGATAGACGGCGGCGATCAGGTTGTCCTGTCGCTCGCTGAGCAAAGCCTCGTCGGAGACGGTCCCCGGGGTGATGATGCGAATAACCTTGCGTTCCACCGGCCCCTTGCTGGTGGCGGGATCCCCCACCTGTTCGCAGATGGCGGCCGACTCGCCGAGCTGTACCAGCTTGGCCAGATAACCCTCGATGGCGTGATAGGGCACCCCCGCCATCGGGATGGGGCTGCCCGCCGACTGGCCACGTTTGGTCAGGGAGATATCGAGCAGTTGGGAGGCCTTGCGGGCATCGTCATAGAACAGCTCGTAGAAGTCGCCCATCCGGTAGAACAGCAGGATCTCCGGGTTCTCGGCCTTGAGGCCAAGGTACTGCTGCATCATGGGCGTGTGGGCGCTCAGATTGGCGCCGGGAGCGGAGCTTGTGGCGCCGCTGGCTTGGTGTTGTGCGGTCATGTTCTGTTCCAGAAGGGGCCTCTGCGGGCCAGTGTCTGCGGTGATGAGCCTTGAGCTTGATGACGCCATTCTACACATAAGCGCCGCGGCGGGGGAGCGGGTGTTCCGGGCGCAGCTGCTCTGCGCTATTGAAGGCATGACGCCGGTGCGGCACCTCACATTGCGGCAGGCAAGGGCGGTCTGCCGTGGTTGCGGGCGGCGCTAGCGGGATCGCATAATGTGCCTCTTGAGCGGATCAGAAGGAGTCGTGATGAAACTGGATGCAGAGATAGAGCACCTTGCCATCGAGCTGGGACGGGCCCTCGGTCAGCGGGGCTGGCTGGCTGCGACCGCCGAATCCTGTACCGGCGGCGGGGTGGCTACGGCTATTACCGACATCGCAGGTAGCTCCGGCTGGTTCGATCGTGGTTTTGTCACCTACACCAACGAGGCCAAGCAGCAGATGTTGGGGGTGAGCAGCGAGAGCCTGGATCAGCACGGTGCAGTGAGCGAGGCTGTGGTGCTGGAGATGGCCCGCGGCGCGCTGGCTCACTCGTCTGCCTCCATCAGCGTTGCTATCAGCGGCATCGCCGGCCCCGGCGGCGCCACCGAGGGCAAGCCGGTCGGCACCGTCTGGTTCGCCTGGGCCGACCGCAACGGTCGTCACCACTCCCTGCTCGCCCGCTTCGACGGGGATCGCCGACAGGTGCGCCAGCAGGCGGTGAGACAGGCCTTGTCGGGTCTGTTGGCCCTGCTCAGATAAATTGGGCTTGATACTGTATGAATAGACAGTATACTTAGCCCAACTTCACTTCTTACTCACGATTTCCAGCGGAGATTGGCATGGATCAGAACAAACAGAAGGCACTGGCGGCTGCGCTGGGTCAGATTGAAAAGCAGTTCGGCAAAGGTTCCATCATGCGTCTGGGCGACAGCAAGACCATGGATATCGAAGCCATCTCCACCGGTTCCCTCTCGCTGGACGTGGCGCTGGGCATTGGCGGTCTGCCGTGTGGCCGTATCGTCGAAATCTACGGCCCGGAATCTTCCGGTAAAACCACACTCACCCTGCAGGTGATCGCGGAAGCCCAGAAGAAGGGCAAAACCTGTGCCTTCGTCGATGCGGAACACGCCCTCGACCCTATCTATGCTGCCAAGCTGGGCGTCAACGTCGACGACTTGCTCATCTCTCAGCCGGATACCGGTGAACAGGCGCTGGAGATCTGCGACATGCTGGTTCGCTCCAATGCGGTTGACGTTATCATCGTCGACTCCGTGGCGGCCCTGACCCCGAAAGCGGAAATCGAAGGGGAGATGGGTGACTCCCACGTTGGTCTGCAGGCCCGTCTGATGTCCCAGGCGCTGCGCAAACTGACCGCCAACATCAAGAACGCCAACTGCCTGTGCATCTTCATCAACCAGATCCGGATGAAGATCGGCGTCATGTTCGGTAGCCCGGAGACCACCACAGGTGGTAACGCGCTCAAGTTCTACGCCTCCGTGCGTCTGGATATCCGTCGTATCGGCGCCATCAAGGAAGGCGACGAAGTGGTCGGTAACGAGACCCGCGTCAAAGTGGTCAAGAACAAGGTGGCCCCGCCCTTCAAGCAGGCTGAATTCCAGATCTTCTACGGTGCCGGTATCTCCAAAGAGGGCGAGCTGGTGGATCTCGGTGTCAAGCACAAGCTGATCGACAAGGCCGGCGCCTGGTACAGCTACAACGGCGAGAAGATCGGTCAGGGCAAGGCCAACGTGATGAAGCTGTTCGCCGAGAACAAGGTGATGGCTGGTGAAGTGGAGGCTCGTCTGCGCGAGCTGCTGCTCTCCGGTGCCGTGCCAGTCGATGACAAGGCTGCACCGGTTGAGGCAGACGAGTTCGATGCCGAAAGCGAACAAGAGTTCGAATAAGGAACAAAGGAAGGCCGGGTAGATACCCGGCCTTGTTATTTATGATGGTTGATGAATCCGTTACCGAACCGGTCGAGCCTGCCGAACCGACCTTTGCCGAGCAGCTGGCCGCTGCCCGTGCTTATGCCATGCGCAGTCTGGCCCGTCGCGAGAGTGCCGAGTCAGAGCTGGCCAACCGGCTGCGCCAGCAGGGCTTCAATGAAGAGGTGATCGAGGCGGTGGTCGACTACTGCCGCGGTTACAACTGGGTCAATGACGAACGTTACGGCGGTATGGCTGTACGGGCCGGTGCCGCCAAGGGCCATGGCCCCATCAAGATCCGTTTCGATCTGCGCCGCAAGGGGCTCGACGATATGCAGATTGATGCCGCATTCGATCAGCCGGAGCTGGACTGGTTCGAACTGGCGTTTGCCCTGCTCGAACGGCGCGCCCGGGTGGCCGATCTGGCCGATTTCAAGCTGCGAATGAAGTGGCTCAAATATCTGCTGGGGCGCGGCTTTACCCAGGATCAGGCACATTACGCTATCTCTGCCCTGCAGGAGCGGGAAGAGTAACGCCACTGCGTGGCAACAGTCGTTTCAGCTCTCCTTTTTGTATGTTTTTCCTGCCGGCTCAGTAGCTTGCGCGCACAATCCCGAAAAAGCAGCCTTTTGTTCATCTCATCTCTCTTTATGCGCTGCTTTTTTGCCTCTCGACAGTGAAAAAAGCCACTGTGAGCAGTGGCGCTCTTTTCTGGCCCGTTTATGTGCGCTTTTTCGCCCGTGGCGGCCCTGTCCGTTTTACTTTACCCCGCAGAAAACTTACATTAATGCGGTTAAAAGTCCGTATTCGAATCAAGCAGGATTTTCCATGTATATGTCCACGTCAGAGATTCGCGCTGCGTTTCTCGAGTATTTCCGTTCCCAGGGGCACCAGGTTGTCTCCTCCAGCTCGCTGGTACCGCATAACGACCCGACCCTGTTGTTTACCAACGCGGGTATGAACCAGTTCAAGGACGTGTTCCTTGGCGCAGACAAGCGTGCCTACAATCGCGCGACGACTTCCCAGCGTTGCGTGCGTGCCGGTGGTAAGCACAACGATCTGGAAAACGTCGGCTATACCGCTCGTCACCACACCTTCTTCGAAATGCTGGGCAACTTCAGCTTCGGCGACTACTTCAAACAGGATGCCATCAAGTTTGCATGGGGTTTCCTGACCGAGGTGCTGCAGCTGCCGAAAGAGCGCCTGCTGGTGACCGTCTACGCGACTGACGATGAAGCTTTCGACATCTGGGAAAAAGAGGTCGGTGTGCCGGCCGATCGCATCGTACGCATCGGTGACAACAAGGGGGCACCGTACGCTTCCGACAACTTCTGGGCGATGGGCGATACCGGTCCGTGCGGTCCCTGCACCGAGATCTTCTACGACCACGGCGATCACATCTGGGGTGGCCGTCCCGGCTCACCGGAAGAGGATGGCGACCGTTTCATCGAGATCTGGAACGTGGTGTTCATGCAGTTCAACCGTCAGGCTGACGGCACCATGGAGCCGCTGCCCCGTCCGTCCGTGGATACCGGCATGGGTCTGGAGCGTATCTCCGCCATCATGCAGGGTGTCCACTCCAACTATGAAATCGACATCTTCCAGGCGCTGATCAAGAAAGCGGCCGAGATTGTCGGCACCACCGATCTGAGCAACCAGTCCCTGCGCGTCATCGCTGACCACATCCGCTCCTGCGCCTTCCTAGTGGCAGATGGCGTGATGCCGTCCAACGAAGGTCGTGGCTATGTGTTGCGTCGCATCATCCGCCGCGCCGTGCGTCACGGTCGCAAGCTGGGCGCTACCGATGTCTTCTTCTACAAACTGGCTGCCGAGCTGGCGGTGCAGATGAAAGACGTCGCTGCCGAGCTGATCGCCCAGCTGCCGCTGGTCGAGCGAGTGCTGCGCATCGAAGAGGAGCAGTTCGTCCGCACGCTGGATCGCGGTCTGCTGCTGCTGGAAGATGCTCTGGCCAACCTGGGCGATGCCAAGGTTATTCCGGGCGAAGTGGTCTTCAAGCTCTACGACACTTACGGCTTCCCGGCCGACCTGACTGCCGACGTGGTGCGCGAGCGCGAGATCGGCATCGACGAAGAGGGCTTCAAGGCCGAGATGGAGAAGCAGCGTGCTCGTGCCAAGGAAGCCTCCAGCTTCGGCGTGAACTACAACGAGATGCTCAAGCTCGACTTCGAGACCCCCTTCACCGGTTACAAGACCCTGACCGAGCGTACCCGCGTGGTCGGTATCTACAAGGGTGTGGAAGAGGTGAGCGGTCTCATCGCCGGTGACGAAGCTGTCATCGTGCTGGAAGAGACCCCTTTCTACGCCGAGTCCGGCGGCCAGATTGGCGACAGCGGTACCCTGAAAGTGGACGACGGCATCTTTGCCGTGACTGATACCCTGAAAGCGGGCAAGGCGATCATCCACAAGGGTTATATGGAGTTGGGCACCCTGGAGAAAGGGGCCGAGGTTGAGGCCGTGGTAGACGCTGACCGTCGTCAGGCCATCGCCCTGAACCACTCCGTGACTCACCTGCTGCACGCAGCTCTGCGTCAGGCTCTGGGCGAGCACGTCACCCAGAAAGGTTCTCTGGTTGGAGCCGAGCGCATGCGTTTCGACTTCTCCCACTTCGAGGGGCTGACCATGGCGACCATTCGCCGGGTCGAGGAGCTGGTCAACAACCAGATCCGCGCCAACCACGAAATCACCACCCAGCTGATGGATCTGGAAGCGGCCAAGTCCGCCGGTGCCATGGCTCTGTTTGGTGAAAAATATGAAGACGACGTGCGCGTGGTGCGCATGGGCGACTACTCCACCGAGCTGTGCGGCGGTACTCACGCCAAGCGTACCGGTGATATCGGCTTCTTCAAGATCATCGCCGAGAGCGGTATTGCTGCTGGCGTGCGCCGTATCGAAGCGGTGACCGGCAAAGCGGCCATCGACTTCATGCACCAGGTTGGCGAGCAGATCGAAGAGGCTGCTGCCCTGGTGAAAGGCGACCAGTTCTGCATCGCCGACAAGGTTCGCCAGATGCTGGACAAGGCCAAGATGATGGAGCGCGAGCTGGAGCAGCTCAAGGCCAAGCTGGCCGCTCAGGCCGGTAACGACCTGCTGGGTCAGGTGATCGAGATCAACGGTCAGAAGGTGCTGGTTGCAGCGCTGGAAGGGGCCGATCCGAAATCTCTGCGCGGCATGCTGGACGAGCTTAAGAACCAGATGAAGTCCGGTGTCGTATTGCTGGCGACCTGTGCCGACGGCAAGGTCAATCTGATCGCGGGTGTCACCAATGACCTGACCGGCAAGGTCAAGGCCGGTGAGCTGGTCAATTTGGTGGCCCAGCAGGTGGGTGGCAAGGGCGGTGGCCGTCCGGACATGGCACAGGCGGGTGGTACCCAGCCTGAGGCGGTGCCGGCAGCGCTGCAATCCGTTCACTCCTGGCTGGAAGAGCGCCTGTAATCGGGCGAGGTGATCTGTGGCACTCTATGTACAGAAGTACGGCGGCACCTCGGTCGGCACACTGGAGCGGATCGAGGCGGTAGCTGAGCGGGTCGAGCAGACCCGCGCCCAGGGACACGACGTGGTGGTGGTTGTCTCCGCCATGTCGGGCGAAACCAACCGGTTGCTGGGCATGGCCCAGCAGCTGGATCCTGATGCCAACCGGCGCGAGATGGATGTGCTGGTCTCCACCGGTGAGCAGGTCACCATAGCGCTGCTGGCCATCGCGTTGAACAAACGCGGTTGCCCGGCAGTCTCGATGACCGGTGATCAGGTGCGGATTCATACCGATTCCGCCTATGGCAAGGCGCGCATCACCCACATCGACACCGAGCTGGTTCATGCCGAACTGGCTGCGGGCAAGGTGGTGGTGATCGCCGGTTTCCAGGGCCGTGACGAGCATAACGCTATCACGACCCTAGGCCGCGGCGGTTCGGATACCACGGCGGTTGCCGTGGCGGCGGCCATCAAGGCCGATGAGTGCCAGATCTTTACCGATGTGGATGGGGTCTATACCACGGATCCGCGCATCGAGCCCAAGGCGCGCCGTCTCGATACCATCACCTTCGAGGAGATGCTGGAGATGGCCAGTCTCGGCGCCAAGGTGCTGCAGATCCGCTCGGTGGAGTTTGCGGGCAAGTACCGCGTCCCGCTGCGGGTGCTGTCGAGCTTTATCGATGGAGAGGGAACCTTAATCACATATGGAGGTGATAGGATGGAAGCTCCCCTGGTATCCGGGATCGCTTTTAACCGCAACGAGGCCAGCCTGACCATTCTGGGCGTGCCGGACAGACCAACCGTTGCCGCGCAGATCCTGAATCCGATCAGCGACGCCAACATTGATGTCGACATGATTGTGCAGAACACCCTGGGAGATGGCACCGCCGACTTCACCTTCACGGTGAATCGTGACGACTATCGCCGCGCCCGGGCACTGCTGGAGGAGACCGCCACCGAACTTGGCGCCTCCTGCGTGCAGGGAAATGGCGAAATTGCCAAGGTTTCCATTGTCGGTGTCGGCATGTGGAACCATCCCGGTGTTGCGCGCACCATGTTCAAGGTATTGGGCGAGGAGGGGATCAACATGCAGTTGATCTCGACCTCTGAAATCAAAATCTCTGTGGTGATTGACGAGAAGTATCTGGAGTTGGCGGTGCGAGCCCTGCACGCGGCTTTCGGGTTGGATCAGGCACCGCAAGAGCAGCCCTTGGGCTAACAATCTCTGATTGATTTAGTTTCAACCATTTACCATATCGGTATCTTTGTTAGATAATGTCGCATATCGATATAAAAACAAAACAGGATACAGGAGCAAGCGAATGCTTATTTTGACTCGTCGTGTTGGGGAAACCCTGATGATTGGTGATGAAGTAACTGTCACCGTACTGGGCGTTAAAGGCAACCAGGTCCGTATCGGTGTTAACGCGCCGAAAGAGGTCTCCGTACACCGCGAAGAGATCTACCAGCGCATCCAGGCCGAGAAAGTTCCGGGCCAACCGGGCTTCTAAGCCACTTTCATGGCTGTGACAAGGCGACACCTCATGTGTCGCCTTTTGTTTTTCCGGCCCCCTGAAATTGCCCTGCAGGGCGCGAAACTGCGGGATAAGTGCCGATATTGTTTGAATATTCCACGCTTTGACCAAATGCTGAGCGAACGCACTTTTTTCTCCAAAAAAGTGTTTGACTAAAAATCCCTGTGAAGTATTATCAGCCCCGCAAACGGAGAGGTGGCCGAGAGGCTGAAGGCGCTCCCCTGCTAAGGGAGTATGCGGCTTATACCCGCATCGGGGGTTCGAATCCCCCCTTCTCCGCCATTTGCGCCCGTAGCTCAGCTGGATAGAGTACCTGGCTACGAACCAGGTGGTCAGAGGTTCGAATCCTCTCGGGCGCACCA